>NZ_JAEHGE010000001.1:25000-339231 GCF_016097415.1 sulfur-oxidizing endosymbiont of Gigantopelta aegis | reverse complement strand
ATCCTAATTCAGGACGGTTTAGCGGTAGTGGCAAAAGAGCCGGATCAAGATTTGATAAATGGAATTTAAACTTTGCGCGAGTGCAGTCGCTACCTTATGAGCAATCATTGATTTTGAAATTAAACACTCAATATTCTGATGATCTTCTCACTTCATTAGAACAATTTCAGTTGGGTGGACCTAATAGTGTAAGAGCCTATCCTGTTTCAGAATTTTTAAGTGATAAAGGTTACTTGGCATCCATAGAATGGTCAGTTGGTTTGCCTTTTATTGGTGATTATAATGCCTTTGCAGGTAGAAAATGGAAAGATATTTTTAACCTTTCTTTCTTTTATGATACGACTAAAGGCTGGATTAATGACCCGCTGACTTTTCAAGAAGAGACTATTAGTCTTGAGGGCTATGGTTTTGCAATACAATTAAAAGAGCTTTACGGTTTTGTTGGACGACTTTATATGGCAAAACCAATGGGCAGGCCCGATCCTTCAAATGATCGTGATCCGCAATACTATTTTGAACTGAGTTACCATTTTTAGTTTATTCATAAATGGATGTTATATGAATGTCTATAAATGTTTACAAGCGTAATGCTTGACAAGATTTAAATATTATCAACAGGAAGTTAGATATGACAATGCTACGTAGAAAAGCCTTATTAAAGGGAAGTAAATCAAAGGGTAGTGTGAAACTTGCTTCGGCAATTCGTAAAAGTATATTACCCGTTGCCAGTGGTTTGGTGATTATCAATCCATTCTTTTCTGTTGACGTATTTGCCTTGCCTCAGAATGGTATTGTTCAGGCTGGTCAGGCAACTATAACGCAATCAAGCAATCAGACGGTTATTCATCAACAGTCTAATCGCGCAGCTATTCAATGGAATAGTTTCAATATCAACTCCAATGAATCAGTCAATTTTATTCAGCCCTCGTCATCATCCGCTGTACTGAATCGAATAATTGATCAAAACCCAAGTCAAATTTTAGGTAAGCTCACTTCAAATGGTCAGGTCTTTCTGATTAATCCCAATGGTATTGTCTTTGGTAAAACAGCTACCGTGAATGTGGCTGGTATCGTTGCTAGTAGTCTAGATATTACCACTAAAGATTTTATGGCAGGCAAATATATTTTTACCAAAAATATAAATAGCAAATCAGCTAGCATCATCAACAAAGGCTTAATAAAAGCGGCCACAGGTGGTGTAACACTAATTGGCAGTAATGTTATCAATGAAGGTAAAATTTATGCCAAGCTGGGAAATGTTAATCTGATTTCTGCCAATAAAGTAAGCGTCGATTTTGACGGTGATGGTCTGATCCAGTTTGAAGTTGATAAAGAATTAATTGAGCAGGACAAACTACTTAAGAAAACGGTGAGTAATACTGGAGAAATTATTGCTGAGGGTGGTCATGTAATATTGAATGCCCAAACATCTAAGGATGTTTTTTCCCAAGTCGTTAATAATGATGGTGTTATTAAAGCATCTAGAATTGAACAACGAGGTGGTGACGTATTTCTTATTGGTGGCAGTGATAGCGATATTGTTAATACGGGTACCATTGATGTTTCTGGTTTTAATAGCGATGAAATTGCTGGCAATATAGTCCTTCAAGGTAACAATGTCGAGTCAAAAGGTTCTCTGATTACTGATACTCAAAGTGATACCGCAGGCACAATTACTATTGCTGCGATCGATGAAGTGGAAATAGAAGGTCTCGTTTCAGCGCAAGGTTTAGGACAATCTTCCAAGGGTGGTAAGGTTGTTATAACGGGTGATGAAGTAGAAATTGAAAGCAACACTCTCATTGACGCTTCAGGCCAACAAGGTGGTGGTGAGATTTTAATTGGCGGTGACTATCAAGGCAAGGGCGATGTTAAAACAGCCAAAAAAACTGAAATTGATAAAAATGTCATCATTAAAGCTGATGCTATTACTGCGGGTGATGGTGGTAAAGTGATCATCTGGGCCGATGAAAAAACTGAATTTGAAGGGGATATCTCTGCAAAAGGTGGCAAACAATCTGGCGATGGGGGATTTGTTGAAGTTTCAGGAAAGAAAAAATTAAAATTTGAGGGCAATGTAGATACAACAGCTGAAAATGGTCAGATTGGTATGTTATTACTTGACCCTGAATTTATTTCTGTTGTAGCTGCGATTCCTGAACATGAGAGTGGTGATGACGATGATAACGAAGGTGTCGATCACCCATCCATTTATGATGATGTAAGTGATTGGTTGGATAACAAACTGGATTATGATGAAGCAGAAGATTTATCGATTATCTTAACTAAAGCTCAATTAGAGGGAATTGCTTCAGATATTACTTTACAAGCAACTATTGGTATTGAATTTGATACATTAACACTCAACTTATCAAACAACCTAACCCTTGAAACACGTAATAATGATGCATCAGAAGGTGGTAAATTAGTCGGCCAGATTCATGGAATCGATACATCAAAGGCATCAATTATTATAACCTCTGGTAGTTTAGTGATTAATAGTGGTACTAATGCAAGTGGTGAAAACGATAATACAACAGCTGTTATTTTAGGCGAAATAAGCAGTTCAGACAGTATCACTATTTCCTCCTCAAATAGCATTAAATTGATGGGTAACTTATCTGCAACTAATGATATTACATTAAATTCAGGCACTGATAATGCAAATGGTGGTAGTGTTGAAATAAGCCTTAGTAAATCAACTGATGTCATTGTGGGTAATGAATATATTGTTGCCTTAAGCAGTAGTGCTGGTGATGTTATTGTTAATGGTGATGTTAACGGACAATCATTAAATGAACTGCTTATTAGTGCCACAGCATTACCCGCATCTGGAAAAGGAAATGTGTCGCTTGAACAGGTTTCGGCTGTTAATGCTCTGACCATTAACTCAGAAACATTAGGCTTGAATGGTGACGTAACCACTATTAGAGATATTGATCTGAGTAGTGTCAATTTAACTACGCTAAAATCTGACGTGACTTTAACTGCGGGAAGTGCAGGTTCAGGCGATCAAATCTTACTCGGTGCCGACATTGATAATGATATAAGTAATGTCGATACAAAGGCTTTAACTTTAAATGCTGACAATGTAGAGCTACAAGATGCAGGACAAAACAATGCTTTGGATGCACTGACGGTTACTGCGAGTCAATTAACAATTAGCGGTGATGTCTCCACACAAAAAGACGTTGATTTAAGTGGGGTAACAACAGCCACAATCAAATCAGATGTGAGCATAACGGCTGGTACAACAGGTTCTGGCAACAAAATTCTTCTGGGTGCTGATATTGATAATGATGTAAACAGTGTTGATGCAACAGCACTCACATTAAAAGCAGATAGCATTGATATAAACAATGTAGGCCAGAACAGTACACTAGAATCACTGAATGTCACTGCTGCGACTCTGAGTCTCAATGGTGATATCAATACCAGTGATAACATTGATCTCACCAATGTAACCGCCACCACAATTACTACTGACGTGACTTTAACGGCAGGCAGTGTGGGTTCAGGGGATCAAATTCTACTCGGTACCGCCATAGATAATGATGCGACTAATGCCAATAGAAAAGGGCTGACGTTAAGCGCTGATACGATAGCGTTAAACGATGTGGGTCAAAATGATGCCCTGGAAACACTGAACATCACATCCAGTGCCGTGGATATTGATGGTGATATTACCACCCAATCCAGTTTAGGCTTTACCAGCTCAGGCAGTGTAAATATCAGTGGTGGTGCAGTCCGTAATGTCATCTCAAACAATGGTGATATTGATTTTACCGGCACACCCCTCAGTGGTAATGACTTATCCTTGCAAGCCAATGGTCTTGTCAGTTTAGATGCCGTGACCTTAAACTCCTTAAAAGTACAGTCCGTTCAAGCGACCAATTTAAACAATAACATCCTGACCACTGGCGACTTAGATTTAAGTGGTGCGAATAGTGTCATTTTACTGGGTGCTCTAAAACTGGAATCCCAGTCGGGTCAATTGCTATTAAATTCGGTGGTCAATAGTAGTGCATTTAATCTGGATCTTAAAGCCGACACCATTAATCTGGGCAGTGTCAATGCTTATGACTTAAGTGTTGATGGTGACAGCATTAGTTTGGACAGTGCCGATGTCAATAACCTGAATTTCACCCGTACGAATAGCACCATTACTCTCAAGGGTGATATCACCACGCAGGATAACTTGCAGTTTGGTATCAATAACAGCCTGATCCTGAGCAACAATAGCAAATTGATATTGAATGCTAATGGTGTAAGCGGTGATGCCGGTCAGCAAATACTGGCCAATAGCATCAGTGGTAACTTTGACCTAGTGCTTGATGTCAATGGTGGTCAAATTGACTTGTACGCAGTCAATACCAATAGTCTGGATGTGACCAATAGCGGCACGACCACACTCAATAGCAATATCACCACCGCAGTTGATATGGACTTGAGTGCTGCTGATACCTTAGCGCTCAATGACAACCTGACATTAACCAGTGACACGGGCAATATTGACTTATCACAAGGCCTGAACAGTGCTAATGAACAATTAGTATTAGCAGCCAATAGCATCGACTTGGGTGCTAGTACCTTGGAATCACTGAATGTCACTGCTGCGACTTTGAGCCTCAATGGTGATATCAATACCAGTGATAACATTGACCTCACCAATGTAACCGCCACCACAATTACTACTGATGTGACTTTAACTGCGGGCAGTGCAGGTTCAGGCGATCAAATCCTACTCGGTGCAGCCATTGATAACGATGCTGCTAATGCCAATAGAAAAGAGATGACGTTAAGTGCTGATACGATAGCGTTAAACGATGTGGGTCAAAATGATGCCCTGGACACACTGAACATCACATCCAGTGCCGTGGATATTGATGGTGATATTACCACCCAATCCAGTTTAGACTTTACCAGCTCAGGCAGTGTAAATATCAGTGGTGGTGCAGTCCGTAATGTCATCTCAAACAATGGTGATATTGATTTTACCGGCACACCCCTCAGTGGTAATGACTTATCCTTGCAAGCCAATGGTCTTGTCAGTTTAGATGCCGTGACCTTAAACTCCTTAACAGTACAGTCCGTTCAAGCGACCAATTTAAACAATAACATCCTGACCACTGGCGACTTAGATTTAAGTGGTGCGAATAGTGTCATTTTACTGGGTGCTCTAAAACTGGAATCCCAGTCGGGTCAATTGCTATTAAATTCGGTGGTCAATAGTAGTGCATTTAATCTGGATCTTAAAGCCGACACCATTAATCTGGGCAGTGTCAATGCTTATGACTTAAGTGTTGATGGTGACAGCATTAGTTTGGACAGTGCCGATGTCAATAACCTGAATTTCACCCGTACGAATAGCACCATTACTCTCAAGGGTGATATCACCACGCAGGATAACTTGCAGTTTGGTATCAATAACAGCCTGATCCTGAGCAACAATAGCAAATTGATATTGAATGCTAATGGTGTAAGCGGTGATGCCGGTCAGCAAATACTGGCCAATAGCATCAGTGGTAACTTTGACCTAGTGCTTGATGTCAATGGTGGTCAAATTGACTTGTACGCAGTCAATACCAATAGTCTGGATGTGACCAATAGCGGCACGACCACACTCAATAGCAATATCACCACCGCAGTTGATATGGACTTGAGTGCTGCTGATACCTTAGCGCTCAATGACAACCTGACATTAACCAGTGACACGGGCAATATTGACTTATCACAAGGCCTGAACAGTGCTAATGAACAATTAGTATTAGCAGCCAATAGCATCGACTTGGGTGCTAGTACCTTGGAATCACTGAATGTCACTGCTGCGACTTTGAGCCTCAATGGTGATATCAATACCAGTGATAACATTGACCTCACCAATGTAACCGCCACCACAATTACTACTGATGTGACTTTAACTGCGGGCAGTGCAGGTTCAGGCGATCAAATCCTACTCGGTGCAGCCATTGATAACGATGCTGCTAATGCCAATAGAAAAGAGATGACGTTAAGTGCTGATACGATAGCGTTAAACGATGTGGGTCAAAATGATGCCCTGGACACACTGAACATCACATCCAGTGCCGTGGATATTGATGGTGATATTACCACCCAATCCAGTTTAGACTTTACCAGCTCAGGCAGTGTAAATATCAGTGGTGGTGCAGTCCGTAATGTCATCTCAAACAATGGTGATATTGATTTTACCGGCACACCCCTCAGTGGTAATGACTTATCCTTGCAAGCCAATGGTCTTGTCAGTTTAGATGCCGTGACCTTAAACTCCTTAAAAGTACAGTCCGTTCAAGCGACCAATTTAAACAATAACATCCTGACCACTGGCGACTTAGATTTAAGTGGTGCGAATAGTGTCATTTTACTGGGTGCTCTAAAACTGGAATCCCAGTCGGGTCAATTGCTATTAAATTCGGTGGTCAATAGTAGTGCATTTAATCTGGATCTTAAAGCCGACACCATTAATCTGGGCAGTGTCAATGCTTATGACTTAAGTGTTGATGGTGACAGCATTAGTTTGGACAGTGCCGATGTCAATAACCTGAATTTCACCCGTACGAATAGCACCATTACTCTCAAGGGTGATATCACCACGCAGGATAACTTGCAGTTTGGTATCAATAACAGCCTGATCCTGAGCAACAATAGCAAATTGATATTGAATGCTAATGGTGTAAGCGGTGATGCCGGTCAGCAAATACTGGCCAATAGCATCAGTGGTAACTTTGACCTAGTGCTTGATGTCAATGGTGGTCAAATTGACTTGTACGCAGTCAATACCAATAGTCTGGATGTGACCAATAGCGGCACGACCACACTCAATAGCAATATCACCACCGCAGTTGATATGGACTTGAGTGCTGCTGATACCTTAGCGCTCAATGACAACCTGACATTAACCAGTGACACGGGCAATATTGACTTATCACAAGGCCTGAACAGTGCTAATGAACAATTAGTATTAGCAGCCAATAGCATCGACTTGGGTGCTAGTACCTTGGAATCACTGAATGTCACTGCTGCGATTCTGAGTCTCAATGGTGATATCAATACCAGTGATAACATTGATCTCACCAATGTAACCGCCACCACAATTACTACTGACGTGACTTTAACGGCAGGCAGTGTGGGTTCAGGGGATCAAATTCTACTCGGTACCGCCATTGATAACGATGCGACTAATGCCAATAGAAAAGAGCTGACGTTAAGCGCTGATACGATAGCGTTAAACGATGTGGGTCAAAATGATGCCCTGGACACACTGAACATCACATCCAGTGCCGTGGATATTGATGGTGATATTACCACCCAATCCAGTTTAGACTTCTCCTTGGTGACTAATGCGACGATTAGTGGTAATAGCACACGTAAAATAGAATCCAATACCGGTAATATTGATTTTAGTCTCACTGATTTAAGTGGTAATGATTTAGCTCTCAATGCAGACCAGGGCGATGTCAGTCTTGCTAAGGTTAATCTTCAATCCTTATCCGTACAAGCAAATAATGCGAATTTATATAACACGATAGTGACATCGAATAGTCTGGATTTAAGTAATGCTGCAACGGTTGTTTTATATAATAGTCTAAGCTTAGATGCGAATAATGTATTACTTGATACCCAGATAACGGGTCAGGCTTATGATCTGACATTAGACGCTGATGTCATTAGTCTGGGGCAATTGGATGTGAAAAGTTTAAGCGTAACGCGTGCTGGAACAACGTCACTCAATGGTGATATTACAACTCAGGCTGATGTCACCTTTGCGACCAATACGATATTGAACTTAGCAATAGATAGCACCATAAGTTCTTTAGGTAATCAAGTGCTTGCTAGCGCCATTACCGGTGCTTATGATCTAACCTTACAGTCACAAGGTGGACAAATTAACTTAAACAAAGTGAATACTAAAAGCCTTACTTTGATTAATAGTGGCATCACAAATTTAAATGATGATATTTCTACCCAGAATAATATTGATTTAAATAGTCTCTCACAATTAACGCTTAATACGGATATTAGTTTTACCAGTACTAGCGGTAATATAGATTTATCACAAGGTTTAGATAATCAATCACAAAATCTGACATTAAATGCTGGTGATACAGTTATTCTTGGTGAATCTTCATTGAATAACCTGATAGTCAATGCTAATGAACTAGATATTAGCGGTAATTTATCGACTCAGGGTGATATTGATTTAAGCCGCGTGAGTGCAACAACGATCACCGCAGATGTTAGCTTAAGTGCTGGTGCAAACAGTCAAATTCTGCTCGGACAGAATCTTGATGACGATATCTCTACTGTTAATGCTAATAGTTTGACATTAAATGCAGAGACAATTAATTTACAGGCAATTGGTCAGAACGAAGTATTGGACACCTTGAGTCTTAATGCAAATACCGTCAATATAAATGGCAATGTAACAACACAATCCAGCTTAGATTTTACCTCGGTTTCCAACACAACGATTAGTGGAATTAATACGCGCACAATAGAATCTAATACCGGAAATATTGATTTTAGTTCAACTGAATTGAGTGGTAACAATTTAGCACTCAAAGCACTGCAAGGCGATGTCAGTCTTTCTAAGGTTAATCTTCAATCCTTATCTGTGCAGGCACAAAATGCCAATTTGTATAACACGATAGTGACATCGAATAGTTTGGATTTAAGTAATGCTGCAACGGTTGTTTTATATAATAGCCTAAGCCTTGATGCGACAAATCTATTGTTAGATACTCAGCTTACAGGTCAGGCTTATGATTTGATCCTAGATGCAGATATTATTAGTCTGGGCGCATCAAACTTAAAGAGTTTAAATATATCTCGTGCTGGAACAACTTCACTTAATGGTGATATTACTACTCAGGCTGACGTTATATTTACGACCAATACAGTACTTGACTTAGTGACTGATAGCACCATTAGCTCATTGGGTAATCAAGTACTTGCCAGTTCTATTACCGGTGAAAATGATTTAACCTTACAAGTTAATAGTGGTGAAATTGATTTGTATCAGGTAGCGACTAATAGCCTTACTTTGAAAAATGCCAGTATTACAAAATTAAATGATGATATTACTACACAAGCTAATATTGACTTAAGTGGTGTGACAAATACAGTTCTCAATACAGATGTAAGCTTACTGAGTAAGGGGGCTAATAATAGTGTTTTACTAGGTCAAAACACTGATGATTCCAATTCAAATAATAGTAATTTGAAAATTACTGCCGATACAATTAATTTGCAAGCACTTGGTCAAGATAAGGCTCTGAAGAATTTAGAGTTGACAGCGAATAGTGTCATTGTTGACGGTGATATCACAACCAACAATAGCCTTAGTTTTACAGATGTTAGGAATGCAAATGTCAGTGGGGCGAACATCAGAACAATAGAGTCAAATGTGGGTGATATTGACTTTGCTAATACCCGCCTTACAGGTAATAATTTGACTCTAATAGCCTCTAAAGGGGATGTTAGTTTAAATGCTGTGAACTTACAATCGCTTACTGTTGAAGCATTAAACGCAAGACTCTATGATGATATTACCACAATCAATACTTTAGATCTCAATAATGCAAACACAGTTATTCTCTATAAAAACATCGAATTACAATCAAAACAGTCTAGCTTATTATTAAATACTACAACGACAGGTAAAGCCTTTGAACTATCTCTAAATGCGGATAATATTACTCTGGGTAATACTAATGTTAATTTGTTATCTATCGTTAAAGAAGGCAGTAATTTTAATCTTAATGGTAATATCACAAGTCAAGACAGTGTTTTTTATGCGGACAATGTCAATCTAAATTTAACCGGCGACTCCATCATTACTTCCAAAGATACTCAAGTGCTGGCTGATACTGTAAGTGGAGATTATGATTTAATCTTAAATGGCCAGGGCAATGACATTGAAGTTAATAATGTATCAACGAATAGCTTAAGTATTTCAAATACTGACAAAGTGACATTAAAAGGTGATATTACAACAATTGGTGATATTGATTTAAGTGAAGTTGTACTGACAGTTATTGATAATACAATTAAGCTCATCAGTACGGGTAGTAACAATACTATTTCTTTGGGTGGTAACGTTGAGGATAGTTTGGTCAATACGAATGCATTGAGTTTGACTGCCAATAAAATTGAACTAAAAAATATCGGTCAAAACAATAGTTCATTGAAGCAACTTAATCTGAATGCAGATACAGTTAATATTGCAGGCAATATTATGGTTCAGGATAGTTTGAGCTTCAATCAAGTTAAACTAGCAACCATTAAGGGTGATCGTGAAATTCAATCTACTCAGGGTGGTATTGATTTTAGTCCAACGTTGGTGAGTGGTGAACAATTGACGCTCAGAGCTGAACAGGGTGATGTAAGACTAGGGGCAGTGCAATTACAATCACTGACGGTATTTGCTAAAAACACACGTTTATATGATGATATTGAAACAAATTATTTACTCGACCTGAATAATGCAAGCACTATTGTTTTACATAATAGCCTGAGCTTAAAATCTCAACTTTCAAATCTATTACTGGATACTGTTGTTGAAGGTCAAAGCTATGATCTTTCACTTGATGCGGCATCAATTTACTTAGGCAATACCAAGGTAAACACTCTATCAATTACGAAAGAGAATAGTAGTATTCAACTTAATGGAAATGTCAGCGCAGATAAATCACTGTCTTTCGCTAAAAATACTACCTTAAACTTGAGCAAAGATACTCAATTAAAATCAAATGGTGCTATCAGTCTAGCCGGTGTCGTGAATGGAAATGTTTCTTTACTGGTTAGCAGTAATGATGTGTCAACACTTTTCCGGACAGTTTTCTAAATATTTTTTTGGCTGTTTCAAGTGATTTTTGTCATTTTGTATTTCCTATCATTTTAGTTTCTCATGTTAACTTTAAACAGATGAAGAGAAAGGGCTTTGCCCTCTGGAACGATAGAGCCGTTCCATTCACCCAAGGTATTTTCACAACGGTAATGATCCTGTTACAATATCTTCACGGCACAGGCTGAGGAGCCGATGGCCGTCAACGGTAATGGGCGGCATTTATGTCGCCTTTTACCCCTCTTCAATCAATCGATTTAAGCTATTTCCTGCTGTATTTCATAATCGACTGGTGACAAATAATCATTAGCCGAATGAAGTCGCTCCCGATTATAAAATACCTCAATATATTCAAATATTGCCTGCTTTGCTTCTACTCTGGTTTTGAATCGACAATGGTGCGTCAATTCAGTTTTCAAACTATGAAAGAAGCTCTCTGATACAGCATTGTCCCAGCAATTTCCTTTGCGGCTCATAGACTGAATTATGTTATGATCCGACAATATTTTTCTATGACTATCAGAGGCATATTGGCTACCTCGGTCAGTATGCCAAAGCAATCCATCCATTGGTTTACGCTTCCATATGGCCATCAGTAAAGCATCATTGACTAGCTTGGCTTTCATTCGCTCATCCATCGACCAGCCAACAATTTGCCTAGAGAATAAGTCAATGACAACCGCTAAATATAACCAGCCTTCCTTGGTGGCAATATAGGTAATATCACCCACATAGTAGCGATCAGGTTGAGAGACAGTAAACTCTCTTTCCAGTAAATTTGGAGATATACGCTTATTATGCTTGGAATTAGTCGTCGCTTTAAAGCGTCTCTTCGTTTTACAAAACAAACCGGCTTTTTCATTAATCGACCAATTCTCCGGCGGCTTATATGAACGCCTTTTTCAGCCAGTTTTCTTTTAAGACGACGGGTTCCATAAGTCTTGCGACTGTCTTCAAACAGTTTTTTAGCTGCTCAGTAAGCGCTTCATTTTCTTTCTCTCTATCCGTTTTAGGAGAGCTAACCCAATCATAATAGCAACTACGGGAAACATCCATAAAACGGCACAGAATCGTTACCGGGTAATCTTTAGCCTGATCAGTTATCCATGCGTACTTCACAAAGTTTCCCTTGCAAAGTACGCTGTGGCCTTTTTAATAAATCACGCTCCTGAATCACTTTTGCCAATTCTTTTTTCAGACGTTTTACTTCATCATAAATGTGTTCATCACTTCTATTGGCTACCGTCTTCACCGGTTTGGAATATTTACTGATCCAGGTATGTAGAGTATTTACATTAACACCTAGCTCCCTGGCAGTCTGAGAAACGGGTTGATCCGTCTCATTAGCTAATTTGACAGCTGATTCTTTAAATTCTGATGTATAGCTTTTATTCGGTTTTTTTGTTTGATCATTCATTTTAGGTCACACTTTTTATCTTTTAGTTATTTTAAGTTGTGTGTCCGGTTAAGTATAGCCACATTAAATATCAATTTGAGCAATGGTGATAAATTGTCAGTTTCTGGCTTTTTTACCATAAGCAAAGAAAAATTCCAACAACTTGATAGCGAAATAGTTAAAGAAATGGTTGTCAATGATGAGATGAAGCTGATTTATGAGCATTTTAGTTCATTAGAAAACTTTGCAAAACTCATTGATATTATTTCAGAACGTAAAGTCTTATCAAAAGGAACTCGTTCGACAAAAAGAAGAGTAAAAAGTACTGATGTTGTTGCTGATACAAATGCTGATACAAATGCTGATACTAATACTAGAAATAATTCAAAAAGACCTGTGGCAAAAAAATTCACATCAAAAGAGAAGATTCCTACCGCTAAAGCGATGGGTTAATACGTGATTGATACGAAATTATGAGCAAGTCAAACGAATTATTATCTGAAATAGCCTTGATTCCTATTTCCTCTGAAAAACCAGCAGGGGAAAATGTACGTTATGATGACGAATTTGAATTTGTTGAAGATGAACTAGCCAAACAAGGTTCGATGGTTGATAGAGGTGTTGTCAACTGGGAAAAAGTAATCGATGCTTGTATTAATATATTATCTAATAAATCTAAAGATATAAAAATTGCCTGTTATTTAACACGCGCCTTATTTGAAAAACAAGGTGTTGAAGGCTTAAAAATTGGCCTAGATATTAATCTGCAAATTATAAATACATTTTGGGATGACTTATTTCCAATAAAGACAAAAGCAAGAGGCAATGCTTTTGAATGGTTGATGTCACGGCTTGAACCTTTAATGCAGGATGTTCAGCCTGAGTTGGAATTATTAGACACTTACCAGAGTGTTTATGAAAATATACAGAAAATAGAAAAATTCTTTAATGAAAAACTAGAAAATGATGCACCAGCATTAGGAAATTTTAGACGCTCATTATACGATATTATTGGTTCATTAAATGATTTAAAAAAACAGCAGAAAGAGCAACAAACACTATTAGATTCTCAGGAAAAAATAGCACCCGAGCAAGCACAGACTACAACAGTTAATAAACATATAGAGTCTCAGAATGTCGCTAATAATCCTGCTAGTGTAACAGGTGATAAGCAGTCTTTTGACATTGCCAATGTAACAAATACAAATAAAGCTAATCGTTCACAAACAGCATTAAATGTGACTTCAATAGCACTGAACCCCAATGATGAAAAAGATAAAAACAAAATAATTAGACAATGCCACGAGGCATTAAGAAGCATTTCTTCCTGGTCTTTAAATAATAAGCTTGATTCACCATCAGCGTATGCGATGAACCGCTTTTCTACCTGGATGAGTATTACTCAGTTGCCGGTACATACAGAATATTTGACGCCATTGAGACCGCTGCCAAAAGATAAACTCAATGCCTATACTAATTTATATAATAGTGGTAATTATCAAGAATTAGTTCCCTTGGTCGAGCAAAGCTTTTCTAAATCACCTTTTTGGCTTGATGCCCATAGACTGAGTTATGAGTCTTTGGTCGCACTGGGGATGGAGGAATCAGCCAACCAGATCAAAGAGCATTTAGCACTTTTTTTGCGACGTTTTCCAGACTTAGTTGAGATGAAATTTTCAGATAATTCAGGATTTGCGGACGACTTAACAAAACAGTGGATAAATTCTGTTATATTGATAACTGAATCGCAACAGACAACTTTAAATGATGATTCCAGTGATGATGTTTTAAAAGACATTGTTGAAGAAGCTAGGGAAATAGCAACACAGAAAGACATTAAAGAAGCGATTAATTTTTTTCAAAAAAAGATAATGTCGCAATCTATTTTAAAAAAGAAAATTTTTTTAAAATATTACTTTGCGCAGTTTTGTTATGACAAATCTGAGAAGAAATTGGCATTTTTTCTTTTAAAAGAAATAGATAGATTTTTACAAAAAAATAATCTAAAATGTTGGGAACCAGATCTAGAAAAGAATGTAGTGCATCTTTTACTTCTGTCTTATGCTAATATAAATAGTAGCGTTAACATCGAGTCTTCAACTGATCCTCAATCCCAAAAGATAGAAGGATCCCAAAAGATAGAAGGATCGCAAAAGATAGAAGAAAATAATGAATATAAATTACTATACTCTCGTCTTTGTCAATTGGACCCGGTTTTAGCGCTTGGACTCTAATGTACACATTGCTATCACAGGGTAGACCTCGAGCTTAAATAGCTTAAAGTCTAAAACAGTTATTAATGCTATTCTAGCTGAGGCATCCTCAATAACTGTATTTAATGGAATTAAATTGTTTAAAACATAATGGATATATAAGGAAGATTATCATGGCCAAAGAAGGCTCCGTCGCACCTAAAGAACGCATCAATATCAAATATTCCCCCAGTACTGGTGACAGTAAAGAAGATGTCGAATTACCTTTTAAAGTAATGGTCATGGGTGATTTCACCCAGCAGTCTGATGATCGTCCAGTCGAAGAAAGAAAACCGATCAATATTAATAAAGAAAACTTTAACGAAGTATTAGGTAAGCAGGATCTGCATATTGATTTTACTGTTGATGATAAATTGTCAGCCAGTGAAGAAGGTGATGCAGCAGAAATGTCAATCAATCTTGCATTTAAAAACATTAAAGATTTCGAGCCTGAAAGTATCGTTAGACAAGTGCCTGAACTGAACAAATTGTTAGAACTTCGTGAAGCGCTTGTAGCTCTTAAAGGACCACTGGGTAACGTACCTGCATTCAGAAATGAAATTCAAGCAGTCCTACAAGACGACAGCAAGAAAGAGCAATTAATGTCTGAATTAGGCGTTGATCAAAGCGCGTAAACAAGCTTTCATAAATAGCTTTTATTCAACTGTTTAAAAAATAACTGTTTTAAAAATATTATAGTCTATTAATAGACTAGCCAGGATGTTCCATAAAGAAAGGAGTCTTTCATGTCCGCCAGCCAAGAAACAATGGTCGAAGAACAACAATCCGAATCTGCTTCATTACTTGATTCCATTGTCAGTCAAACTAAATTAAAACCTGCTGATGAAGGTTATGATGTTCAGCGTAAAGGCGTGAGTGCTTTTATTGCAGAGCTGATTAAACCGCAAAATAAAGAAGAGCGTGTTAACAAAAATCTTGTTGATAAAATGATTGCTGAACTTGATCAACAAATGAGTAAGCAACTAGATCAAATTATGCACCATCGTGAATTTCAAAGTCTTGAGTCATCATGGCGTGGTTTAAAGTTATTAATTGATCGTACTGATTTTCGTGAGAACATTAAAGTTGAATTATTAAGTGTTTCTAAGGCGGATTTATTAGATGACTTTGAAGATGCACCAGAAGTTATTAAATCAGGTCTTTATAAACAAGTGTATACTTCAGAGTTTGGTCAATTTGGTGGTGAACCTGTCGGCGTGATGATTTCTAATTATCAACTCAGCCCTTCTACACCTGACGTTAAACTAATGCAGCATGTCTCTAATGTTGCCGCGATGGCACACGCACCTTTTATTGCTAGTGCAGGCCCCCAGTTCTTTGATTTGGATGACTTTGAAGGTCTGCCAAACTTAAAAGATCTTAAGTCTATCTTTGAAGGGCCTAAATATGCGAAATGGAACTCCTTTAGGGAATCAGAAGATTCACGTTATGTTGGCCTAACAATGCCAAGATTTTTATTACGTCCCCCTTATGACTCAGAAGAAAACCCCGTAAAGGTTTTTAACTATGAAGAAAATGTTTCCAATGATCATGAAGACTATTTGTGGGGCAATACTTCTTTTACTCTCGGTACACGTTTAACCGATAGTTTTGCAAAATTCAGATGGTGTCCTAATATTATTGGGCCTCAAAGTGGCGGTTCAGTCGATGATCTGCCTTTACATCATTTTGAATCAATGGGTGATATTGAGACCAAAATTCCTACCGAGATTTTAATTTCAGATAGGAAAGAATTTGAATTAGCTGAAGAAGGCTTTATTCCTCTCACAATGAGAAAGGGAACTGATAATGCCGCGTTCTTCTCTGCGAATTCAACCCAGAAGAATAAACGCTTTGCTAATAATGCCGAAGGTAAAGCTGCTGAAACAAATTATAAGTTAGGTTCTCAATTACCTTATATGTTTATTATTAATCGTTTGGCACATTACTTAAAAGTTATTCAACGTGAAAACCTAGGTAGCTGGAAAGAGCGTTCAGATTTGGAGCGTGAATTAAATACTTGGATCAGACAATTTGTTGCGGATCAGGAAAACCCTGCTGAAGAAGTACGTAGTAGAAGGCCATTGCGTTCTGCCAAAGTTGAAGTGACTGAAGTTGAAGGCGAGCCAGGCTGGTATCGTGCTGCACTACATGTTAAACCACATTTTAAATATATGGGATCTGACTTTACTTTATCCTTAGTAGGTAAATTAGATAAATCTTAGTCACCTATTGCTGAATTTTCAGTTTAATTGTGTGCTGCTGTAAACTTAACCTGCTTTAATTGATATTATCTCAATTAAAGCAGGTTTTTTTATGCCTGTGAAAAAGTAAATATTACTTCATTTTCCCAATGAACCTGTATAAAATCTCACTGTCTAATCCGTGTTCATCCATTCTATACCCATGAAACTTGGAAATGCAGACTTCGTTCTCTTTGTTAAGAGATGTAATTTAAAGCCTCAATCATGTAGTACTATACAATCAATCGGCTCTAAATCAAAATGCCTCGCTGCATTTCCAAGTATCACGGGTATATACTGAACAATTACTTATTTATTTTTTATTATTTTGGCAAACTCAATGATTAAATCGTCTTTTTTCGGTATTTTTTTTCTAATTCTCTTTATTTCTTCCTGGACGCATGCCAATCAAACTCTGGATAGTTTTTATCAGTCAACACGCAGTCTGCAAGCTAATTTTACCCAAACCATCCGTACTACGCGTGGTAAAGTGATTGAACAATCGACGGGTAAA
This sequence comes from sulfur-oxidizing endosymbiont of Gigantopelta aegis, assembly GCF_016097415.1. Classification (NCBI taxonomy): domain Bacteria; species sulfur-oxidizing endosymbiont of Gigantopelta aegis. The sequence goes on along the minus strand of NZ_JAEHGE010000001.1, from coordinate 321,962 downwards.
TTGCTTTTAGATCGTCCAGATAAATTTATTCTGGAATATATTGCTCCCGCTGAGCAGAAATATATCTCTAATGGTAAGACAATTTGGATATATGATGTGGAGTTAGAGCAGGTTAGCATTAAAAATATTAGTGACAATGTTGGGGATTCACCGGCATTATTGTTAAGCAGTAATAAAAATATTTATAGACATTATGATGTCAACGATCTAAAAAACTTCAAAGATGACGGGCTTGACTGGGTTGAGCTACGGGCGAAACAGGAAGAAATGATCTTCGAGAAAGTTATTTTGGCCTTTGCTGATAAGGAATTAAAGAAAATGATCATGTATGATAGTTTCGGTCAGGTCACTCAATTAAATTTTTCTAATATGACAGTTAACATACCATTTTCTTCACGGCAATTTAACTTTGTACCACCGGAAGGGGTTGATATCATGGGCTCTGAGAATGTCCAATAAGTCATATCAGGCTGACTTTTTGAATGAGCCGGAAGAAAAAAATCCTTCAGCCAATCTAGCTATTCCATTAGCAGACAGAATGCGTCCTACTACTCTGGATAACTATTTTGGTCAAAGCCATCTTTTAGCGGCAGATAAACCCTTACGAATTGCCTTGCAAAGTGGTCATCCCCACTCAATGATCTTTTGGGGGCCACCCGGAGTAGGTAAAACAACACTAGCGCGTCTTATTGCTCATTATGCAGATGCTCAGTTTATTTCAATATCGGCTGTTTTATCAGGCGTTAAAGAAATAAGACAGGCTGTAACAGAAGCGAAGCAACATCGCCAAATCTATCAACAGAGTACTATTTTATTTGTTGATGAAGTACACCGTTTTAATAAATCCCAACAAGATGCCTTTTTGCCCTATATAGAAGATGGTACCTTTATTTTTGTGGGTGCGACGACAGAAAATCCCTCCTTTGAATTAAATAATGCGCTTCTTTCCCGGGCAAGAGTCTATCTACTAAAAAACCTAGGGGAAGATGAGCTCCTTGATTTACTCAATCTGGCACTCGCCGATAAAAAATGTGGATTGGGGGAACTTAAGCTTTTAATTGCAAAAGAGGATAAGCAACATCTGGTGATTGCTGCTGATGGTGATGCCAGAAAACTATTAAATTTACTTGAAATAGCCGCTGATTTGGCTGAAAGTAATGGTGTTAATCAGCTCATCAATACTGAGGTGATTACCCAGGTGGTGTCCAATAGTAGCCGTCGATTTGATAAAGGTGGTGATATTTTTTATGATCAAATTTCTGCCTTTCATAAGTCGGTACGTGGTTCATCCCCTGATGGTGCACTGTATTGGATGTCTCGGATGATAGAGGCTGGTTGCGACCCATTGACTATTGCCCGCCGTTTATTGGCCATTGCCTCAGAAGATATTGGTAATGCCGATCCCAGGGCAATGCAAGTCGCATTAAATGCCTGGGATGCTTTTGAACGATTGGGTGCTGCTGAGGGGAATCGTGCCATTGCTCAGGCGGCAGTGTATTGTGCACTGGCGCCAAAAAGCAATGCGGTCTACACCGCTTTTAAAGCGGCAATGGCCTGTGTTAAGGAATCCGGCTCATTGGAAGTCCCGGAACACTTACGTAATGCGCCTACTCAGCTAATGCAATCTTTGGGCTATGGCGAAGAATATCGCTATTCACATGATGAATCAGAAGCTTATTCAGCGGGGCAGAGCTATTTACCGCCAGAATTAGCCACAAGTAATGCGCAAGTTGAATTTTATCAACCACAGCCAAGGGGATTGGAAATAAAACTCAAAACCAAGCTTGAATACCTGAAATCTCTCGATTTAGCGGCAAAAAATAATTAAAAAGCCTGTTTGTTAGTTTGTTTAAGTCTTAAAACATGAACAATATCACACTTTATATGCCTACCTTAAGGTTAGTTTAAGGTTCATTTTGTAAACTAATTCCAATGAAAAATTTATTGGAGCTTAGTTCATGACCTTGGTCAAACAATCTACAAGTATAATCTCAAACGCAGCTAATATGCATCTACAGCCTATTACCGTGAATGAAGATAGCCATGAGCATTATACGAATAAAGATAAGCTGCTTAAGCTAGCAAAAATCAATCAGCAAACGCTTGCTTCTGAGATAAATTATTATCCGCAGGATAGACCAGAACGCGCACACCTTGAGACTTTTATTAAAGGCGTTTATAAAAAATACTATGATGCCAATATTGAAGAGTTTTACCCTAACTTGCTCGCCATAGAAACCAATGTAAATAGTAAAGATAATGAATCAACTATTAAGGCGGTTGCAGGTGTACGTAGTGCTGAAAATGGTCACTTATTCTCAGAGTACTATTTGAAAAATACCCTCGAACAAGAAATAAAAAACCGATTTGGTGCTTCAATTAAGCTGCCTATATCTCGTAAACAAATTGTTGAAGTGGGCAATCTCGCACCTGCCAATATTGGTCAAATGCGTTGGTTAATTACCTCAATTACTGGCTTCTTATATTCTGCGGGTTTTAAATACTTAATTTTTACCGGCGTTTCCGGTATTTATAATTCTTTTAGCCGAATGAATATACCCTTGGAGCTCATTGCTGAAGCAAAACAAGATTGTTTGCCTGAAGAAATTAAAAAGAAATGGGGACCAAAATATTACCAAAATAAGCCAATGGTTTTTTTGGGTGACATTGAAAAGGGCTATGAGATAATGAAAAAAAATATCTATAGCTCAAATAAAAAACTGATTCCATTGTTTGAGCAAGCCTGTAAAGTCGGTGCACAAGCATTACTTGCTGCACAAGCTCAAGAACAAAGCAATGAAACAGAGGAGTTTGTAGCTGAAAATCTCTGCGGAGAAGTTGCTTGAATGCATTAGAGCAACGGATTTGCGACTATGCTGAGCAAAACCCGCACAAATTAGCAATCCAGGGTGATAACATCAACTTGGATTACGCGTCTTTATGGCATGAAATTCAACAATTATCTAGCCGTTTAGAATTGTTATCTAATGCTTCACCATACACTTTTGCGGTGCTATTGGACAATGATCCTGCTTGGGCTGTGCTTGACTTGGCTTTATTTTTTAATCAGCAGTGCTCAGTGCCCTTACCGAAATTTTTTTCCATGGAACAATTAAAGCATGCTTTAACTGATTCTCAGGCACAATATCTTATTTTAGATCGCTCTAATTTTAATACTCAACTGATAGAAGAATTAAGCGATGATATTATTGAGCAAACAGATATTGTTGTTGCAGAAAAAGAACTGCTTTGCTTGCACCTCAAAAGAGCTAACGCCAATGATGGTTTTGCACAAACTTCTTCTGAAAATCCCGTCAAGATAACCTATACTTCAGGTACGACTGATAAGCCTAAAGGGGTCTTATTGTCGGAACAAGCCATTTTATCGAAAGTGGCCGCATTGGCTATTGCCAGTGAAGCCAATGAAAATGATATTGCACTGTCTATCTTGCCATTGTCAACTTTATTAGAAAATATTGGTGGGCTTTATGTCACCTTATACTGTGGCGCCAGTGTTATCTTATTAGCGCCTGCCAGCATCGGTTTAACCGGTTCAAGTCAAATTGATGCTCAGCAATTATTAAAATCAATTCAGCAGTATCAACCAACTGCCTTTATAATCATTCCACAATTATTGCTTTTATTAGTGAATGCGATTTCTAATGGCTTCAAATTACCATCTGCAATGCGTTTTATTGCTATGGGAGGCGCACCAATTTCAGAAAAAGTATTAGCAATGGCAGGTCAACTACAGATACCGGTTTTTGAAGGCTATGGTTTATCCGAGGCAGTTTCTGTTGTTGCGGTAAACAATCCTTCTCATCATAAAAGTGGTTCTGTTGGGCGAGTGCTTGAAGCAAATCAAGTCAAAATCAGTGACACGGGTGAAGTCTTGGTTAAGGGCGATTTATTCAATGGTTATTTAGGCCAAGCGGCCAGAAATGATGATAACTATTATGCTACTGGTGACTTAGGTTATTTTGATGAGGACAATTACCTATTTATCAATGGGCGCAAAAAAAATATCATTAATACCTCATTTGGTCGAAACATATCACCAGAATGGGTTGAAAAAGAACTAGAAGCTATACCACAAATAGCACAATGCCTGGTCTATGGCCATGCAAAACCAAATTTGGTTGCTATTTTAGTGCTACGTGAAATCAGCAATGATTTAAGCCAGCTTGAAGCAGAGATTAAGCAACTGAATGCGCATCTGCCTGATTATGCACGCATCGGTCAATTCATCATCGCTGACAGTCCTTTTACCGTGGCTAATGAACAACTCACCGGGACAGGTCGTCCAAGACGTGAATTAATTTATAATATCTATCAGCAACAACTCGAACAGTGCTATCACACTGAATAGATACTAAACAAACTTAATGAAATGGAGCATTTCTGTGACTAATTTCTTTGATACATTAATCGCCGCTACCGAAGATGAGAGACAAGCGTTTCAACAAATTGAGACCTTAAAAAAGGGCAGTACGGGTGATATTTCATTGGAAAACTATCAACAATTTCTAATTCAGGCTTATCATCATGTTAAGCATACAACCCCCTTATTAATGGCATGTGGCAGTCGTATTCCACACAATAAAGAATGGTTAAGAAATGCCATTGCCGAATATATCGAAGAAGAACTCGGTCATCAGGAATGGATATTGAATGATATTGCCGCGACGGGGCTTGACCCTGAACTGACACGTCACGGTATTCCTCACCCTTCAACAGAGCTGATGATTGCCTATGCTTATGATATGATTACCCGTATAAATCCAGTTGGATTTTTTGGTATGGTATTGGTTTTAGAGGGGACGAGTATTGCACTGGCAACGAATGCTGCTTTAAAGTTACAAACAAATCTCAACCTGCCAGATTCAGCCTTTAGTTATCTGTCATCACATGGTTCTTTAGATATCGAACACATGGGATTTTATGAGAAATTGATGAATCAGATCAGCGATGAAGATGATCAAATCATCATTATTCATGCCGCTCAGATGTTTTACAAATTGTATGGAGATATATTCCGTTCAATTGCTGTTTAGTTTAATCAATATAAAGAAATAGGAAATAATAAAAATGAAAATTAAAATACGAGCTCACCTAAAAAATATAGCCCTTAGTCTGTCATTAGTCGTTCCGGTGTTTTTTTCCTCAACGGCTGTATTAATGGCTGATAGTTTGGATGATACTATCCATAGCTTGCAAAAAGAATGGGCGATAGCCAATTATAAAACCGCAGAAGATGATCTTGAAAAAGTCTTTGCAGACCTAACCTCTAAGGCCGTTAATGCAGTGAGTGCCAACCCTGATAAGGCTGAACCACTGATATGGAATGCCATCATTGTGAGTACCGATGCAGGTAAAAATGGTGGTTTAGGTGCGCTGGGCAAGGTTAAAGAAGCACGTGAACTATTACTGAAGGCAGAAAAAATCAATCCAGAAGCCTTAAATGGTTCAATATACTCTTCCTTAGGCAGTTTATATTATCAAGTACCAGGCTGGCCTCTAGGTTTTGGTGATGATGATCAAGCTGAAATTTATCTGAAAAAAGCCTTAGCCTTGAATCCTGATGGCATAGACTCAAACTATTTCTATGGTGATTTCTTGTTGGATAATGATAAATACCAGGAAGCAAAGACTTATTTTGAAAAAGCCCTGAAAGCGCCGGCACGTGCGACTCGTCCTCTTGCAGATGAAGGCCGTCGTGCTGAAATCAAGGAAAAATTAAAAACCATCGAACGTTATTAGAGGCAGAAAATGACAATTTTAACCGATCAACGCATCATTTTAACAGGTGCTACCGGTGGTATAGGCATTGAGCTTGCCAAGCAATTGGTTGTTCAAGGTTGCAAATTGGGACTCGTCAGTCGCTCTAATGAAAAATTAGAGCAATTAGCGGCTTCCTTATCCTCTGATGCAAATAAGCTTTGTTTAATCAGTGCTGATATCAATACGAGTGATGGCCGACAAACGATTATCGATCAAATGCTAAAGTCCTTTGATGGCTATGATATGTTGATCAATACGGCAGGCATTATGGACTTTACCTCCTTGTTAGAGCAATCTGATGAGCGTATTGAGGCTGTTTTGCAAACAAATGTGATTGCACCGATGCTATTATGTAAAAAGGTGTTACCCTATATGCTAGCGCAAAATGAGGGACATATTGTTAATGTTGGTTCAACCTTTGGTTCCATTGGCTTTGCCTGGTTTACAAGCTATTCAACCAGCAAATTTGCCTTACGTGGGTTTTCTCAGGCATTACGCCGAGAGCTGGCCGAAACTGATATAAAAATATCCTATATTGCGCCAAGAGCAGTCAGAACTTCACTCAATTCCAGTGCTGTTTACGATATGGCAAAAGAAGTTAAGATGAATATGGATAAGCCGGATTTTGTTGCCAAACAGATCATTCGGTCTATTATTAAAGATCATAAAGAAAAATACTTAGGCTTTCCAGAAGCTTTATTTGTGCGTATTAATGCCATTTTACCGGGGCTGGTTGATAAGGCGACACGCTCACAAAATAAGGCTGCAAAAAAATACATTTCATAAGCTTAGAGCGGGTATACCCATGATACTTATTATTCCAAGTAATAGGGATATAAAAGGTTAAACGATGCAAATATTATTGGTAGAAGATGATCTTTCATTGGCTGATGGCCTGCAACAGGCGCTTGGTCATGAAGGTATTACGGTCAATCATGTTGCCAATGGCAAAGAAGCCCTGCATGTCGTTGAATCTTTCCCACCGGATATCGTTTTGCTCGATTTAGGCTTGCCTGATATGGATGGCTTGGATGTTATTAAAGCCATACGTCGAAAAAAACTAACCACTCCCGTGCTTATTTTAACCGCTCGCAATACCGTTCAGGATACTGTTTCAGGTCTTGATTGTGGTGCAGATGACTACCTGGCAAAACCTTTTGAAATTTCCGAACTATTAGCTAGAATTCGTGTACTTGAGCGTCGTATCAGCACCACGGCTGAATCTAATGAAATCAACATTGGTCAGGTCTCTCTGGATACTGAGAGCATGCAAGTCAAAGTATCGGATAAGCTTTTAGTGCTTTCAAAAAGTGAATACATGTTGCTCAAGGCATTAATGCAAAATGCCGGCAGAGTACAAACTCGTGATGGTCTTGAATCACAACTGTATAGTTGGGGAGAGGAAGTTAGCAGTAATGCCCTGGAAGTGCACATCCATCATTTAAGAAAAAAAATAGGCATTGAATTTATTAAAACAGTGCGTGGAGTAGGGTACACCATTAATAAAGTATGAAGTCTATTCGATTTTTTTTAAGTATTGTTATTTTATCAACTATCACATTGATGGCTTTTTTATCTGCGCTTAATGGTTATCAAGATAGCATGAGTAAGGCTGAATTACTGTTTGATTCAGAATTGATGGACAAGGCACATCTTCTTTCAAAAGCATTTTCAGTCCATCATAAAAAAAATGAGTCTAATACGCATTTATTGAATTTAGATCGCACTGATAATTCGGTGAATGCATTAGCCAGTGATATATCAGATAAAAATAGTGATGATTTTTTTGCCTTTCAAATTTGGCAAGGTGATAAATTACTCCTGCACTCGTCTCTTGCTCCTGATAAGCCGATAGCACGTTTTGAAGCTGGCTTTAAGGATGTTAATTTTTTGAATCATCGCTGGCGTGTTTTCAGTTTTTATAACGATATTTCTGATTTATGGATCATTACCACCGAGCGCATGGATATTCGCTATGTACTGGCAGAAAATATTGTGCTTGAAACGATATTGCCGGTGGTGCTTATGATTCCTTTTCTAGGCATTCTTATTTGGTCTATTATTAGTTTTGGCCTGTCGCCACTAAGAAACCTAGCCAAAGAACTAGAAAATAAACGTGCGGATGATTTGACGCCACTGGCAATTGATAAGCAACCGGTAGAATTAATCCAGGTCGTCAATTCAACCAATGATTTATTTAAGCGCTTAAAGGCTTCATTTTTTCGGGAAAAGCGTTTTGCATCAGATGCAGCTCACGAATTAAGAACACCCATTAGTGCGATGAAGATTCATTTACATAATCTGTCGCATTCAGTGGCCAAAGATGAACATAGTTTTATCCAGTTGCAGGATTCAATTGATCGCATGGGACACTTGGTTGAACAAATTTTAAATTTAAGTCGTACTTCGCCTGATCAATACAGTACTGGTTTTTCCCGTCTCAACCTTTATACCATTGCACAAGATGTGATCGTTCGGGAGTATGCCTATTTTGAAGAAAAAAACTTACAAATCGAACTGGAAGGAGATGCCTGCTATATTAATGGTGACACCTTTGCTATCGATATACTATTACAGAATCTTATATCAAATGCGCGTAAGTACACCCCTGAGGGTGGTTCGGTGCTTGTGACTGTCACTGAGGAACATAATCAGATAAACTTGATGATAGAAGATTCTGGACCCGGCGTGCCCGAAGATCAATATGCACGATTATTTGATCGTTTTTATCGTCTGGATGGTGATTGCCATAGCTCAGGCGTCATTGGTTGTGGTCTTGGTCTGGCTATAGTACAACAAATCGTAGAACTGCATCATGCAACAATATCACTGCAACAGTCGCGTTTTGAAACTGGCTTATTAGTCAAAGTTGTTTTTAATGAGGTATTAAAATGATTGGCTTTAAAATGCCCAGGGGTAAAAATCCCTTTTCTTTGGCTGTTAGTTTTATGGGCATTTACACTGCTATTTTATTGCAATTTTTTTCAGTGACAACTTACGCTGCAACACCGATTGTTAATATTGAAATACGTAATCATTTATTTATCCCCTCAGAAATCACCATTCCAGAAAATACCAAGGTTAAACTCGTTATTCATAACCATGATGCCACCGATGAAGAATTTGAAAGCTATGAATTAAACCGAGAAAAAGTCATTATTGGTGAACGTAAAGGAATTATATTTATTGGCCCTTTACCTGCCGGAGAATATCCATTTTTTGGTGAGTTTTTTCCTAAAACAGCACAGGGAAAGGTCATTGTTGAAAAAAACATTGAATAAAGAATTGAATAAAAGGTTGTCCTTATGTTGTTAAGCTCAGTCATCATCGTCCTGCGTGAAGTGCTTGAAGCGGCCTTACTCTTTAGTATTCTTATAGCACTATCAAAGCAAATGTCACTCAATTTTCGCTGGCTAGTCTGGTCTTTATCATTGGGTGTTGTTGGTGCAATGGTTTATGGCACCAATATAAACATAGTCTCAGATTGGTTTGAAGGTGTTGGTCAGGAAGTGATCAATGCGCTGATACAATTCATAATTTATTTTATGTTGGTTTTTTATATGGTCATGCTGACGCGTTTTTTCTATCAGAAAAGCATCCCTAAATCTCTCCTGTGTTTTATTATGAGTGTGATTATATCAATGGCAGTTACGCGTGAAGGAGCAGAAATTATCTTGTATTTCTTCAGCGTGACACGCAGTGGTACTTATTATATGCCCGTTGTGATTGGTATGACAATTGGTGCGAGTATTGGCGTGAGTGTGGGTTTGCTGTTTTATTACCTTCTTAGCAACCTCAAACTAAAACGTTCTATTTTTATTGGTCTGGTGTTATTACTCTTGGTTTCATCAGGTATGGTTTCACAAGCGAGTTTGTTGCTCATTCAAGCTGATTGGTTACCCGGACAATTACCTTTGTGGAATACTTCAAATCTCTTATCAGAGCAATCTGTAACAGGGCAACTACTCTATGCGCTTATCGGTTATGAATCGACACCTACAGCGATTCAGGCCAGTTTATATCTAATCGGTTTTCTACTGCCAATAGGCCTGATTTTTGTAGTGCGATATGCTTCTCTTAAAGGCACAAAATATCAGTTGAGTGAATCATAAATGAAGTTTTTTAAACAAATCAAAATCATTCAAAAATTATTTTTGCTATCTCTCATCGGTATAACAATCTATATACCTGACAGCGTTTATGCGGATGGTTCATTCATCGATAAAGTGTATCACCCCTATGTTCAACCAAATGAGAAAGAAATCGAATGGCGCTGGAATTATAAAAACGATTCCGGAAAATCAGAAGAGGCTAAACTAAGAGATGGCGCCCAACAGCATCGTATTGCCTATGGACAATCGCTTAATGATCGTTGGTTTTTAGAAGGCTATTTGGTCGGTGAGCGAAATAAAAATCAGGACTTTAAATTAACTTCAGTTGAATTAGAAGCCATCTGGCAGATCACTGAGCAAGGTGAGTATGATCAAGACTGGGGCATGTTATTTGAATTGGAACATGAACGTGAACTCGACATTACCGAAGTGTCTTCTGCCTTATTAGTCGAGCAGGAATGGGGCAGGTGGGTAGGTACGGCTAATCTCTATTTAATTTATGAATGGGGAAATAAAATAGATAATGAATTTGAAACCGCTATGGCTTTACAAGGACGTTATCGCTATTCAAAGGCGCTTGAACCTGCCATCGAATTTTATAGTAGTGATACCAGTGAGGGCATAGGTCCTGTCTTAATGGGTAGCATTAAGCTCGCTGGTCGTAAAAAAATTCACTGGGAAACCGGTGTTATTTTTGGCCTGGATAATCAAACTGCTGATCAAACTCTAAAAATGTTAATTGAGTTTGAGTTTTAGTTTGATTTTATTGCATTAATAAAACAAGTATTAATAAAAAAATCTTCATCGTTTTTTGTTTACTTGGGTGTTAATCACAAGTAAACAAAAAGGTGAAGAACCGAAAAATAACCTATAATGTTCTCAAGTAGCTAATAATCTGCCATATTTGCTGTTCATTTAACTGGTTTTTGAATGCTGGCATTGGAGAATTAATCGGACTTCCGCCTTCAGATATTGTCCAGTTTAAATACTGAGGGATCCCCACGAATTTTTTAACAAATGTCAACAACTTGTTGCGTAAAATTTGAAATATTTTCAAAAACCATTTTAATTTCCTTCTTTTTAATTTTATACCGTTTATCTCGAATAATTTGAATCCCAATATAAACGTTAGAAAGCACAGTTCTATGCCTGATTGTATTGGCTTGTAAGTCATAGTGATATTTTTTATTCACAGCAACTTTGCCAATACACCAAAGTAAAAACTGTGTCAGTGCTGCGACTAATAATAAATTATTATATCGCTTTGCAGATTTAGATTTTGCTTGTGCAAGACCAATACCATACTGTTGATTTTTTGTATCTCTGAAACCTTCTTCAATTTGCATGCGAAATTTATACAGCCTAACGACTTTCTTTGGCTTGTTGATTTCTTTAGGTAAATGAGAAACTAATAGCCAGGGTTGTTTTGCTTTTTTAGAATAGTAAAGGCTCTTTGCATCTTGAGAAATTCCTCCACGTTTTTTCTTTTTATGTTTTCCCTTTTCAGTCCCATGAAATAAAGTACCCTCACAAGGAAATGCTGTGCTTTTGCTATAGAAGATCGTACCTAATCCTGTTGGCGTTGTGGTCGCTTGCTTCATTATAGTAGTACAACCTTCAAATTTTTCACCCTCTAATGAGATCTGTACATTGCCCCGAACTCGACCAACCCAAAACCATCCCTTTGCTTCAATTGTTTCAAACCAGGGGTTTTAAAAATTGCATCGGATAAGATAATGGGTTGGCAACCCTCTGGCAATATTGCTTCAAGTTCATCCAGAAAAGTATTATGAACCTGAGTATTATTCAATTTCTTTTCTTCGAAACATTCTTCATAAATAGTAAGTGAACGACCACCCATTGGTATGGATATTCTGAGTAGTTGAAAAATTTCACTACCTGGTATTGGCGACCAATCAGCTATAAGAACAGGGTGCTTTTGTTCACCAACCAATTGCAATGTCAAATACTGATAGAGATCTTTACGTTCATTGTGCAGGTGTATATTGCCAATTAATCTGTCCATTCTTTTGATATCATGCTTTGTTTTCGTTTTTGAATGAGCCCTCAAGTTTCTGCCCAAGCCAGTCACTGTTACCTGATGCTCAGATATTGCTGAATTAACACCTGCGATGAGTGCCTTTAATCTGATTTTATGCATATCAGGGCATGCAGATAATAATTTTTTATGTAATAATTGTGTTGCTTTCATGGCGTTCTCCAAATTGCTTTGTGGTGAACTAATTTGATCATAGTTCGCCATGAAAGTCGATCAATTTCTAAAATTTCAACGAGTTACTAAAAAAATTCGTGGGGATAACTCAGGTTTGATAATGTACCTATAAAACCAGCAGATGGTCTTATTATTGATCCTAATATCCTAATGATATTTTGTTTTTTCTTAATAAAAATGGCTTTGAAAATTGTGATATGAAATATCTTAATGAACGATTAGAAGCTTTGATTGATGCTTTGCTGGAAGAGGTATAAATTATGAATAATTTTAATAAACGTTTTTCAATAACGAGTGTTGTTAGTTTAATAACGAGTGTTGTTAGTTTAATAATAAGTGTTACCTGTGTTATTGCAATTATTATATCGGGAGTAGGTTATCGTTTGGGTTTATGGCATTTTAGTACCGGTTTTTCTATAGTTGAATGGACTGTATTGGCGGCCTTAATTAGCCTAGGTCTTGCAATCATTGGCATATACAAAACAAAGATAAAGGGAGTGAATAGAGGATTTTTTGTGGCAACACTTAGTATTTGCCTCGTATTTCCTATTGTTGCTTTTTCTGTATACTGGGAAAAATCATCTGATTTTTATCCTCCCATAAACGATATAACAACTGATATAGAAGAGCCACCTTCATTTTGGGAAGTGCCTGATCCAGTAGATTACCCTGGTATAAAAACAGCAAATTTACAAATTACAGCTTATCCAGAAATCTCTCCTATCAAGTTATCGATGACGGTTGATCAGGCATTTGACCGTGCTCTTACACTGGCTAAAAATAACAAATGGGAAATTGTGAGTATTGATAAAACAGAGGGACAAATTGAAGCAACAGACTCAAGTTTTTTATATGGATTTAAGGATGATATTGTAATACGAGTTCAAGCAGTTGATGGTGGAGCAAAAATTGACATGCGTTCTCGCTCAAGGGTTGGGAAGATAGACCGTGGAGCAAATGCCCGGCGTATATTGAAATTTATAGAAGCGTTTAATAATAACGAATGAATGATTATTCTTTATTGCTTGATTCAATCGGTAGACCAGCAGATTTCCATTCAGGAAAACCATCTTCCATTCTATGTGCGTTGAAGCCCTTATTTCTAAGCCTTGCTACAGCATCAAAAGCAAGTACACAATGTGGCCCACGACAATAGGCAACGACATCCTGATTGGAATCAAGTTCATTTAAATGAGCTTCTAGTTCAGATAGCGGTACATTAATAGCGCCCGGTACGTGACCCGCTAAATATTCTTCTGGGGGTCTGACATCTAGTACAGTGACAAGACCATCACGAACACGGCCGAGTAGTTCAGTTGCCGGGATGGGTTCGAGATCATCCTTAACCGTTAAGAAAGTATTAATCAGTTGTTGAACATCGGCTAAATGGCGTTCTGCCACATTTCTCAGAGAATTAAATAAATCAATGACATCATTACCACTGAGACGATAAAAAACTTTTAGACCACGCTTTGTACAATCAATAAGCCCAGCTTGACGTAGTTGCTGTAAATGTTGAGAGGTATTCGCTACAGATAATCCAGATGCCTTGGCAAGTTCATCAACACTGCGTTCACCCTGAGCGATAAACTCCAGTAACTCTAGACGATTTCCATTGCTCATGGCTTTACCAACTCGGGCAAACTGAGTAAATAAATCTTGTTTAAAATGCTGACTTGACATGGTACTAAATCCTTCTATAATAGTATTCAATTAGTTAGTTGAATACTATTTAGTTAAATAATAGATCAATTACATTATTTATTATAACGAGAATAAGTGGATATTAATACTTACCTTCTTTACATCAAAGAATGTATTAACATAAAAGGGTTAACATTTAGCCCTGTAGATTAAAAAATTCTGAGGAACCACAATGACATTTAATGAATTTATTTTGGCTAACGAAGTGACCATCAGGCTAAGTTTCTTTTTTGGTGTATTTGCCATTATGGCTATCTGGGAGGTGATTGCGCCTCGACGTGCTTTGACTGTTTCTAAAACGATACGTTGGGCTAATAATTTGGGTTTAGTCTTTTTTAATAGCTTTATCTTACGCTTATTATTCCCTGCAGCAGCTGTTGGTGTGGCTGCATTTGCTGAGACACATGGCTGGGGCTTATTGAACTATTACTCATTACCTGGCTTTTTAGCTGTGATTCTTGCCATTATAGCAATGGACTTTATTATTTATTTACAACATGTCATGGTGCATGCCGTACCGCTGTTATGGCGTATTCACCGTGTGCACCATGCTGATTTGGACTATGATGTGACCACGGGTTCACGTTTTCATACCATTGAAATCATTCTTTCAATGCTCATTAAATTTGCCACTATTATTGTTTTGGGTGCACCCGTGGTTGCGGTAGTAATTTTTGAAGTGGTGTTAAATGCCTTGGCCATGTTTAATCATGGTAATGTGGGCTTGCCAAAGTCATTGGACACTTTTTTGCGCTGGTTTGTAGTGACACCGGATATGCATCGTGTGCATCATTCGGTTGAAGATGATGAAACCAATAGTAATTTCGGGTTTAATTTGACCTGGTGGGATCGACTATTTGGTACCTATCGTGATCAGCCTCGTGGCGGTCAACTAGGCTTTACTATTGGTATCAATAAATACCGTGATGTTAAGCAGACTAACTGGATTTTGGGCATGATGTTATTACCCTTTAAAGGCAAGGTCAGTGAATATGCGATTAATACCCGTAATTGGAATAGCCAAAAGAACACTGAGGATTAAGCATTGAAAACATTATTTATACGGCTATTTTTGGTTGGTTTAATTACTATAGGCATTGCTATAGCCGTTATCTATCGTGATGTACTGGATATGGAGGCTTTACAGCATTGGATCGAACAGTCAGGGCCTTTAGCGCCACTGTTATTTATGCTGATTTATATTCTAGCAACCATTTTCTTTTTGCCGGGTTCGGTGCTAACGCTTGCAGGCGGTGCTTTATTTGGCCCGGTAGTAGGAGTGTTCTATAATTTAACGGCTGCGACAATAGGTGCAATTTTATCATTTCTGGCTGCGCGTTATCTGGCATCAGACTGGGTAGAGAAGAAATCAGCAGGGCGCTTAAAACAATTAATTAACGGGGTTGAAAATGAAGGTTGGCGTTTCGTTGCCTTTGTACGCTTAGTACCGATATTCCCATTTAATTTGCTAAATTATACTTTGGGGCTGACAAAAATTAAATTACTTGATTATTCTTTGGCTACTTACATTTGTATGTTGCCGGGAGCCATTGCTTATACGTATTTGGGGTATATAGGGCGTGAGGCAGCAACGGGAGGGGAAAGCCTGATTCAAAAAAGTCTTTTAGGTTTGGCTCTATTGGCAGTTGCTGCTTTTTTGCCTCGTTTTATAAGTCAAATGCGTAATAATGCCAAGAAAAATAGGATTGACATTGATGTGCTGAAACAAGCGATGGACAATGGTGATGATTTTTTATTACTGGATGTACGTACGGATGAAGATTATGTGGGTGAACAAGGGCATATTAGTACATCGGTGCAAATACCAGTAGAGCAATTAGAACAACGTATAGCGGAATTGAAGGATAGATTAGCGGGTGATTATGAGAAGCGTATCGTAACGATTTGCCGAACTGATCGAAAATCGACAAAAGCGGCCGAAATTTTAACAAACAATGGTTTCAATAATGTTAAAGTTGTAAAAATGGGCATGACGGATTGGAATAAAAAAGGCTATCCAAACGTACAAAGTGTAAACTAGTGTCAATCCGTAAATAGTAGGGTGGGCACGCTTTTTGTGCCCACGCTGTAAGTGTGAATATAAGGTCTTAAGTCAGCGTGGGCAGATAAAGCCATGCCCACCCTACAACTTAAGATTTTAAGTTTTCTTTATAATGGGAGAACCAGGCAAAGACCTCATTACCAGGGATGGGTTTTGAAAATAAGTAACCTTGTGCAAGGTTGCATCCTAAAGCGGTTAGCCTTGCTTGAGTTTCTTTGGTTTCGATCCCCTCAGCGACGGTTTTCATGCCTAGCTTTTGACCTAGCATAATAATCGTTTCAACAATGGCAGTTGCCTCTTTGTCATTTTCCATTTCTGAAACAAAGGTGCGGTCAATTTTAATTTCAGAAAAAGGCACACGGTGTAATTGCAACAGAGAAGAATAACCGGTACCAAAATCATCAATGGATAGTCTGAATCCTTTCATACGTAAGCGAGTGAGAATATCCAACGAAGTAATTAACTCGGACATTAAGGCTGACTCGGTGATCTCAAGTACAATTTGTTGGGCTTTCACACCATGTTTACTCAATAAAAGATCAATTTTATCGGGCAATGTTAATTCTTTTAGAGTGCTAGCTGACATGTTAATGGCAATCTGAACATTCAAACCCTGTTCAAACCAGCGTTTGTATTGCGATAAGGCTTGCTCAAATACGACCCAGGTAAGTTTATCAATGAGGTTGTTTGCTTCTGCAAGAGGGATGAATAGATCAGGTGCTACTATGCCATAACTGGGATGTTGCCAACGAACCAATGCTTCCACAGCGACAATATTATTATTATCAAGTCCTATTTTAGGTTGATAAAAAACGATCAATTCATTATTTTTTAAGGCTGCTTTGAATTCATCCAGAGTGGGGGCTGATGTGTCAACACTTTTCCGGACAGTTTTCTAAATATTTTTTTGGCTGTTTCAAGTGATTTTTGTCATTTTGTATTTCCTATCATTTTAGTTTCTCATGTTAACTTTAAACAGATGAAGAGAAAGGGCTTTGCCCTCTGGAACGATAGAGCCGTTCCATTCACCCAAGGTATTTTCACAACGGTAATGATCCTGTTACAATATCTTCACGGCACAGGCTGAGGAGCCGATGGCCGTCAACGGTAATGGGCGGCATTTATGTCGCCTTTTACCCCTCTTCAATCAATCGATTTAAGCTATTTCCTGCTGTATTTCATAATCGACTGGTGACAAATAATCATTAGCCGAATGAAGTCGCTCCCGATTATAAAATACCTCAATATATTCAAATATTGCCTGCTTTGCTTCTACTCTGGTTTTGAATCGACAATGGTGCGTCAATTCAGTTTTCAAACTATGAAAGAAGCTCTCTGATACAGCATTGTCCCAGCAATTTCCTTTGCGGCTCATAGACTGAATTATGTTATGATCCGACAATATTTTTCTATGACTATCAGAGGCATATTGGCTACCTCGGTCAGTATGCCAAAGCAATCCATCCATTGGTTTACGCTTCCATATGGCCATCAGTAAAGCATCATTGACTAGCTTGGCTTTCATTCGCTCATCCATCGACCAGCCAACAATTTGCCTAGAGAATAAGTCAATGACAACCGCTAAATATAACCAGCCTTCCTTGGTGGCAATATAGGTAATATCACCCACATAGTAGCGATCAGGTTGAGAGACAGTAAACTCTCTTTCCAGTAAATTTGGAGATATACGCTTATTATGCTTGGAATTAGTCGTCGCTTTAAAGCGTCTCTTCGTTTTACAAAACAAACCGGCTTTTTCATTAATCGACCAATTCTCCGGCGGCTTATATGAACGCCTTTTTCAGCCAGTTTTCTTTTAAGACGACGGGTTCCATAAGTCTTGCGACTGTCTTCAAACAGTTTTTTAGCTGCTCAGTAAGCGCTTCATTTTCTTTCTCTCTATCCGTTTTAGGAGAGCTAACCCAATCATAATAGCAACTACGGAAACATCCATAAAACGGCACAGAATCGTTACCGGGTAATCTTTAGCCTGATCAGTTATCCATGCGTACTTCACAAAGTTTCCCTTGCAAAGTACGCTGTGGCCTTTTAATAAATCACGCTCCTGAATCACTTTTGCCAATTCTTTTTCAGACGTTTTACTTCATCATAAATGTGTTCATCACTTCTATTGGCTACCGTCTTCACCGGTTTGGAATATTTACTGATCCAGGTATGTAGAGTATTTACATTAACACCTAGCTCCCTGGCAGTCTGAGAAACAGGTTGATCCGTCTCATTAGCTAATTTGACAGCTGATTCTTTAAATTCTGATGTATAGCTTTTATTCGGTTTTTTGTTTGATCATTCATTTTAGGTCACACTTTTTATCTTTTAGTTATTTTAAGTTGTGTGTCCGGTTAAGTATAGCCACATTATCTCCCCTTTAGAGTCAATCATTATTCTATTATTCAGGTCTTTTGTATCGAGTGTTTTTTTCTCAGGCCTTGTAAGGTTTTAAAGGGCATCTCTTGAATCAATGAATTGATCATCCATTTAGGTAAATGACCTTCTGGGTTCGTATGATGTGTCCAGGTGACACGAGTCAGATGTTTATTGATGGCTTCGAGTAAATAGTGGCCATGGGAATGTGATACTCTCACCAGTGATGACTCTTTATTAAAGACGCATAGGTCAGCATTGTTTTGACAGAATTCGGGCATAGCATCCATCTGAATTTTTATTGCACCTGTTTTAGCATCCCGAGTGATTTTTGAATGGAAGATAAACTCTCGGTTTATGGCTGGAAAAGGCAGACTGTGCACTTGATAGTGATAACACTCGGAAAAAGATTTTCTCAGTAGTAAAACGGGTTTTTACACCGATGTACCCAGTCGGTACAGGCTTTGATATCGATAATGATTGCAAGGACATTAGCCAAAGAGGAAGGGATGTGAACGACACCTCGAAATGATTTAATATCATCTGCCCAGAATTTTTTAGATAAACCTGAATGCCATCCTCATCCCTGACCTGTTGCCAGTCATATTCAGAACTAGAATAAGTGACTGATGTTAAAAGAAACAATAGCAACATCAGTATAAATTTGAATTTTGTTCTCATTAGAACATCTCCAAACTATAACTTGCTCATTTTCCCCTTTTTAACTGTTTTTATTATAAAATAATACTCAAAAATCTCATTGACGAGTATCAGAGAAAGGGTATCTGGCGTCAACTACCTTGTCCGGTTGGCGACAATTAGCTTAGCCGGTTTCTAATTTATTATTTTATTCATAGTGAGTTTTTTACAATCGATTATTCTCCTTTAATTGTCTGCTCTTCTTTTTAACTTGATTTTTCTTTAGTCGCTGCTCTTGATCTGGCTCTAGGGCGAAAAGCGACCGATGTGCGGCTTTGCTCTTGCACGAGGCCACTTTGAGCTTTTGGCTTTTCGCCCGCTCTATGCTTTTTATCTTGCTTTTAAAATGTTCAGCGATCAATGAGTTAGCCATTAATCTAAGCCTTTCATCGCTTGTTTTCTACGATAACTGTCGCCTTCAATTTGATAAATAGACGCATGATGAATGAGTCGGTCAATGGCAGCCACTGTCATCATATTGTCAGTGAAGATACTATCCCATTCACTGAAAGCCTGGTTTGAGGTAATGAGCAGGCTATTGCGTTCATATCGGTGCGCAATTAATTCAAATAGTACCTGGCTTTCACTATTGGTTTTTGACATAGCCAATATCATCAAGAATAAGTAACTCATATTTATCCAGCTTTTTCAGTTCAAATTCCAGAGATAACGCTTCTTTTGCCTTTTGAAGCATTTGCACCAATGAAGTGCTGCTCATGAATTTAACCCGCACTGATTGCTCGATGAGTGCGTAACCAATAGCGGCGGCTAAATGCGTTTTCCCCAGACCACTGGCACCAAATAAAAGCAGATTATGTCCTTGCCTGAGCCAGTTTAACTGAGTGATTTTTTGTTTGAGCTGTTGGGCTGTCACACCGGTTATTTCATTAAAGTCATACTGTGATAACTGTTTACCAATGGGTAGTTTGCTTTCTCTTAATAAGCGCTTTAATTTATTGTCATGCCGGTAACTGGTTTCTAATTCACATAAATGGGCTAAAAATAATTCAGGCTCCCAATCTAATTCAATGGCTTTTTGTGAAACCTGCTGCCATTGTTTGACCATGGTCGTTAAACGTAATTCTTTGAGTAAAAACGGTAAACTTTGTGCATTGGCCATATTAATTCCCCAGTAATACATTGTAGGTCGATAAGTCATGTTGCTGACTGGTGTACTGAGGTCTATCAACCGACATGGGCGCAAAAAGTCACGGCACGCTTTGATGGAAACTCGACTGCCGGCTTCTAACGAGGCTAAGACAAAACGACCCAGCGCTGCTTCACAATCATAGGCATCGGCAATGGACAGCAAGCTCACCATGTAACGGCAATCATCATCATGAATGCCCGTTTGTTTGAGATTTTCCCAAATCAGGGTGAAATCACCTTCTGGGACAATATCATCTCGGTAAGCCGATGATTTAAAGGCATTGGGCTTTTTGGCTAACGAGTGAATGATATGTTTATAATTGATTGAACGCGAACGGATATGGCGGTGTGCATAAATACGCTTTAAACTTAAGGTCAATTCATGACCATAGAAACAATCTAAATGTTGATCATAAATATGGATCAATAACGTGGTACCAATCAATCGGGAGGGTACGGTATAAGTGACTCGTTTAACTGAAATGGTACTCCTTGTGGTGACTTTAACATAGAGCTCACTAAAGCCATTGGTGCGGCGGCTGGGAAGCGGTTTTAAGTGTGCTTTTTCTTCATTAAATCGTGTTTTACAGCGTATGTTTATTTGGCGAACGATGTCATCAATAAAGGCTTCATAATCCAATAAGGCGGTAAAATCTCGACTGCCACGAAGGAGTAGCTTTTGTTCGATTCGGCGTTTTAAATGACCATTAGGGGATTCAATGGCTCCATTTTCATGGGCAATGCCTTTATTGTTTCGAGTGGCTTTTATACCATAGTATTGACATAATTTTTCATAACGCTCGGTCAGCTTTTCTTGTTCATAATGATTGTTAAATGCAGCACTTAGGCTATCGGTTCGGTGGCTTACAGGGACACCGCCTGATTGCCATAGCGCATTTTGTAAGCCTGAAGAAAGAGATTCAAAGCTCTCTCCACCTAAGACAACTTGAACATAAGTCCAGCCACTATAAACCAATCGGTAGTGATAAAGTTTGTGTTTAAAATCTTCTCCGTCAATCGTGATTTTAAGCTCATTAGCCCAGGTGTAATCTGAAACACCCATATCACCGGCAATGTGTTTTTGTTGAAAAATAACTTCTTGCTCCGGTCCTTCCTGAGCACGCCAGCGTTTGACTCGGCGTTGCAGTGTTCTTAGGTGAGTGTTGTCAAATTGACCGGGTTCTAGCTCTTCCAGTGCTTCTAATAAGGTAATGGGCTGTAGTTTGGGCTCAATCTCAAGTAAGGGCACTAAATGTTGTTCAAAAGCACCATTTAAGGGATCTTTTCGAGTTTTGTACTGTCTGGGCTGTGTGGTGCCGCCGGGGTGCTTACCTGTATCAATGCGTCGCGCTGATCTTTCTGAAAATCCTGCTTTGGCTGCTGATGAAGCTTGAGTGTGATTCGGTTGTTTTCGATGTGACATGTATAACTTGACCTGTTCTTGGGTAATTGATTTTCCAGACATAAAAATCCTTCTCGATTAATGTGTCTGAGTGTATCAAACCGGCCAAGCTAGTTGTCGCCGACCGGACAAGTTAATTGTCGCCTAATAAAAGGGATTATTTTAGCTGCTATTGAAATATGATAAGAAATTCAAATGGGGTACAACATGGAAGTAGATGAGTTAAAAAATTAGCGGCACAATTGGCCTGCCCCAAGGGAGAAGAGGGGTAGACCTTGGCATCATAATGAATGACTTAAACACGTTCATTAGCCAAAAAGCTATTGAGGCTTTACAACCCGGTCGAGGAGAAAATATTCTTGAAATTGGCCTAGGTAATGGCGAGCTTTCTATTCCAATATTGGAGTATAGTGGACTATTGTGGATCCCATTGTCAAGACAACCCAGTTAAAAAATAAGATATAAAATATTCATCATTGTTTCTTCTGTTATGCAGCCAGTTTAAATTCTGGAGTGAATGCTTTCTTCACGCCATATATTTCTGCTGGCGTTTTTCCACCATGCGTACTGTGTGGTCGTTCATGGTTATAAAACTCAAAATATTCCTTCAATGAGCTTTTTAACTCATCAATACTTTGATAATCTTTGAGATAAATTTCTTCATACTTCACGCTCCGCCAAAGCCGTTCAATCATGATATTATCCATTGCTCTGCCTTTGCCATCCATACTTATTTTGATATCATTGGCTTTAAGGACGCCGGTGAATGCTCTACCAGTATATTGAGATCCCTGATCAGTATTAAATATCTCTGGCTTTTCATATTGACGTAGCGCTGTCTCTAAGCTGCTAATACAAAAGCTTTCTTCCATGCTGGTGGATACTTCCCATGACAGGACAAATCGGCTGTTCCAATCCATGACAGCACTGAGATAAACAAAACCATGTGGCATCCGAATATAGGTAATATCGGTACACCAGACCTGGTTATTCTGGTTAATATCAATCCCTCCAAGCAAATAAGGGTATATGTTGTTTGCCTTGCAAGGCTTGCTGGTATTAGGTTTTGGTGCAACTGAGACTAATCCCATAATGCGCATCAAACGCTGCACTTTTTTTCGGTTAATTTTATAACCTTCTAATTTTAAGGCATCACGCATTTGACGACTGCCATAAAAGGGATGCTTTGTGTACAGCTCGTCAATACGATTCATTAATTTCAAATCCTTATTTTTCAAAGGTTTTTTGGGTTCATAGTAATAACTTGCACGATTAAGATGAATAAGCTTACATTGTTTTTTGATGCTCAACTGAGGGTGTTCCTTTTGAATACAACACCGTTTCTCATCAATGCTCAGTTGAACATCTTCAACTTTTTTGATAGCCAATCAGCCTCTACTTTTAATTGGCCTATCTGACTGAAAAGGTGTTCTTTTTCCTTTTCATGTTCAGCTTCTTTATTCTCTAATTTCTTAGAAAAAGTATCGGCTGCACCATCCAATAGATGTTTTTTCCAAGTGTTCACCTGAGTGGCATGAACTTCAAATTCTGAGGCGATTTAGCCACTGTTTTCTGACCTTTCAAAGCTTCAATGGCAACTTTTGCTTTAAATGTATTACTGAATGATTTTCTTTTTGTGCTCATTTTGGTTCCCCATTAGGTTGATCTTTATATCTTAACCTATTGTCTGATTTCTGGGGTCCACTATACTGGCAGACCTGTGGATATGTGGATAAGACTAATACTATAAATAACCAACAGAATTATATCTTAATATTTGAGGAAGCTATCTTGACAATGGGGTCCACTGTAGAAATAGGACAATGAATCAAAAATTTTGACCTATTAAGTACTTTATGACTGAATTTTACCTGTTTTTTTAAGGAAATTAGGCAATAAAGCATTTTTTTGTTGATGTTTAGGTGAAAAATAACTAAAATCGCGACTAATTTTCTATGCTTCTCAGCAATCAGATCAGAATATTATTGCAATCTGAGTCTGCGGAAGTAATTTTCCGATTATTTATACCCAGTACTATAATTAGTACCACGCCAAGAGAAATCATTGGTGACGATGCTTTTTTCACTTTTTTAAAGAGCACTTTTGTATTGAATAACCCGTTTTTTAGTTTAACCAGAGAATATTATGGCTGATTTAAGCAAGTACCGTAACATAGGCATCTTCGCACACGTTGATGCGGGCAAGACCACCACCACAGAGCGTATTTTGAATCTGACGGGTAAAACCCACAAGATTGGTGAAGTACATGATGGTGAAGCAACCACTGATTTCATGGAGCAGGAGCAGGAACGTGGTATTACCATTCAGTCTGCTGCGACTTCATGTGAATGGGACGGTCACCGCATGAATATCATCGACACCCCAGGACACGTTGACTTCACGATTGAAGTGTATCGTTCTTTAAAAGTATTAGACGGCGGTGTGGGTGTTTTCTGTGGTTCTGGTGGTGTTGAGCCTCAGTCAGAAACTAACTGGCGTTATGCGAATGAATCCGGTGTTGCACGCGTCATTTTCGTCAACAAACTGGATCGTTTAGGTGCTGATTTCTACCGTGTTGTCGATCAGGTGGAAAACGTATTACAAGCCACTCCTTTGGTGATGGTACTACCTATTGGTGAAGAAGATGATTTCGCTGGTGTGGTTGATCTCCTGACGCGTAAAGCATGGGTTTGGGATGGTTCAGGTGATCCCACTAATTACGAAGTGATGGACGTACCTGCTGATATGGCAGACAAGGTTGAAGAATATCGTGAACAATTAATCGAAACTGCCTTAGAGCAAAACGATGATTTGATGGAAGCTTACTTAGAAGGCGAAGAGCCATCAATTGACGATATCAAACATTGTATTCGTAAGGGTACTATCGCCTTAGATTTCTTCCCAACTTTTTGTGGTTCAGCATTTAAAAACAAGGGTATTCAATTAGTATTGAATGCGGTTGTTGATTATCTGCCTAGCCCAACGGAAGTGAAGCCTCAGCCAGAAGTTGATTTAGATGGTAATGAGACCGGCGAATTTGCCATTGTTGATGCTGATAAGCCAGTACGTGCTTTGGCGTTCAAAATTATGGATGACCGTTTTGGTGCATTGACCTTTATTCGTATTTACTCTGGTACTGTGCAAAAAGGTATGACTTTATTAAATACCTTTACCGGTAAAACAGAACGTATCGGTCGTATTGTTGAAATGCATGCTGACTCACGTGAAGAATTAGATTCTTGTCAAGCGGGTGACATTGTTGCTTTTGTTGGTTTAAAGAACACTCAAACCGGTCACACGCTTTGTGATCCTAAGCAACCTGCGACATTAGAGCCAATGGTTTTCCCTGATCCCGTTATTTCCATTGCGATTTCACCGAATGATAAAGGAGGTTCTGAGAAAATGGGTATCGCTCTGAACAAGATGGTGAAAGAAGATCCTTCTTTTCACGTTGAAACAGACGAAGAAAGTGGTGAAACCATTCTTAAGGGTATGGGTGAATTACACCTGGATATTAAAATTGATATCCTAAAGCGTACTCATGGTGTTGACGTAACCGTTGGTAAGCCTCAGGTTGCCTATCGTGAGTCGATCACTAAGGAAATTGAAGACACTTATACCCATAAGAAGCAATCAGGTGGTTCAGGTCAGTATGGTCGAATTGACTATACCATCACACCAGGTGAACCTAATAGCGGTTATACCTTTGAATCAAAAGTAACTGGTGGTAACGTGCCAAGTGAATATTGGGGTGCGATTGATAAAGCCTTTGGCCGTATGATGAGCGAAGGTGTTTTGGCTGGATTCCCTGTGGTTGATGTCCACGTTGAATTACAAGATGGTGCATACCATGCAGTGGATTCATCCGCAATGGCGTTTGAATTAGCTGCTTATGGTGCTTATCGTCAGACCATGAAGAAAGCCGGTCCACAATTACTTGAGCCTATCATGAAAGTAGACGTGTTTACGCCAGAAGCCCATGTTGGTGACTGTATTGGTGATTTGAATCGTCGTCGTGGCATGATTAAGGATCAAGAGTCAAACCCAATGGGGACTCGCATTAAAGCGGAAGCGCCTTTGAGTGAAATGTTTGGTTACATTGGTGACTTACGTACGATGACTTCCGGTCGTGGTCAGTTCTCCATGGAATTCTCTCACTATAGCGCATGTCCTAAGAATGTTGCTGAAGAAGTGATTAAAGAGACTAAAGAACGTAAAGAAGCTAAGAAAAAGTAATTTTTCGTAGTTTAAAGCGTTTTAGTAAACTTAAAAAGGTCGGCGATTCAATAGGAATCCCCGGCCTTTTTTATTTTAGGTTCAACTGAGGTTTCTAGGTTTATCAATCAATGGAGCGTAGGATGCTGCTGAGGAACGAAGCGCATCATTCACTTGGAAATAATCATGCAATGTCGTAAAGGCTGCGGTGCTTGCTGTATCGCACCATCAATTAGCACCCCCATTCCCGGTATGCCAGAGGGCAAAGCAGCGGGAATTCGCTGTATTCAATTGGATGAAAGCAATGCCTGTAAGCTCTTTGGCCGGTCATCAAGACCGGCAGTTTGCCTAAAATTTCAGGCTAGCGAAGAATTTTGTGGTGATAATAACGCCTTCGCTTTGCGACGCATTAGTGAATTAGAGACAGAAAGTATGCCTTGAAGGGTTCTTCCTATAAACTTTTGTTGTATAAGTCCGTATAATGCACCCCAATATTGAGTCAAATTCAGCGAACATTTTTAAAGGTTAATAACATACGTGGAAAAGCAAGCAGCACCAGAAACAGATAATTCACAGGATGAGCCTCTTTTTCGGCATCAACTGGCGGGTAAATCAATTACCGTATTAGGCACGGCGCATGTGTCTAAAACCAGTGCTGAAAAAGTACAAGAGCTACTTGAGACCGGTGAATATGATGGTGTAGCCATTGAGCTTTGCCCCAGTCGCTACAATAGTATGATTGATCCCGATAGCCTGGCAAAAATGGACTTGTTTCAGGTCTTTAAAGAAGGCAAGGCCTCGATGGTTATCGCTTCTTTGGCACTAGGCGCTTACCAGCAAAAAATGGCTGATGAATTTGGCATCGAGCCGGGTGCAGAAATGCGTATGGCAATCGATCAGGCGAAGAAAATGAGCTGTGAAGTCCACCTGATTGACCGTGAAGTGGGCACGACCCTTAAACGAGTCTACAATAATGTCCCATGGTGGAAACGCATGGGTATCGTTGGTGGATTACTGGGCAGTGTCGTGTCCAATGAAAAAGTCTCTGAAGATGAAATCGAGCGTCTAAAAGACGGTGATATGTTAGAAACCACTTTTGCCCAGTTTGCAGAAGAAGCTAAAGAGTTGTTTGAGCCCCTAATTGATGAACGTGATCAATACATGGCGGCTCGTTTAGAACAAATTGTGAGTCGCTCAGAGAATAAATCCATTTTGGCCGTAGTCGGTGCGGGACATCTAAAAGGCATTGAATCTTATCTTGCTAAAGATGAGCAAATTACCACACCGGAAGCCTTACATCAAAAAGCTCAAACAACAATTGATCGCTTAGATGAACTGCCCAAAAAAAGTCGCTGGCCTAAGGTCGTTCCTTGGGTTATTGTGGCCATTTTAATTGCCGGTTTTGCCTATGGCTTTAGCAAAAGTACCGAATTAGGTATGCAGCTGATTGTTTACTGGGTATTGATCAATGGTTCTTTATCCGCACTGGGTGCAGCATTGGCCAAGGGACATCCATTAACGGTTGTTGGGGCATTTATTGCCGCACCTTTAACGTCACTCAATCCAACAATTGGTGCTGGCATGGTGACAGCCGCCATCGAATTATACCTAAGAAAACCCAATGTCGGTGATTTTAGCGCTCTCAGAAAAGACACGACGCACATTTCGGGCTGGTGGAAAAACAAAGTGGCGCGAACTTTATTAGTGTTTTTCTTTTCCACCATAGGTTCAGCAATAGGTACTTATGTGGCGGGCTTTAAAATATTTAATAGCCTGGTTGGCTAGTACCTGTGATGCGCTTCGTTCCTCAGCAGCATCCTACGTTTGGCTGCAAGCGATGCATTGTAGGATGCTGCTGAGGAACGAAGCGCATCACTATATTAAGTTAACTTGGCATCTGTATTATTCAGAACTCAGCTTAGTTACCTTTATTTTTCATATACGTCTGCATTTTTTCACACTGATCTTCCCGCTCGGCTTGTTGCGTAAACCAAACATAATCAAAGGGAAGTTGCTGTGCTGTTTTGCTCCAATTCTTTGCATAATCTGACGGTTTAAGCTTATCCTTGCTCACCTCAATAAAGGCCATACTGAGCACTTTTAAATTAGGTGCTTCATGGCGTAAATAATAGGGGATACCATAATCTGTTCGGGTGTGGCCAGAACCGGCAATTAATACTAAATCTCTAGTACGAGGCACAAAGGCTTGTGGGGCAAATTGCTTGGCCATATAGTCTGCTATGACCTTGGTCATAGCCAGATCACGTAGCTGCTGTCCCATCAGCATGGGTGATAACATCTTTTCAGGTAAGAGCTTACAATGCGCTTCAAGAATTTCTGCTTGTAATGATTTTTTTAATTCTGGTGGATACTGATAGCGCTCTAATTGTCGTTGATAGTCTTCACTCAAGACTTGAGGGCCTTGTTTAATCGCTTCGCGTATGGTCTTCGCATCAAGATTCGCGGCAATAATAGGCAGGTCATTGTAGAAGTTTTGAAAAAATACCGGCTGGTAATAGGACCACTCAGGCCAGCCGGACTTTTCCCATTGAATCTTTTTTGCAAAAGCATCCAGTGTCCGCTCAGTACTTCTAGCACCGCCTTGCTGTAATCTTTTTAGATAATCAGCATGAAATTGATCAATGCTCTCTTGTTGGTTGTGGTTAAGCATTTCATAAGCAATAGCAGGAAATTGCTGTTGCGCAACGAAAGCCGCGATGATATGTGACTGTAACTGGTGGTGTCTGATATTGTCATGGGTTTCACCCAATAAAATGACATTGCTTCTTCTTGCTTCATAATTCAGGCTATCAAGGGTAACAAATTGTTGCTCTGAGACGGACCAGATAGTATCAACGAGAGGGTGCTCGGTGATCGCAAAAGAGGGTGAAAAACTATCGTTTGACAAACTCTGACAAGCATTCAAACTAATAACAAGGCTGATGACTATAAATAATGACAATAATTTTTTCATGGACGTCTCATAATGAAGTACAGTGCATATTATTCAATGTTAAAGTGGCATAAAATGCCCACTGAAATTACAGACTTTACTATAAGGGAATGAGCAATGAAAAACTATGGATTTGTTATTTTTATCGGTATTTTACTCTTTTTATTTAACACCAATAACTTTGCACAGAATAGCCAAAACAATACTGAAAACAATAGTGAAAACAATAGTGAAAACAATAGCCCCTTATTAAAATATGTCCCCGTTGATAGTATTTTCTTTTCAGGTAATAGTGAGCGATTTAATCTGGATGATTTTCCCTTTTTTCAATTTAACCAAGCATCGAGCAATCCATTCAGCCAAGCGCTTAATCAGGATGCAAAAAATAATTTAGGATCGGGCTTAGCCTTTTTATCAGCGCTGTCAGACGATTTTGAGCATATTGCTGTAAAGGGAAATACTGCACTACAAACTCATTATGGTTTGGCAAAAAAGATGGCTTTGGCGCTATATAGTGTGAACCTTAACCCCGTACTGAAAATAACACTGGCTGATGAACAGGCTTTTTTAGCGGTGCTTACTCAGGCTGAAAAGAAATCAGGCTTACAACATCAGGAAGGCATGTTTGAGCAACAAAAATATTGGTTTTACTCTCTTGATAACAACTATCAAATTATCGTAGCCATTCAAGCGAGCGAAGACAAAGACGGCGATAAAATTGCCACTTTGGCATTGCTCAATCAGCACTCAACTGACTATCAAAAACAATTGATTTTTGGTTTACGTCAAGCAGAGCAATCAATCAAAGAAAAAGTGACGCAACTGGAAAAGAACAATGGATATATGCCTATATCCATTAGTTTTATTGATTTTGAGTTGCTCATCCAATCAATCTTTCCAACAAAAAACACCCCGGATACGAAAAACATTAATAACTCATGGGGTGATTTATTGGGTGAACCAAGCCCGCTTTTGGCCAGCTTGCAAAACTCAGAGTGTAAAGCAGATATATTAAAACTTGTGCAAGAAGTACCTCTTTTGGTTGGTGGTTATACACAGTATGAGCTGCAAGGGCAAAGCATGAAAATTCAGTTTGAAGCCTTGCTGGAATTAAAAAATAAAAATATAAAAATGGAGTTGAATCAATTTAGAGGTTTTATTCCAAGCTATGTGAGAGAGGGTGCAGAAGAGAATATTTTTGCTCTGGGTTTGGGGGTTAACCTCTCGCAAATCTCACCGTTTTTTGTTTATGTGACAAAAACAATCAGAGAAAGTGATTTTCAATGTGAGCCGCTTAAAGAATTACAAAAAAATACTGCCCAATTAAACCCTTTGACGCTTGCCATGTTTGCGGGTGTCTTAGACGGGGTGCATGGGCTGAGCTTTGCTATACAGAATTTTAAAGTCAATCGGACAAAAGCAGAGCAAAAAAATAATCGTGCTTTTGAGTTGTCATCTTTATTGACCTTATCCGCAGAAAATCCGCTAAAAGTCTGGCAGATGATGTCGGCCTTTGTACCTCAAATTGCTATGATTTCGCCTACAGCGTCAGCGCAAAAACTCAACCTACCTGAACTGAACAATTTGGGACTTGATGTATCGGTTGCCATTAAAGGACAGCATTTGGTTTTGTTTAGCAATAATGCCAAAAACGACGCCAAAAATAATATTAAGCAAGAGCGTATGATTAAGCAGCTTGCGATAGAAAAAATACATGCGAATGGTTTCTTTCAAGAGTCAATCAATTACACCCACCTAAATCATGCGATGAAAGAATTACGTTATTTGCTCAGCAATGCGGTTTCATTCTCAAACAATGGTCTATTGCAATCTCAAGCGCCAATGAGCGTAGAATCCTGTATTGATTTTGACGAAAGTATTGCGATGCTATCACGGTATTCAGGTTTTATTGATTACAAAAATGACTTCACTGAGCAGGGTTGGCTGCATTTTTTGACGGTTGATATGGAGTTTAAAGCTGCCAAACAAATGAATTATCAAATTCCTGGAAAATTTACCAGCTATCTATTGGCAGAGGGCTGTCAATGGAAAAAGGATGGACAAGATGAATTACTCGCAGATGGCAGTGGTCTATATCAAGCTTATTCTGATGATGAACAATGCTTTATTTTTGAAACCCGTTATCGTTGGACCCATGAGGCTGAACAATTAAAGGTACAATATCTCAGTGAACGTAGTCGTGCTGAAGGGCAATGTAACAATGAATTTACCGCCTGGTCAGTACCCAAAGCAGCCTATATTAATGACGTTTGCCTTTTAAGGCCAGAGGCTGAAGGTAATTATTCATGCTTGTATCAATGGGATGACGGGGTACTCAATAAGTCGCTAAATAAGCGTATGTGATTTGTATAGAGCCATGATGATTGTAGGATGTAGGGTGGGCACGCTTTTTGTGCCCACGCTGAAAGTGTGAACATAGGGTGGTCAGCGTGGGCAGATAAAGCCATACCCACCCGACATTGTGCCTTATGAAGAAGCCTTATGATAATGACTTTCAATATAATTGCTCACCACGGTTTGAAACTCTTCTGCAATATGAGCGCCTTTTAGGGTCACTGTCTTAACGCCATCTTCATAAACCGGTGCAACGGGTTTTTCACCATTGCCCGGTAAACTGATACCAATATTGGCATGTTTGCTCTCACCCGGGCCATTGACCACACAGCCCATAACGGCGACATTCAGTGCTTCAACGCCCGGATATTGATCACGCCACTTAGGCATCGAGTCTTTCAGATAATGTTGGATGTCTTTAGCCAGATGTTGAAAAGTTTCAGAACTGGTGCGTCCACAACCGGGGCAAGCGATCACTGTTGGAGTAAAGGTGCGCAGTTCCATGCCCTGTAATATTTCCTGAGCCACTTGTACTTCAGTCGTGCGTGATGCACCGGGTTCAGGGGTTAAAGAAATACGAATGGTATCACCAATCCCTTGTTGTAGGAGTATGGCTAATGCCGCAGTAGAGGAAACGATTCCCTTGCTACCCATGCCTGCTTCAGTTAAGCCCAGATGCAAGGCATAATCACAGCGTTGGCTTAAGTCCTGATAGACTTTGATCAGATCTTGAACACCTGACATCTTGCAGGATAAAACAATTTTATTTTTTGCCAGACCTTGCTGTTCAGCAAGGCGTGCGGAGTCAAGTGCTGAAGTAATCAAAGCATCATGCATGACTTCTGTCGGCTCTCTGGGCTCACTGAGATGATTATTTTCATCCATCATGCGTGCCATTAACTCTTGATCCAGGCTGCCCCAGTTGACACCGATTCTTACTGCCTTATCATTTTTTACGGCAATATCAATTAATTGGGCAAACTTATCATCGCGGGAATTGCCACGGCCAATATTGCCGGGATTAATGCGGTATTTTTCTAAGGCCTGTGCGCAGTCTGGATACTTGCTGAGTAGTTTATGACCATTGAAATGAAAATCACCGACAAGTGGTATGTTCAGCCCCATTTTTTCGAGTTGCGTACGGATTTTGGGCACGGCCTGAGCCGCTTCTTCGGTATTCACCGTGATGCGTACCAATTCCGAACCGGCCTTGGATAATTCAGCACATTGTTTGACCGTGGCAATAACGTCAGCAGTGTCAGTATTGGTCATAGACTGAACGACAATTGGGTGGTCACCGCCAATAGTGATGTTGCCTACTTTGACTGGGATGGTTGGTTTTTTCATGAGCTTAGG
Organism: sulfur-oxidizing endosymbiont of Gigantopelta aegis; assembly: GCF_016097415.1. NCBI lineage: Bacteria > sulfur-oxidizing endosymbiont of Gigantopelta aegis. Next base: position 289,559 of record NZ_JAEHGE010000001.1, on the reverse strand, counting down.
TTTTCTTTTTAGCCACTTTCTTCTTGGCGGCTTTTTTCTTCACAGCCTTCTTTTTAACCGCTTTCTTTTTCGCGGATTTTCTCTTTGGCTTGGGTAGTTCTATGTCCCATTTACCATCACGATAATGCGCTGTCCAACCGGTTGCCTTGCCATCTTTGTCTTCGGTCATGATGTATTGTTCTTTATTTTTGCGACTATAACGGATCATAGTCGGTCTGCCCTTATTGTCTTCAATAGGGGCTTCGCAAAAATACAGAAACTTAGGATCAAGTTCATCTTTGTGAGGTAATAGCTCACTGATCAAGGGTGCACGGGTTTCCCGTGAACGTGGAAAAGCACTGGAGGCCATAAAGACACCGGCAGCCCCGTCGCGGAAAACAAAATAGCCTTCTGATTTTTTACAGGGCAATTCCTTCATGTGGATAGGGTCAGCCTTTGGAGGTGCAGCTTCGCCATTGCGTAATAACTTGCGGGTATTCTTACACTCATCGTTAGTACAGCCAAAGTATTTACCGAAACGACCGGATTTAAGCTGCATATCGGTGCCGCATTTATCGCACTCAATAATGGGGCCGTCATAGCCCTTGATGCGAAACTGACCGGGCTCGACAATAAAACCATCACAATCGGGATTGTCACCGCAAATATGTAACTTGCGTTGCTCATCAATTAAATAGCTATCCATTGAAGTATCACACTTAGGACAACGCTTGCGATCAATCAGCGCCTTGGCTTCACTTTCTTCATCTTGTTCGGCATCAACGGCCTCATCACCTGAAATCAGATTCAAAGTACCCTTACAGCGTTCTTTTGGAGGCAAGCTATAACCGGAACAACCGAGGAAAACACCTGTTGAGCCGGTGCGTACCATCATGTCACGACCACACTCAGGACATGGGATGTCGGTGGGCGTGGGATCATTCGGACGCATGCCTTCTTCGCCATCGGAGTCGGCCTTGAGCAATTGCGCTTTAAAATCCTGATAAAAAGAATCTAATACGTCCTGCCAATATTTATTGCCCGAAGCGATTTCATCCAGTTTTTCTTCCATTTCAGAAGTGAAACTATAGGTCATCAGTTCATTAAAACTTTCACTCAAGCGTTCTGTGACCACCGCGCCAATTTTTTCAGCATAGAAACGTTTATTCTGGGTGGTGACATAGCCACGATCCTGAATGGTGGAAATAATGCTGGCATAGGTTGATGGTCGACCAATGCCACGTTTTTCTAATTCTTTCACCAGACTGGCTTCTGAAAAACGTGGTGGTGGCTTGGTAAAATGTTGCGAAGGCAATAATTCTTTTAATTTAAAGACTTCGCCTTCTTTGACCGCAGGCAAAATAACTTCTTCGGCTGACTTGGCAATGGCTTTCATGACCCGTGTCCAACCATCAAAAATAATGGTGCGACCTTTGAGTTTTAAGTCATAGTCGGCAGCACTGATGGTTAGGGTGGTATTTTCGTATTTTGCCGGAGTCATCTGACAAGCGAGGAACTGTCGCCAAATTAATTCATAAAGACGCTGTGCATCACGATCAACACCATTGATGTCAGTAGCACTCACAGTCACATCAGAAGGGCGTATGGCTTCGTGAGCCTCTTGTGCGCCTCCTTTACTGCTATAAACGATGGGTTTTTCAGGTAAATATTTTTTACCAAAGTTTGCCGCAATGTAATCGCGACCACTGGCCACTGCCTCAGCACTTAAATTAGTGGAATCAGTACGCATATAAGTGATGTAACCGGCTTCGTATAAACGCTGTGCCAGCATCATGGTCTTTTTCACCCCAAAGCCCATACGGGTACTGGCCGCCTGTTGCAATGTGGAAGTAATAAATGGTGCTCGAGGACGACTACTGGTGGCGCGAGTTTCACGTTTAGTCAGGACATAATCAGCCTGCTCTAAAACACTGAGAGCCTTATCGGTATCGGCTTTATTATCGGGACGAAATTCCTTGCCCTGATATTTAAGGACCTGGGCTTGTATATCGATTTTTTTTTCGCTGAGTAGATCGGCGTAGACTTCCCAATATTCTTCAGGATTAAAGGCATGAATTTCACGCTCACGCTCAACGACTAATTTAACGGCAACAGATTGTACTCTACCCGCAGAAAGGCCCCGGGCGACTTTTTTCCATAAGAGGGGAGACACCATATAGCCCACAACCCGATCCAGAAAACGACGGGTTTGCTGGGCGTTGACATGACTCATATTGAGTTCGCCAGGCTTGGAAAAGGCTTCTTGAATTGCCTTCTCAGTAATTTCATTAAACACTACCCGTTTAAAGATCGTGTCTTTATTGCCCAGGGTCTCTTGCAGATGCCAGGCAATGGCTTCTCCCTCGCGATCCAAATCGGTCGCGAGATAGATAGTTTCGGAGTTTCTGGCTAATTTTTTCAGGTCGGCGATGACTTTTTCTTTTCCCGGCATGGTCTCGTATTGAGGGTTCCAGCCATGTTCGGGGTCGATGCCCATGCGTTCAATTAAGGCGGTTTGGGCACGTGCTCGTTTGCGTTTTTCTCGTTCTTCGGGTTCTAACTTTCGCGATTGTGCCGCTAACTTCGCTCTTTCTTTCGGCGTCATGGCATTTTTACGAGTGCTACCGCTGGTGGGTAAATCACGAATATGTCCCACGCTGGACTTGACGACAAAGTCTTTGCCCAGATATTTATTTATCGTCTTAGCCTTAGCCGGAGACTCCACAATGACCAGTGATTTACCCATAATTTTTAATTTTCTATATTCTTTAATTTAAGTTAAATTGTAATTGTTCAGTATAATTCCCGTATCCGATTAAATAGCTTGTCTTTACAGAGGCGCTCGAGCACATTCCTGTGACGCTTTATGAAAACATCCTGTTTTCAAAACCCTGTAAAGACAAGCCATTCAACCGGACACTCTATGGATACGTTACAATAAGCTGAATTATGACGTGAAATTAACGTAATAATTCAGCAAAGCTCCCATGTGTTTTTTCTCAGCATCACGGGTAGAGACTTTAAATCAGTTGCTTGAATCCCTATTAAGGAATAATGCTTAGACACTTGTCTTGTCAAGTTTTCTAGGCAAAATATTTTGTAAATCGTCATTGGTTCTCTGTTTTGAACACTATCTGTATGACCATTTACAGACTAATTACTACCATCTTTTAACCAACAGGAATGCACTTTCTATGCAACATTCATTCTGGCATCAACGCTGGCAAGAGCAACGTATCGGCTTTCATCTTGATACCATTAATCCTTATTTATCAGAATATTGGCCTAAACTCGGCATTGCTAAAAAGAGCCGGGTGTTTGTGCCTTTATGTGGTAAAAGCCATGACCTGCATTTTTTCCATGAGCAGGGGCTTAGGGTGCTTGGTAATGAATTAAGCACCCTTGCGGTGCAAGATTTTTATACAGAACGACAGCTAAATGCAAGCAAAACAATCATTTCTAGTGAAAATAATATTTCTGAACAGCCGGAGCTGAGTCTCTGGGAGAGTGATGAAGTGGATATTTTATGTGGTGATTTCTTTGCGCTTAAAAAGGACTATCTGACTGATATTTCAGCAGTTTATGATCGCGCTGCCTTGGTGGCCTTACCAACGGAAATGCGGGAAAAATATGTGCAAAAGATGTTGGAAATATTGCCTGAAAAAGTCAGCATGTTACTTTTGACCCTGGATTATGACGAAACTGAGAAGCAGGGACCGCCTTTTTCGGTGCCTGAAGAGGAGGTACACCGGCTGTATGGGGCAGATTTTTCAATTGAATTATTAGCGATGAAGGATGTGGTGGCAGATGATCGCAGTCCTCGCTCGCAGAATATGAGTTATTTTAATGAGCGGGTATTTTTATTGCAAAGGTAATGGTGCTGCAAAGGTGATGGGCTTGATTTCATACTAATACTAACGTAACTCTAACCAAGCCTGTAATTCAGACAAAGAATGAATATTAAAAATCGATCCCGCATCATGAGCTTCACATTTAAAATCTAAATATTCAGCCAACGCAATCCGTTGCTCACAATCAACATTAATCAGTCCCCAAGGCGGAAAATCGGATGCCTCTATTTGTCCCAGCATGTGCCTGCGATCAGAATAAAAATAATCTAAATAAGATTGTGCCGGTATTTTTCTGACAGCAGGAATAAAACCCTCGGGTAATTTTTCCGGTGCGATCAGCGTCAATTGCAAATAGTCATGCAATGGCATCACAAAATCTAAGCGGGTATCAAAATCAAAAATATAAAATTCCTGAGCTATTTCGGCCATCAAAATGACATGATAATCCCAGATAACGGGCTGTCCCGGTTCTGCTGCTTGTTGATTCAGAAGGGCAATTTTTTGTTCTGAGTTGCTGAGAAATAGAACCCATAAATTATTTGTGGTTATACATTTGCTTGTGCTAAGTTCATTGTTACAATTGTCACTTAAAGTACGTAACAATTGCCAAATGTTTTCTTCACAAAACAAAGCAGTATAAAGATAGTCTGATTTGTTATACTCTTTAAGCAAATTTTTATGTAAAGTTTTCAAATTCGTTAATTTCAAGCGCGGAGTGATGGAGTCAGAATGACAAAAACCTATATTAAAGGTAAAGACGAGGCTTTGGAAGTCTCGATAGAGAAAATGCAGATGCAATTACAGAATCTGGGTTTTGATATCGAAGAAGCGCTTTGGCTGAATCCAGTGAGCAATATTTATTCTGTGAATATTCGTGATAAAAATTGCCCCTTATTATTTACCAATGGTAAGGGAAGTACGCACAATGCCTGCCTTGCCAGTGCGCTAGGGGAATTTTTCGAACGCTTGAATTGCAATTATTTCTTTGCCGATTTCTATCTAGGTCAGGAAATAGCTGAGTCGGACTTTGTTCATTACCCCGATGAAAAATGGTTTCCTTTGGATGATAAATTAATCCATGCGGAATTATTGAATGATAGTCTGTGGGCGCATTATGATCCCGATGGGGACGTCACTCCAGCACTCTTAGTTGATACCAATTCCGGTAATGCACAACGTGGCATTTGTGCCTTACCCTTTGTGCGTCAGCAAGATCAACAAAGCACCTGGTTTCCGATGAATATCATTGGCAATCTTTATGTCAGCAACGGTATGTCGGCAGGTAATAGTAAAATGGAAGCCCGCACCCAGGCTTTATCTGAGGTGTTTGAGCGCTATGTGAAAAATCGTATTATCTCCGAGTGTATCAGTCTGCCTTTGGTGCCGGACGAAATTATCAAAATGTACCCCAAATCCTATGATGCGATTGTAGAACTTCAAAGTGAGGGCTTTATCATTGAAGTGAAAGATGCCTCATTAGGTGGTTGTTATCCCGTGATGTCCGTAATGATGATGGAACCGGAGTCGGGTCGTTGTCTGGCTTCTTTTGGTGCGCATCCCAGCTTTGAAGTGGCTCTGGATCGCACCGTGACAGAATTACTTCAGGGACGTAGATTGGAGTCCTTAGACGGTTTTCAAACCCCTTGCTTCGATAATGAAGCGGTTGCTGATCCGGTGAATTTAGAAACGCATTTTATCGATTCCAGTGGTTTGATCAGTTATGATTTTTTCAAAACAGAAAAAGATTATGACTTTGTTTATTGGGATTTTGATAATAATACCGAATCCGAGTTTGAATTTTTAATGGCCATGTTGGAAAAAGAAAATAAGGATGTTTATATTGCTGATTATGAGCATCTCGGTGTTTATGGTTGCCGCATTATTGTGCCGGGCGTATCAGAAATCTATCCGGTTGAAGAACTGACATGGCAAAATAACAACGAAGGCATGAATTTACGTGAGCCTATTTTATCTTTGGGCACACTGGATAAAACCCAGGCCAGTGATTTATTACAAGCACTGGAAGAGAGTGATTATAGTGATCATACCGAGATCTGTAGTCTGATTGGTATCGCCCCCGATCCCCAAAGTGCCTGGGAAAGCCTGCGTGTGGGTGAACTCAAAGGGATGTTGGCGTTATACTGCGGAGACTATGAACAAGCGCTGGAATGGTCAGAATGGCTATTAGACTTAGAGCAATTGCCTATGCTCCGAGAAAAATTCTACCGTGCCTTGCTCGCCATGCTGGAAGTTGAACTGGCTGATGATAAACAGCCGGATATGTATCTTGATGGTCTCAATACCTTGTATGGTGAGGACACGATGGAGCGCTGTATCGCCCTGATTGATGGTCAGACAAGCTATGATGGTTTATTTGATGCAGGCATGACGCTACAGGGTTTCGAGCGTCACCAGAGCCTATTAGCAGCCTATGAAAAATTACAGGCAGCGAAGCGTGCTTTTTATAACTAGTGTCCATTCGTTTATTCTAGAATTATTTGATAATTGTGATCGTAGGGTGGGCACGCTTTTTGTGCCCACGCTGAAAGTGTGAATACAAGGTATTGAATCAGCGTGGGCAGATAAAGCCACGCCCACCCTACTATTTTCACAGAGAAACCATTAATACCCTAGTAATTTACTCAGTTATTATTTAAAATGCTGATAAAGTCACTAAATATTATTTTAAAGTTGAGACAACATGAAAGAAAATTTTGCCAATATTATTGCGGCAGTCGGTGAAGATCTGCAACGAGATGGTCTGAGAGATACCCCGGCACGTGCGGCAAAGGCCTTTGAATTTTTAACTCGAGGCTATAATCAGGATATTGATGAAGTCGTCAATGGGGCTATTTTTGAATCAGATAATGATGAAATGGTACTGGTCAAAGACATTGAAGTCTATTCGCTCTGTGAGCATCATTTATTGCCCTTTATTGGCCGTTGCCATGTGGCTTATTTGCCTCAGGGAAAAGTCATTGGGCTATCAAAGATTGCTCGTATCGTTGATATGTATGCGCGTCGTCTACAAATTCAAGAGAATATGACCAAGCAGATTGCCGAAACCATTATGCAGGTTACGGGTGCAAAAGGTGTGGGTGTGGTGCTCGAAGCCAAGCATTTATGCATGATGATGCGTGGCGTGGAAAAACAAAATTCCATGATGACCACTTCCATGATGCTTGGTGCCTTTCGTGAAGGACATGCGACGCGCTCTGAATTTTTACATTTAATACGCTAGGGACAAGTATCGAATGGCATCTGATTTAGGGGCTGAGTTGGCTAAAATTCATATTAAAAACCTGCGTTTAAGGACGTTTATTGGTTTTAATGAAGAAGAAAAAACCAAAAAACAGGACGTGATTGTTAATATTGTTTTACGCTATGATGCGCGTAAAGCCATGGTCAGTGATTCAGTCGATGATGCCTGCAATTATAAGGTATTGACGAAGGAAATTATTGCTTTGGTAGAAGAACGTTCGTTTGACTTGTTGGAAAAAATGGCCGGGGATATTATTGTTTTGATTGCCAAATCAGAAAAAGTGCTTTCAGCCAGTGTTGAAATTGATAAGCCCCATGCGTTGAGGTTTGCTGATTCAGTCTCAGTAGCGGTAGAATATCGGCGTTAATAGCTTCGATCAACCGAAAAGTTTGCTAGGCTAATCATCGCTTCTTTGTACTGTGAATCAGGAATCGTCTGCAATTGCTCAATTGCTAAATCAGCTTCTTTTCGGGCAATCTCACGGGTGTAATCTAAAGCCCCAGTGGTTTCAATCGTCTGCGTAATCGCCTCAATCTCATCCAGACCACCTTGCTCAATCGCTTCGCGAATAAGAGTAGCTTCAGTCGCCGAACCATGTGCCATGGCATAAATTAATGGCAGAGTGGGCTTACCTTCAGCCAAATCATCACCGACGTTTTTACCCATTTCTTCGCTGCTGGCGCTATAATCCAAGACATCATCAATCAGCTGAAATGCGGTACCAAGGTGCATACCGTAATTAGCCATCGCTTGCTCAATGGCATCATCCTGCTCCATGATCACAGCCCCTAGCTGACAGGCGGATTCAAACAACTTTGCTGTTTTAAAATGAATCACTTCAAGATAGCGAGCCTCGGTAGTCGATGCATCATTACAATTTAATAATTGCAGTACTTCGCCTTCCGCAATGGTATTGGTGGAATGGGATAAAATTTCCATCACCTTCATACTGCCCACGCCAACCATCATCTCAAAGGCTCTGGAATAGAGAAAATCCCCTACCAACACACTGGCGGCATTACCAAACAACTCATTGGCTGTGTCCTTGCCCCGGCGTAATTCAGACTCATCCACTACATCGTCATGTAAGAGAGTAGCAGTATGAATAAACTCAATAACAGCCGCTAGTGTAATGTCATGAGCGCTGTCGTTCGCTTTTAGAGCCGCTTTTTGTGAGGCAAAGGCATTGGCACTGAGCAAGACCAGAATCGGGCGCAGGCGCTTCCCGCCACTATTGATGATGTACTGGCTGATCTGGTTGATCAATACCACTTCAGAATACAGGCTGGTTTGGATTAGGCTGTTCACCTTGTCCATGTCGCCTTTAATGAGTGTGAAAACGTCTTCTATGGTCATTGGCTTTTAAAAATGGTTCATATTCTATAAGTGGTTTAAAAAAAAGGTTTAAAAATCAACCCAATCTGCTATCAACTGATTTACAATATCAGACCCAATTGGACTTATATTATTCAATCTAAGCGATTTAAACCCGTGATACTTGGGTTTAACTGAGGGATCGTAAGTTTCCCGTTGTATTGTGTCAAGCATTTCATGATGAAATTAGTTTTATTTTGTTTTTTTAGGAAAAAACAGGGTATAGCATTTGACAGTGATCATAAAAACAAGCTAAAATTGATCGTCTTGGATTCATGGTTTTTGTGTGTGCTGTTTTTTTGCTTAGTACAAGAGCCTTATTATTTACTTTGGTATGTTTGGAGTAAACGTATGTACGCGGTAATAAAAACTGGTGGTAAGCAGTATAAAGTAAGCGAAGGCCAGACGCTTAAAGTTGAGAAATTGAACGCAGAAGAAGGTGCTAGCATCGATCTGAATGAAGTTCTGATGATCGCTGATGGTGACGACATTAAAGTTGGCGCACCTTTCATTGATGGCGGCAAAGTGACAGCAACTATTGCTTCACATGGTCGTGGCAAGAAAATCATGATCGTCAAATTCAGACGTAGAAAGCATCATCGTAAGCAGATGGGTCACCGTCAGTCTTATACTGAGCTTAAAATTGAAAAGATTTCTGCATAATTTCTTAGTAAAGAAATTATCAGTATTATTTATTAAGTAGGGTAGAAAAATGGCACATAAGAAAGCTGGTGGTAGTACCAGAAACGGACGTGATTCGGTATCGAAACGTCTTGGTGTAAAAAAATTCGGTGGTGAAATAGTTGTTGGTGGAAATATTCTTATCCGTCAGCGTGGCACTAAGGTTCACCCAGGTTTGAACGTTGGTATTGGCAAAGACGACACTTTATTTGCTAAGGCTAATGGACGCGTTTTGTTTGAAACAAAAGGTCCTAAAAACCGTAAATTTGTTAGCGTCATCGCAGAGTAAATACTGCAATCGAGTTGAATCGCTAGTTCCTTTATCGAGAGAAATAGAATTCTAAAGCTTGATGAACTAACATAAAAAGGCTCTACCAGTCTCTGGTAGAGCCTTTTTGTTTTTTATTTGTTATATGAATAGGCTCAGGGCGAAAAAATGAAATTCGTTGATGAAACGACTATAAAAGTTGAATCCGGACAGGGTGGCAAGGGTATTGTCAGTTTTCGCCGTGAGAAATACATTCCATTCGGCGGTCCCGATGGGGGTGATGGCGGCGATGGTGGCTCGGTCTACCTACGTGCCAGCGAAGGCCTGAATACTCTGGCAGACTTTCGTATGGTGCGCTTTTATAAGGCAAAAAATGGTCAGGCAGGTCAGAGTAAAGAAAAAACCGGTCATGGCGGTGATGACTTATACGTTGATGTACCCGTAGGCACGAGTGTCATTGATATTGATACCGATGAAGTGTTGGGCGATTTAACTGATGCCGGCCAAATACTACTGGTTGCTCGTGGTGGTTTTCATGGCCTGGGTAATACGCGCTTCAAAAGTAGTGTCAACCGTGCGCCACGGCAATGCACCCTGGGTTCAGCGGCAGAGCGTCGTGAGTTGAAACTGGAATTAAAAGTATTAGCGGATGTCGGCTTGTTAGGCATGCCTAATGCGGGTAAATCGACTTTTATTCGTGCTATTTCTGAAGCCAAACCTAAAGTGGCCAATTATCCTTTCACAACGCTGATCCCCAATTTAGGTGTGGTCAGTGTGGTGCCACATCGTAGCTTTGTTGTCGCCGATATCCCCGGTGTGATTGAAGGAGCGGCGGAAGGTGCAGGCTTAGGTATTCGTTTCCTTAAACACGTGGCTCGTACGGGTTTATTACTGCATTTTGTGGATGTAATGCCTTATGATGGCTGTGATCCTGCCGATAGTTTCCGTGCCATTGAAAAAGAAATGGAAAAATTCAGTGAGGCCAGTGCCAGTGAGCGAGTCAATAAACTGGTTGATAAAGAACGCTGGTTGGTGATCAATAAAACTGATTTACTCAGTGATGATGAACGAGAAGAAAAATGTCAGGGCATTGTTGATGATTTAAACTGGCAAGGGCCGGTTTTTCAGATTTCAGCGATAAATAAACTGGGTACTCGGGAATTGTGTTTTGCTATCATGGATCATCTTGAAGCCCAGGTTGGCTTTAAGGGGAATTCTGATGGTGATATTATTGAAGAGGATTATGAACAAATTACGAGTGGGACGTATGATGTTGTTACGGGGAAGATAATTCCGTAAGTCGAGATAAAACAGTGAAAATAAAACAACGCCAACACTTACAAAAAACCAAACGTTGGGTCGTCAAGATCGGTAGTGCATTATTGACCAATGAAGGTAGTGGGCTGGATTATGAAGCCATTAAGCTTTGGGTCAAACAGATTGCCAATTTGATGGGTGCAGGCGAACAAAATACTGATCATGCCGTTGAAATCGTGCTGGTTTCATCCGGTGCAGTGGCCGAAGGGATGAAACGAATGGGCTGGAATGAACGTCCTGATTCGGTTTATAAGCTTCAGGCCGCAGCGGCAGTTGGTCAAATGGGTCTGGTTCAGGCTTATGAGTCACAATTTCAGAAACATAAACTGCATACGGCACAAATTCTACTGACCCATGACGACCTATCGAATCGAACCCGTTACTTAAATGCCCGTTCAGTATTATTAAAACTCATTACCTTGGGGATTGTCCCAGTAGTGAATGAAAATGATACCGTTGTGACCGATGAAATCCGTTTTGGTGATAATGATACCCTAGCGGCTTTGGTGGCCAATTTAATTGATGCTGACTTATTGGTGATTTTAACCGATCAGCAGGGTATGTTTGATAGTGATCCACGGCAGAATCCTCAGGCAAAATTATTGACCGAAGTTGAGGCGCTTGCTCCTGAACTCGATGATATGGCAGGTGACAGTAAAGGTGCTTTAGGTCGTGGTGGTATGGCAACAAAACTGCGTGCCGCTCGTTTGGCGGCGCGTTCAGGTGCAGCGACCATTATTGCCTCAGGCAAAGAAAACAACGTGCTGAGTCGGGTCTATCAGGGGGAGCCCATAGGTACTTTGTTACTGGCTAATGACACGCCTTTGCTGGCTCGAAAGCAATGGCTGGCAGGGCATTTGCAGATGAAAGGTGAGCTGGTGTTGGATGCCGGTGCGGCGACCGTTTTGAAAAATAAAGGTTCAAGCTTATTGGCTGTCGGGGTTAAATCCATCTCAGGTCATTTTTCCCGAGGCGATATGGTGGTTTGTCGGGATGAGAGTGGTCAGGAGATTGCCCGTGGTTTAATCAACTACAATAGCGATGAGGCGAGTCGTATCAAAGGCCATGCCACCAGTAAAATTGCTTCTATTTTGGGTTATGTGGATGAGCCAGAATTGATCCATCGGGATAACTTGATCGTTATTTAAAATAGTTATATAAATTTTTATTTAAGCAATGCCCTAAGCAAGATTGATAAAAAGTGCTGGAAAACGGCAGCAATTCTCGCTGAGATGAACAATTGAGTTGTAGTGGTACTTACCAAGCAGAAATAAAAAAACTTTTCGCAGTAACTTTAGCAAAATTAAAAAAATCGAATAAAAAGCTTGCATTTTGAGAAACAAGAGATCAAACTCTTGTTTTTCAATTGGTTGAATGACTTCATGTTAAAAAATATTTCCCTTTTATATGCTTGGTACTGTGAATTTTGGCCTCTTTAAGTCAGCAAAAAAAACATTTAAGTTTTTCTGCCCTGAAACAGGCCATCTCATTGCACTTTCATGCAATCAAAGATAGCCGAGTACAAGGAAAGTGTGATTACAGTCAACATGATGTGCTTATGAGTGCTTTTGCCTGCATGTATTTTCAAGATCCCTCTTTAAGTGAATTTCAGAAACAGATGGAAGAGGAACAGAATCAAAATAATTTACGCACTCTTTTTAATGTTGAAAAATTCCTAAAAATAGTCAACTAAGAGACATTTTGGATCTCATACCCTCTAAAACATTTGCACCTGCATTTAAAGATTTATTTGAACGACTCAGACGACATAAGCATCTTGAAGAGTATGCCATATTACCCAACACATTGCTTTGTGTTATTGATGGCACGCAATATTATTCCTCTAAGCAAATCCATTGTGACTGTTGTCTTCATAAAGAACATAGAACGGGTGAAATAACCTACAGTCATGTTGTTTTACAAGGTGCCATTATGCACCCCGATAAAAAACAAGTGCTCCCTGTCATGCCTGAAGCAATACAAAATACGGATGGTACAAAAAACAGGATTGTGAAAGTAATGCAGCCAAACGTTTTATAGCCAATCTAAAAAAGCACATCCAAGACAAGGATTTATGATTTGTGGTGATGGTTTGATGTCACATCAACCTATGATAGAAGATATAATTGAAGAAATGATGCATTATTTATTGGTTGCCAAACCTGGTGATCACACATATTTATTTGAATGGCTTGAAGCATTTTCTGAACTCCCATCAATGGACTGGATTGACGAAAAAGGGCACCAACATCATTATCGATGGAAAAATAATGTCCCTTTACATGGCGAAAAAAATGCCATTGAAGTTAACTTTTTTGAATATACCCTCACCAATACCGCAGGGAAAATTATCTACCGAAATAGCTGGGTCACCGACATAAAGATCAGTGAACATAATATTCAAACAATGACCCAGGCGGGTCGATGTCGTTGGAAAATAGAAAACGAATGTTTCAACACATTAAAGAACCAAGGCTATCACATTGAGCATAATTATGGTCATGGGAAGAAGCACCTGAGCTTTAATATGTATCTGTTAACCTTGCTGGCTTTTTATTTCCATCAAATTTTTGAATTAACCGATGGGGCTTATCAAGCTTGTCGTAAAAAGTTTGGCTCTAAAAAATTAATGTGGGAAAAGTTCAGAGGGGTTATTACCTTTTTTGTGATGGACTCCTGGGAACATTTAATGGATTTTTTATTGTACAGAGACGATTATGAGGAGATGAGACCTGTAAAAATAAGAAAACAAACCTATTTTAGGGAAAATGCGTCGATTAAACGCAGCATCTCCCGTGCCTGCTATTTAGAAAGAAAGAACAAAAAAAATTTTAAAAAGCATCAGGCAAACAAAAAATGCTGTTTTCAGCTTAATTCATAAGAATAAGTTACTTCACCGAGTTTTGCTGGGAAAACGGTCTAAAACTTGATCTTTTTCTCATAATGTCGGATAATCGCCTGCTTTCAAAATTAGCCTTAAGATAAACAGAAAAATTCAGGAGTAAGACCATTGGCCAGTTCACCACAAGCTAAAAAACGTGCACGTCAGGCAATTAAACGTCGTACCAGAAACGTTGCAAAACGTTCCGAGTTCCGTACAGTATTAAAAACAGCTACCTATGCAATTGACGCTGGTGAAAAAGAGACAGCTGCAAGCGCATTGAAATCAGCGATACCTATCATTGATGCCATGGTGAGTAAGGGTCTTATTCATAAAAATAAGGCCGCTCGTCATAAGAGCCGTCTAAGCGCTAGAGTTAAAGCGCTTGGCTAAGCTTTTCGCTGCTCTTACTACGAGCGTGAAGTCTTAAGGCTAAATACTACGAAAGCCGGTCTCAATGAGTCCGGCTTTTTTTGTTTATGAATATCTATTTTGGGTGACAGCTCAAACCCACTTTACAAATCAAAGGTAGGATGTGGTGAGGAACGAACCGCATCAAAGATGTTTGCTTAATACCATTGATGCGGTTCGTTCCTCACCACATCCTACAAATGTAAATATAGGCTCTTCAAGCTAAATGCTGGCATTATGCAGACAGTTAGAAGAATAAAAGGTAGCAAGAAAATTGTTTAAATCCACTCTCATTGTCAGTGCGATGACACTGCTGTCCAGAATCCTCGGCTTTGTGCGAGATGTGGTCTTTGCTCGTGAATTTGCTGCATCTGCAGGTATGGATGCCTTTCTTATTGCCTTTAAAATTCCTAATTTTATGCGTCGTTTATTTGCCGAAGGGGCATTTAATCAGGCATTTGTACCAACGCTAGGTGAATACAAAGAGGCTCAGGATAAGGCTGCGGTTAAAGATTTAATTCAGCATGTGTCGGGCACTTTGGGTGGCATACTCTTTCTTTTTACTGTGTTTGGTGTCATTGCTGCGCCGATTGTCATTATGGTTTTTGCACCCGGTTATCTGGATCAGGCCAATCAGACGCAATATGAACTGACGGTCAATTTATTACGCTTTACCTTTCCCTACATTTTATTTATTTCTCTGGTGGCTTTTGCCGGAGGCATTTTAAATACCTATGAGCAATTTGCGGTACCGTCTTTTACGCCGGTCATTCTTAATTTAGTCTTGATTTCAGCAACCTTCTGGATTGTACCGCTTATGGCTGAACCGGTAATGGGCCTGGCTATCGGGGTGTTTTTAGCAGGTTTATTACAATTGCTCTTTCAACTGCCCTTTATTGCCCGCATGGGCTTTTTAAGTTGGCCGAAGTGGAATTGGCGACATGCCGGGGTTAAAAAAATTCTAAAGCTGATGGTGCCCGCTCTTTTTGGGGCTTCTGTGATGCAAATTAATTTATTACTCGATACCATTATTGCTTCTATGTTGGCGACGGGGAGTATTTCCTGGTTGTATTATTCTGATCGTCTCATGGAATTTCCTTTAGGTATTTTGGGTGTTGCTTTGGCAACGGTGATCCTACCGAGTTTATCAAAGCAACATGTTAAAGACTCCAGAGAAGAATTCTCGGCCACGCTGGATAAGGCGATCCGTTGGGTGATTTATCTGGGCGTACCATCGGCAGTGGGCTTATTTATGCTTGCTGCACCCATTATTGCCACTTTATTTGGCAGTGATAAATTCCTTCAGAACGATATAGAAATGTCAGCCATGAGTCTGATGGCCTATAGTGTGGGCTTGGTGGGCTTTATTTTAGTCAAAGTCCTATTACCGGGCTTTTATTCACGTCAGGACACCAAAACGCCGGTTAAAATTGGCATTAAAGCCTTAGTGATCAATATGCTGTTTAATATTGCTATCGTCCTTCCTTGGTTTTTACTTGATTATCCGGGTGCGCATGCTGGTCTAGCGATTGCGACATCCATTTCTGCCTTTAGTAATGCCTTTTTATTATACCGTTGGTTACGCAAGCATGAGGTCTATTGGCCATCCAAAGGCTGGCCCAAGGTTTGGTTGCAAGTCGCTGTTGCCAATGGGGTGATGTTAGCCGTTTTATGGCAGACTCAGCATGACTTGGAACAATGGTTAAATTGGTCAGGTACTGAGCGTATCGGGCAGTTATTATTGGCCATTGGACTGGCAATAGGGGCTTATTTTGTCTGCTTGTTTGCTCTGGGTGTGCGAAAACGAAATTTTTTCCCCGCGAAATAAAAACATCTCTACTCTAAGCTTTCAAATTGTTGTAAAATCCTAGGTTTTATTGAGAGAAAGCAATGGAAATAATTCGTGGCTTACATAATTTAAGCCAGCAAGAAAATGGCTGTGTCGCTACGATTGGTAATTTTGATGGTGTGCATAGTGGGCATCAGCATATATTGGCGCAATTGTGTGACAAAGCGCGGGCAAATAATTTGCCGGCAATTGTGATCACCTTTGAACCACAGCCACAGGAATTTTTTGCGCCCAAACTTTCTGTACCTAAACCTTCTGTACCTAAACCTTCTGTACCTAAACAAAGTCCCGCACGTTTAACACGTTTTCGAGACAAGGCTGAAGTCATTGCGGATTGTGGCATTGATAAATTACTGGTGATTCATTTCAATCAGTCTTTTTCTCAATTAAGTGCGCCGGAGTTTGTGCAACAAGTACTGGTTGATAAGCTGGGTGTAAAATACTTGCAAGTGGGCGATGATTTCCAGTTTGGTAAGGATCGTTGTGGAAATTTTAAGACCCTATTAGAAAGTGGCAAAGACTTTGGCTTTATAGTTGAAAGTACCGCAACATTTTCTCTTGCCGGTGAACGGGTCAGTAGTACCCGTATTCGTCAAGCGCTTGAAGCGGGTGATATGGAATTGACTCAGAGCTTGCTGAAACGGCCTTATTGGATGTCGGGTCACATTCAGCATGGCGCCAAGCGGGGGAGAACCATTGGTTTCCCTACGGCTAATGTGCCCTTACATCGAGCAACACCTGCGGTGTCGGGCGTGTTTGCCGTTCGACTTTGGGGACGTGATTTAGGTGTGTGCAAGAATACCATTAAACACAGCCCTGACTCAGATAAGCAAGGCATGGATGGTATAGCAAACATTGGTTATCGGCCAACGGTTGATGGCCTAAAAGGTTTATTAGAAGTGCATTTATTTGATTATGATGGCGATTTATATGGCAAATTAGTTCATGTGGATTTTTTACACAAAATTCGCGATGAAAAAAAATTCGACTCGTTTGATTTGTTAAAAGAGCAAATTTTAAATGATGTGGTTGAGGCTAAACGCTATTTTTCAAAGTAAAGCCTGTAAAGACAGACGGTTCAACCTGATACTCTATGGTGTGTTGTAATGAATTGAATCACTATAATTTAAATGTTTATAAAGTAAATAGTAAAAATTTCAGCAAAAAAGCTTAAAAAGTGAGAAGCAAGTGAGCAAGCAGAATATCTACAAAGAGACCCTGAATTTACCTAAGACTAAGTTCCCCATGAAGGCCAATCTGGCACAGCGGGAACCTGGTATGTTGGCACAATGGGAAACAAACGGTGTGTACCAGAAGTTGCGTGAAATCGCGGCGGGTCGGCCTAAATTTATTCTGCATGATGGCCCTCCTTATGCCAATGGCAATATTCATATTGGCCATGCGGTCAATAAAATCTTGAAAGATATTATTATCAAATCTCAGACCTTGGGTGGCTATGATGCACCCTATATTCCCGGTTGGGATTGTCATGGCCTACCCATCGAGCTCAATGTTGAGAAAAAAATGGGCAAGCCGGGCGTTAAAGTGGATGCCAAAACCTTCCGCAATGGTTGTCGTGACTATGCTAAAAAGCAAGTGGCAGGCCAGAAAGAAGATTTTAAACGTCTGGGCGTGATGGGTGATTGGGATAATCCTTATCTGACCATGGACTTTAACTTTGAAGCCAATATTATCCGAACCCTGGGTAAAATTATCGACAAAGGACACTTACACAAGGGCTCTAAGCCGGTTCACTGGTGTACTAGTTGTGCTTCTGCCTTAGCAGAAGCCGAAGTGGAATATGAAGATAAAAATTCACCTGCGATAGATGTGCGTTTTCAGGTGTTAGACAAATCAGCAGTGCTAGAGAAGTTTGCTGCCAGTGATGACTCTGACATGGCTATCAGTGCCGTGATCTGGACCACGACACCCTGGACCTTACCCGCTAACCAAGCAGTTGCATTACATGCTGAATTTGACTATGTGCTAGTGAAGTCAGAAGTCGGGATATTAATTCTGGCAGAAGATTTGTATGAACGAGCCATGAAGCGCTATGGCGTTGAAGACTACGAAGTACTAGGGCGTTGTAAGGGTGCTGATTTAGAAATGCAGTTATTGCAACATCCTTTTTATGATCGTCAAGTACCTATTATTCTCGGCGAGCATGTGACCGCTGATTCAGGTACGGGTGCAGTGCATACTGCGCCGGGTCATGGTCAGGAAGATTATATTGTGGGTCTGAAATATGACCTGGAAGTGGATAATCCTGTCGGTCCCAATGGTTGTTTCGTCACCGGGACAGAATTATTTGAAGGTCAGCATATCTTTAAAGCTAACCCGCTGGTGCTGGAAGTTTTGCGGGAAAAAGGCGCATTGCTGAATCATTATGAGTTATTGCATAGCTATCCTCATTGCTGGCGACATAAAACCCCGATCATTTTTCGTGCGACACCACAATGGTTTATCAGCATGGATCAAAGCGGCTTGCGTGGTTTGGCGATTGATGCCGCGAGAAAAACCACCTGGCTACCGGATTGGGGCAAGGCACGCATTGAAGGCATGATGGAAAATCGTCCGGACTGGTGTATCTCCCGTCAGCGTACCTGGGGTGTGCCGATTGCGGTTTTTGTTCATAACGAAACGCAGGCATTACACCCTGATACCCCGAAATTGATCGAAACCATTGCTCAGCGCGTCGCCGAAAAGGGTATTGATGACTGGTTTGATTTAGATGCAGCAGAACTGATTGGCGATGATGCCAAAGACTATAGTAAAGTTACTGATACCCTGGATGTCTGGTTTGACTCCGGTGTGACTCATGCTTGTGTGATCAATGAGCGAGAAGAACTGCAATTTCCAGCGGACTTGTATCTGGAAGGCTCGGATCAGCATCGTGGCTGGTTTCAGTCGTCCTTGCTAACTTCGGTGGCCGTGAACGATGTCGCACCCTATAAAGAAGTGCTGACGCATGGCTTTGTAGTGGATGCACAGGGCAAAAAAATGTCCAAGTCCAAGGGCAATGTCGTGGCTCCACAAAAAATCATGAAAACCTTAGGTGCAGATATTCTACGCCTATGGGTATCATCAACGGATTATACCGGTGAAATCACCGTGTCTGATGAGATTTTAAAACGTACCGCGGATGCCTATCGCCGTATTCGTAATACCGCCCGTTTTATGCTGGCAAATCTGGATGGTTTTGAGCCAGAAAAAAATAGCTTAAGTACAGAACAAATGTTACCACTGGATCGTTGGATTATGGTGACAGCAGAAGAGTTACAGCAGGAAATTATTGGTGCGTACGAGCAATATGACTTTCATATTGTCTACCAAAAAGTCCATAACTTCTGTGCTATGGACTTAGGCGCATTTTATCTGGATGTGATTAAAGATCGTCAATACACCACACAAGAAGACAGCGTGGCGCGACGTTCGGCACAAACTGCTTTATATCACATTATTGAAGCCATGACCCGTTGGATAGCGCCAATTTTGACCTTTACGGCAGAAGAATTATGGCCATTTGTCCCCGGTGAACATACCGATTCAGTATTCTTTGAAACCTGGTATGCATTCCCTGCGCAGACAAAAGAGGCTATGGATAATACCTTCTGGCAGCAAGTGCTCAGTGTGCGCGTTGCCTGTAGTAAAGAAATGGAAAAATTGCGGGTAGACAAAACCATTGGTTCTTCACTGGATGCAGAGGTTGACCTGTATTGTGATGATGCATTGCTTAAAGTGTTAGCGCAATTAGACAATGAATTGCGTTTTGTCCTGATTACTTCGGCGGTGCGCTTACATCCCTTGGCAGATAAGCCTGCTGATGCGGTTGAGATTGAAGATGTTGCCGGTCTGGCACTCAACGTTAAGGCCTCAGGGCATGAGAAATGTGTGCGTTGCTGGCATCACCTTGAAGATGTTGGTAGCCATAGCGAACATCCGGAATTATGTGGTCGCTGTGTGGATAATGTCTCCGGTGACGGCGAAGTACGTCGTTATGCATAAGTGCGTCGTTATACATAAGCTTAGACGAGTGATTGCCGGATGTTAAAGTGGTTATGGCTGACCTTATTGGTTGTGATCCTGGATCTAGGCACTAAGGCACTGGCGAGTCAAAATTTTGAGCTGTATGAAACGTTGACCGTTATTCCGGGTTGGTTTAATTTGACCTTGGCGCATAACCCCGGTGCAGCCTTTAGTTTTCTAGCGGAAGAGTCTGGCTGGCAGCGCTGGTTTTTTGCCATCATAGCCTTTGTGGTCAGTGTAGTGATTTTGCTCTGGCTGAAACGCTTGCAAGATCATGAGCGCTGGGTGGCTATTTCACTGGCGCTGGTATTAGGCGGTGCCTTAGGTAATTTGTGGGACCGACTGACTCTGGGCTATGTAGTCGATTTTCTGGATTTTTATTACCAGGCCAATCCTCAAAGCCCTGCCAAACATTGGCCGGCATTTAATGTGGCTGATATGGCGATCAGTGTGGGGGCATTTATGCTGATCATTGATGCCATTTTTTCTAAAGATGAGCCAAAAGAAGAGCCAAAAGAAGAGCCAAAAGAAGAGCCAAAAGAAGAGCCAAAAGAAGAGCCAAAAGAAGAGCCAAAAGAAGAGCCAAAAGAAGAGCCAAAAGAAGAGCCAAAAGAAGAGCCAAAAGAAGAGCCAAAAAACACCCCCCATTAATTAATTCTCCTATTTAATCCCTTTCTTTTAAAATAAAGGTCTGACATTGACAAATTCGACAAATTCAACATCTGAAAAAAAAATAACCGCTGATAGCACAGTAACGATGCATTTCAGCCTTACTCTGGCTGATGGTTCAGCCGTTGATGGCACCCAAGATGGTGAGCCGATGACCTTTACTATGGGTGATGGTTCTATGATCGCCGCCTTAGAAGAAGTGCTAATGGATTTAACGGTAGGCGACAAGCAACAGGTCAGTCTTGACCCGCGTGATACCTTTGGTTTTCCCGATGAAGCCAATAAGCATTGGATGGAGAGAGCTGAGTTTGATCTAGATGTTGAGCTTGAAGAAGGCTTGCTGGTTGAGTTTGGCACCCCATCAGGTGAACAAATTCCCGGTATTTTGATGGAGATAAAAGAAGATAAAGTGCTAGTGGATTTTAATCATCCATTGGCCGGTCATGAAGTGGTTTTTGCTGTTGAGGTTGTGGCTGTAAAGTAAATCATGGGCATAAAAAAAGGATATTATTACTTCAATAATATCCTTTTTCTAAAGTAATGGCATCCTGCCAAAAAAAATGAGTTCCCTCTAAAATTCCCGCAATTCAAGTCCATTTTCAAGTTTTAATAAAATTATATCATTTCACGATACTACGAAAGCAAACCTCCCTGGCTTACTATTCTTATTTCAAGCATCTTAACCTGTTGCAGTATGCTCCTTGCTTAATCTGTCCTGTTCCTTCAGGCTCTTTTCAAGCTGATAAAGAGTATAATCTTATGTGTGGTATTACACAGCAAGAAACATCTGATAGAATTGTAAGAATTTTCTGATTCAAATGTCGGAAAGTGCTTACAGAAATGAGTACAGAAAAAGATAGTCATAATAAAGGAAAAAAAATGTCTGCTAAAGAGATGCAATTAAAATTAGCCAATCCGCGAGGATTTTGTGCCGGTGTTGATCGTGCTATTGAAATTGTTGATCGTGCCCTGACGCTATTTGGTGCGCCTATTTATGTGCGCCATGAAGTTGTTCATAACCGAGCTGTTGTTGAATCCTTAAAAAACCGGGGTGCTATTTTTGTCGAAGAGTTGAAGGATGTGCCCGATGGTACGATTGTTATTTTCAGTGCCCATGGTGTGTCTAAAGCGGTAAAAAAAGAAGCAGAGAGTCGAGATGTGAAAGTGTTTGATGCGACCTGCCCATTAGTCACCAAAGTACATCTGGAAGTGTCGAGGTTTAGTCAGTCAGGTACAGAGTGTATTCTTATTGGCCATACAGGTCACCCCGAAGTAGAGGGTACTATGGGGCAGTATGACGATAAGCAGGGCGGAGGAATTTATTTAGTTGAAACGCCTGCTGATGTTATGCATTTAGCGGTGCAAAATCCGGATAAATTGGCTTATGTGAGCCAAACAACACTGTCCATGGATGATACCTCGGAGGTGATTAATGCTCTGAAAGAACGTTACCCTAAAATTGCCGGGCCAAAGAAGAATGATATTTGCTATGCCACACAAAGCCGTCAAGATGCAGTAAAAACTTTATCACAAAGTTCAGATTTGGTCTTAGTTGTAGGCTCGCCCAATAGTTCAAATTCAAATCGCTTGCGTGAAGTGGCAGAAAAACAGGGCGCTAGAGCCTATTTGATTGATTCTGCTGATGAAATTCAAACTCAATGGCTAGTGGATGGAGCTAAAATTGGTGTAACAGCAGGAGCCTCAGCACCAGAATATTTGGTAGAAGAAGTGGTTGATTTTCTAAAAAAACAAGGAGTTGAAGCCGATAGTGTTGAGATAGGAGAAAAAGAAACGGTTGTTTTTTCTTTGCCCAAAGAATTACAGAATATTTAATCATGGAAGATTTGTTGAATCGCAGTATGTGAAGCTGTTTACAAAATAATATTATTTTTAACCGTTTGTCTGTGATAGCTTGGCATTGGTCGTAATCAGGATGACTTTTTAAAACCTTAAGTATATAAATAAACTATGAATATAAAATCACATAAAAACATAAATGGCTTTACTCTGATTGAATTGATGATAACGATTGCAATTGCAGCAATTTTGTTGTCATTAGCCCTGCCATCTTTTGATAGGACTCTTCGTACAAATCGTACGACAACACAGGCAAATTCAGTACATACTGCTTTAAATATAGCACGTTCGGAAGCGATTAAACGTTCTTCGGCGGTCACTGTTTGTGCCAGCAATGATCAGACCTCACCACGTTCATGTAGTGGCGCAAATGATTGGAGTGTCGGCTGGATAATTTTTCAGGATTTGAATGCTAACGGCACTTTTGATGATGATGCCGATGTGAATTTATGTGAAGTTAGCAATAATGAGGCCTCTGAAGACTGCTTATTAAGAAGTTATAAAGCTTTGAATGGTGCTTTGAGCTTAACGGGCAGTGCCACTCGTATTATCTATACCGCAAGAGGTTTGCCACAGAGCACTTTAACGCTGACATTAAATGCAACCGGCTGTGGGGCAGGTGAGCAACGTGCTATTACAGTGAGTCCAACGGGTCGAGCCAATGTGTCATCCAGTAATTGTTAGTAAGGAATTAATTAATCATAATGAAAAATTTAAATAATACCAAGGCAAGTGCTGGCCTGACAATGATTGAAGTGCTTGTTGCTGTCGTCATTTTATCAATTGGCTTGCTAGGAGTGGCAGGTTTGCAAGTCACAGGGATGCGCAACAATAATAGTGCTAATTTAAGAACTCAGGCATCGATTTTAGCCTCTGAATTTGGAGATATTTTAAGGAGCAACAAAACGGCTGTTGATGCCGGTGATTTTGATGGGCCGTTTGATACTTCAAATTTAAGCATTTCAGTGGAACCGAATTGTAGAACCATAAATGGTACTTGTTCAACCACTGAAATGGCGGATACCAGTATTGTCGATTGGGGAACTGATGTGGCAGCGAGACTACCCGATGGTGTAGGCACGACTGCTCGTACCGGTGATATTTTTACAGTGACAATAACTTGGTTGGATGATAGAAATAACAACGCCACAGTGGCATTTATAACGGAGTTTCAGCCATGAAAAATAGAGTATCCCAAAAGGGCTTATCGCTGATTGAAATTATGATTGCTATGACCATCAGTTTGATTTTATTGGCCGGTGTTGGGCAAATATATATTTCAAATAAACAAACCTATCGTGTGACAGAAGCCATGTCAAGAATGCAGGAAAATGCCCGCTTTGCTATTGGGTTTATGACGCGCTCAATTCGTGGCGCTGACCACTGGGGCTGTGCAGGACGTTGGGATAATGTGGCTGATGCAGGTTTTTTAGTGGCGGGTTATGGCGGCGGGACAGCCACAGAATCTTCCCCCGGCTTATCTGCGCAAGATGATCAACCAGTAACAGGATTAGTAGATAGTGATACTATTCGTTTGATTTCGGCCTCTGAAGATGCCAGTAGTGTTGTGAGTGCAAGTGGTTCTTCTATTGTGATGGATGATGCCAGCGGCTTTGCTGTGGGGGATGATATCATGATTAATAATTGTAAATCTGCACAAATTACTTCAATTACTAATGTGTCAGGCAATACATTGACGATTGCAGATGCACTGAAACAGTCCTATACGATTGCCTCAGTGCATAAATTACAACAAACGACCTATGCTCTCGGTGTGAGTGGGGGCGTTCCAACTCTCTTTATGAATGATGGGACAGGCGCGCAGCCCTTAATTGAAGGCGTGGAAAATATGCAAATCTTATTCGGCGGTGATAGTAATTCAGATATGGTCGCGGATTATTATGTAGCTGCAGGCACAGCAGGCTTAGATATGTCTACGGTTGTTAGCGTTAAACTAACGCTAACGCTACGAACAATTAATGATAATGTTGCACTCAATTCCCGTGCTTATAATGGTGCGACAGATAATCGAATTAGTAAAGACTATTCGGCCACCATTGCACTACGAAATCGATTAAATTAGGACGTTTATATTTATGCGAACAATTAATGTAAAGACTGCTAATCAACGGGGCGTGGCGCTTTTTGTCAGTTTGATTTTTCTCTTAATTCTAACCCTTCTGGGTATTAGTGGTATGCAAACAACCATTTTGGAAGAAAAAATGGCGGGCAATTTTAACGATTCAAATCGAGCCTTTCAGGCAGCTGAGTTTGCAGTGCGTGTTGGTGAAGGTTGGTTGCAAAGCCAGGTCAACAGGCCTGATGATAATTCATCGCCATCCACATCCCAGGTCTGGTCGTTGATGGAAGCCGGTGCTGTTTGCACGGGTAATGATATGTGGTGGCGTCAGTGTGCTAATTCCTGGTGGGCAACAGCGACCAACTCAATAGCGGCTACCGGCTTAAGCTCCAGCCTAGTTGCTACTGCTCCCCGGTATGTGATTGAAGAGCAGGAATTTGTTCCGGATAGCTTATCGACGGGGCAGGGTAAACAGGCAGGTCGCACCTTCTATCGTGTGACCTCGAAGGGTACCGGTGGTAGTGATTTAACCCGAATGTTATTACAAACCTCTTTTACAAGAAGGTATTAAACGATGAATAGACTAAATATAAAACCATTGATGATGAAACACACTAGTCTTGTCTTAATAGGGCTGGTTGTGAGTTTATCGGCTTTAATTCCAACACCGGTGCGTGCCGTTCCTCTTGGCCTGGCTGAAGAACCCTTGTTCTTAACCACCGGTGCAAAACCGAATGTAATAGTGATGCTGGATAACTCAGGCAGTATGAAATCTAAAATGTATGGTGGAGGCTTTAATAATAGTATTGCTTATTATGGCATTTTTGAAAGTACGCAAAACTATGAATATGATCCGTCAATTCCGGTTAATGCCGCAGGCTATGCGCCAATGACAACCATTGATACCACTAAAACGGGTGCGTTTAAAGAATCTAGCTGTACCCCAGCGACTAATAATTTCACCTGTTGGAGTGGTAATTTTTTAAACTGGATGACGACTCGACGGATTGATGCCAGTCGTAAGGTCTTAATGGGGGGGAAGCTTGAATCCAGTACGTCTTATACCTATGGTTCAGGCTTGAATTTTAAACTCATTGCTAATAATGAGCCCAGAGATGATAACAGTGGTAGTACCATTAGCCGGAGCTCAAGTATTAGTAGCCAATTTTCACCAGTACCAAATGGTTCAAGTATGGAAATGATTTCACCTGCTGCAGGTGGAGGCATTAAAACAAGTTATGATCCCTATGCCAAGTTAACGACTGCTGGAGGGGGGGCTTATATATAATGATTCGGGTAATACCATTGGTGAATTTGGCTCTGCTACTGTAGATCCGAAAGTCGGTGCGGGCAAAGTGCTTACTAACGCTTCGTGGAAGTCTGTTTCATTTGTTAATAGTTATTCTAATCCGATAGTAGTGGCTAAAACCCCTACGGTTAATGGTGGAGATCCCAGTGTTGTACGTATTCGAAATATTACGCCGACGGGATTTGAAGTGAATATGCAAGAATGGTATTACAAGGATGGTAATCATATCAAGGAAACCGTTTACTATACGGTGATGGAGTTAGGGTCTCATGATTTGCCTGGCGGTATAAAGGCTGTTGCGGGCAAGGAGAATACCGATAAAGAATATACTTTCGATGGCTCCTGTCTTATTGACGATACGAATAGTGTAACAGTTAATTATGGTAATACGCTGACAGATCCCATTGTTGTTTCATCCGTTATTGGTTATAGCAATACTCGAACTGTTACCTCTAGAGTACACTCTGTAGGCAGTTCGAATTTTAAGCTTTTTTTACAAGAAGAGGAAAAATTAGGTGGTCGCGGCTTGACTGATGTCAATTTCATTGCCATTGAAAAGGGGATCGTGAATGACACGAGCAATCTACCTAATTGGCAGCTTGAAGTGGCTAAGTTTAGCGGTGTGAGTAATGCCGATAAGACAAATACCTTTGCTATTAGCCCTGCTTTTCCAAGTGCACCATTCTTTATTTCTTCAATGCAAACAGATAATGATCAGGATACGGCTGTTTTGAGATTAAAATCGCTCAGTGCGACGTCTGCAAAAGTGTTTGTAGAAGAAGAAAAATCATGTGATTCTGAAGTGACTCATGGTAACGAAGAGGTTGGCTTTTTTGCATTCTCCGGAGGCATAAAAGAATTTAATATGGCATTAGTTGTGGCTAATAAGCCTGAAGGCTTATTGCATGATATTGAGAGTAAGGTACGCTTAGGTGTATCGTTCTATCGTTATAATCCGAATGCTAATGACATATATAATCAGAATGTCAATGGCGGTACGATGAACTTTAAATTGCCTAATAATCCCTTTGTAAAAAAACCAACCAACACGAGTATGCCCGCAGCAGAGCAAGGCTATAGGGATGTCTCTAATCGCATGGGTATGAGTGCCAATGCTGCCGCTGACTTATTGGAAAATTACCCGCTGGTATGGGGAACCACGCCTTTAGCTGAGAACTTATGGGAAGTAATTCGTTACCTAGAACAGGAGCCTCCAAGGTATACTGCTGTTGGTGGAGTGAATGACTTTGATCCTGATCCTAATACTGTGGATGATCCCTATTATGATGTCACTGAAGGAAGAACGCTGGAATGTATTGATACCAGTGTCATTGTTTTCACTGATGGTGAACCATACCAAGATTCAACGGTACCAGGTTTTACACCGCTTGATTTTGATGGTGATTCAAATGCTGATGACTTGATTACTAACAAATCGGACTTACTCGATGATGTTGCCTATTATGGCTTTTGTGCGACTGTAGGTGGTGGTTCAGGCAATTGTGCTGACCCGGTAACCGGTGATGGCGATCGAGATTTACGTACTGATATTGCTGGTGATCAATTTGTTAAAGTCTATACCGTTGCCTTTGGTGCTAATAGTATTCCACAAGTATTACAGGATACGGCGGATAATGCCGGTGGTATAGCCTATTTAGCGGGTGATGGTGCGGCCTTAGAAACCGCATTAACAGCCGCTTTTACGGCCGCAATCAATGACAGTTCGTCTTCTGCGGTCAGTGTCAATACGGGTAGTTTAAGCAGTGATACTACGGTGTTCCAGGCACGTTTTTCCAGTAATGACTGGACAGGTGAAATGCTGGCCTTTTTGGTTAACCCCAATGACGGTACTCTGGGCACGGGTATCACTGCCAGTTATTTGCCTACTACTCATGGGGCTCGCATTATTGCTACGCATAATGGCACGATTGGTGTTCCATTTCGTTGGCCAGCTAATACCGCAAGCCCGACTCCATCTGAGCTGACTACGGTACAATCGACATTATTAGTCAGTAGTGATTTACTGGACTATCTACGCGGTGATGATTCAAATGAACAGAGCAATGGCGGCACTTATCGAGACCGTCCTAAGGTGGAAAATAGCATTTCTAAAAGTAATGCCACACTCAATAGTGGCTTAAAGGACAGAATTCCTTTAGGTGATATGGTGAATTCATCGCCGGTTTATGTCAGTGGTAAGCCTGATTTTAATTATCCTGATAACTTAGAAGGCAATAGTAATTTGTATTCAACTTTTGTGGCGAGTGTTGTTGCGCAAAATGATGGTAAGAAGTGTGGCACACCCATTACCTCTGATGGCCGCCTACCGGTGATTTATGTGGGTTCAAACGATGGCATGTTACATGCCTTTAATGCCAATAGTTTGGATTGCGATGAAAACGATGTGATTGACTCGTCTAATTTTGGTTCAGAACTATTTGCCTATGTACCCAGTGATGTGCTGAAAAAATTACCCGCGCTGGCACAACCTAATTATAGCCATCAATACACGGTGGATGGTTCTCCAGTGGTTGTCGATGCTTTTTTTAGTAGCGCATGGCATACTGTTTTGGTCGGAGGCTTGAGAGCCGGTGGTCAGGGGCTTTATGCACTGGATGTAACCGATCCAGGTGCAATCACCTCAGAAGCTGATTTGGCTGCTAAAGTGCTATGGGAATTTAATGATGCGGATGACCAAGACTTAGGTTATACCTATAGTCGCCCCAACATTGTCCGTATGCAAAATGGCGACTGGGCCGCAGTGTTTGGCAATGGCTACAATAATACAGTTTCAGATGCTAATGTGAGCACTACGGGTAACGCGGTTTTATATATCGTCAGATTGTCTGATGGTGTGTTACTTAAAAAAATCGATACGGGGGTTGGCTTAAGTGACCCTGCCAGTGGTAAGGCGACTGATGCTGCGGGTAATATCACTGTCAGTGGACGTCCTAATGGCTTAGCCTCTGTATCACCGGTTGATGTGGATGGTGATTCTAAAATAGACTATATTTATGGTGGTGATCTCTACGGTAATCTTTGGAAGTTTGATGTGAACAGTGGCACTATTGCCGATTGGAATATTTTCCATGGTGGTACTAGCGTAGCACCTACTAATGATAAGCCTTTATTTATTACTCAGGGTGAAACAACCGCAAATGGTTACTGTGTCGATGGTAGTGATGGGTCGGTTATTGATGGTTCGATTAATACTGCCACTGAGTGTATTGATACCTTTCGTCGTCAACCGATTACTACCCGACCAGAAGTTAATTTTCACCCTAACCAATCGGGATTTCTGGTTTATTTTGGTACTGGTCAATATATCGAAACCACGGATAATGCTGTGAGCGGCCAACTTGATCAATCATACTATGGTATTTGGGATCAAAATGACCCTGCCAAAGGCGAAATAGTCGCGGCTGACCTACTGGAGCAGGAAATCACTCAGGAAGTTGATATTGATGGTGACTCGATTATTGATGCCCGTGTAACGACGGACAATGCGATTGACTGGGAAGGTGATCCTTCTGCTGCACCAGCAATACCGGAGGACATGGGCTGGTTTATGGATCTCTATAATAAGGAAGGTGGTAATACCAATAATCATGGTGAACGCCAGGTCAGCGATTCCATATTAAGAAATGGTCGTATTATTTTCACTACCTTACATCCTTCTGCTAATGTTTGTGATAATGGCGGTGGAGGCTGGTTAATGGAAGTTGATGCCGTTTCGGGTGCTCGCCTACCTTACTCGCCTTTTGATTTTGACGGCAGTGGTACCTTTGGACAAGCAGACTTTGTGACTATTTCTGTCATCATTAATGGTACTCCAACTACCATCAAAGTGCCTGCCAGTGGTAAGCATTCAAACGAAGGTATTATTTCGACGCCGGGTATTATTGCCGGTGATGGTATTGAGTATAAATACAATAGTGGTTCTTCTGGGGGAATTATGGTGACGGGTGAAAATCCAGGGCCAGGCTATGAGGGACGTGTTTCCTGGAAACAGTTGAGCTTCTAAGGTGCTATGCTTCTAAGTTAAGTAAATTTGGATTAATTTAGAAGCTATTTTTGAGTTTGATTAATGTTTATTTGATATAAGAAGTGATTACTTAACATGAAAAAAAAATTAGATAAAGTATTGGGTTTTACTTTGATTGAACTGATGATCGTTATTGCTATTATATCTATATTGGCGGCAATTGCAGCACCAGCCTATCAAGAGTATATACGAAAAGCTAAACGTGCTGATGCTCAGGGGGCTTTATATGGGTTAGCCAGTACCATGGAACGTTTTTACACAGAAAATAATACCTATTGTGGTTCAGAAAATGGGGGAGTTGTAGGCACTTGTGTTGCTGGTGGTGATCCAGGATCTTTCTCAGCCACTGTACCTGTTGATGGGGGAGTTGCTTATTATGATTTGACTATTTCATTAGTGACGGCCAACACTTATACGTTAGAGGCTGCACGAGCGGGCTCAATGGCTGGAGATGATTGTGGTGATTTTACCCTGACGCATACCAATTTTCAGGGGATTACTAATAATACAGCGTCCTTGGCAGATTGTTGGCGCTAGATTTAAGGGGAGGATTTCTGATATTCTATCCTCTATGAATAAAACTCTTATTATCGGTGCCGGCATTATCGGCATGCTCACTGCCCGTTTGCTTCGCCAGGCGGGTGTCTCTGTCACCATCATTGAACAGGGCTATGCGGGTCAGGAATCTTCCTGGGCTGGCGGCGGTATCCTGTCTCCTCTTTACCCCTGGCGTTATAGCGATCCGGTAACGGCATTGGCGCAATGGGGGCAAGCTCACTATCCTGATGTATTAGCGGACATTCAGCAAAACTCCGGGATTGATCCGGAATATTTACAAAGCGGTTTATTGTATTTGGACATTGAGGATGAACTGGAGCAGGCGCTTGCCTGGGAAAAAAAGTTTCACTATCCTTTTGAATGCTTGTCTGGCGATGCTTTAAAAGCCATTGAACCAGGTTTAAGTGATGTGTCGTTATCAGGGAATAAGCAGGGCTGGCTTACTTCTTCTATCGGACAAGTGCGTAATCCACGACTGGTGAGAGCTTTACGAGAAGACTTGCTGGCTTTGGGCGTAACCATTGAACAACAAACTCAAGCTTTATCTTTTATCTCTGAAGGGGAGGTGGTTAAAGGTGTGCTGACGGATAAGGGCTCTTTTTATGCCGATCAAGTAGTAGTTGCCGGTGGTGCCTGGAGCGCACGTTTGTTGGAGCAATGGGTGAAAGCACCCAAAATTGCCCCGGTCAAAGGTCAAATGATCGTCTTTAAAGCCAAACCCGGTGTAGTATCACGTATTGTACTGAGTAAAGGCCGCTATGTGATCCCCCGCAAAGATGGTCGAGTGGTTTTGGGCAGCACTCTGGAATTTAATGACTTTGATAAAACCACCAGCGATACAGTTTTAGAGGAGTTAAAGCAGGAAGCCTATCGTATTATTCCTGCTTTGCGTGATTACCCAGTGGAAAAACAATGGGCGGGTCTTCGCCCGGGTTCTATTGATGGTGTTCCCTATATTGGCGAGCATCCAGAGCTTAAAAACCTTTATCTCAATGCCGGTCATTTTCGCAATGGCGTTGTCATTGGCCTAGCTTCCTGTCAGCTATTGGTCAACCAGCTTTTATCTCAAGCGAGTATTGTGGATCCCAAGCCTTACTTGTTAAGTGAAGAGCGCCTAGTAAATGATTGCAGTCAAATAGATTTACGCACGGCTATTTGATGTTAAAGTCTGTAAAATGGAGTTGATAAGTCAATAAATAGGTGTATTATGGAGTTTTTAACGCCATAGGTCATATTGATATGGAATTTGAGCGCCTCATTAAGCTTTCGCCATCAAAAAGTTGTTTTTTACTGGGTCCTAGAGGCACGGGAAAATCGTTTTGGTTAAAACAACAATGTGTCGATAGTGTGTATATCGATCTATTGGATTCTGAACATTATTTTCGCTTGCTGGCTGCCCCTGAGCAACTCAATTCCTATATCCCCCCTAATTATCAAGGTGACGTGATTATTGATGAAATTCAACGCATTCCTGCATTGTTAAATGAAGTACATCGTCTGATTGAAGCGACCTCGATACGCTTTATTTTGACCGGCTCTAGTGCTAGGAAGCTGCGCAAACAGGGTGTTAATTTATTGGCAGGAAGAGCATTGACTTATTTTATGTATCCCTTGACTGTGGCGGAGCTGGGCTCACAATTTAATTTAAAGCATTCATTGCAATATGGACACTTACCGAGTCTTTATCATGAATCGAGTACTGATGCGGAAAGTAGTCGTGATTATTTGTATTCTTATGTCTCAACCTATCTCAAAGAAGAAGTATTACAAGAAGGTTTAACTCGAAATTTAGAGGCTTATGCGCGTTTTCTGCAAGTGGCGAGCTTTTCTCAGGGGGAAACGCTGAATATCACTGCGGTCGCACGAGAGTGTGGTTTAAATCGTAAATTAGTTGAAAGTTATTTTATTATTTTAGAAGACTTACTGCTTGCTATACGCGTGCCCGTTTTTACTAAAAAAGCGAAACGTCGACTATTGCAGCACCCTAAATTTTATTATTTTGATGTGGGAATTTATCGCAGTATTCGTCCTAAGGGTCCCTTGGATTCGCCTGAAGAAATTGACGGTGCGGCATTAGAAACCTTATTTCTTCAAGAGCTCAGAGCAATCAATGCGTATCATAAACTAGCTTATGAAATTTATTATTGGCGAACAGCGGATCAAGTTGAAGTTGGTTTTGTTTTGTATGGTGAAAGGGGACTTTTGGCCTTTGAGGTAAAGCGTAAGTCTAAGTATAGTCGCAATGATCTCAAAGGGCTTAAAGCATTTATAAAAGACTATCCCATGGTCAAGGCTTATCTTATTTATGGTGGGAAAGACAGCTTTTATGAAGGAGAGATCACTGTATTGCCCATGGAAAAAGCCTTAATGACGCTACCTGAAATACTAAATACAGGTGCTTGAGTCGCTGGACAGATCAAATAAGCTTATTTATCTTTACACTTGTAGGATGCGATGAGTGCAACGAAGCACATCAAAAACGTTTGTTTAACCTAAAATAATCAGTTGAATCGTAGCGAGAGCGACTTAGGTGCTAAAGATTAAGGGTTTTACAGGTTATTTTGGCTTTATTCGTAGTCACCCTACGGGTGAAGTCAAAATGTTCTGGAAAACCCTTAAGATTCAGTGCATAAGGCGGTCGCAGTAGGTTCAACTGATTTTTTTAGGTTTAAAGCCATTGATGCGGTTCGTTCCTCACCACATCCTACATTTGAAGTGTAAAGCAAGTTTAGCGGTCACTGAGTCGCCACTATTTTTCAAAACGTAAGGAAAAATCAATGGCTCTCAGGTGCTTGGTAATCGCGCCCGTTGAAATATAGTCGATACCGATTTGAGCAAGCTCGTTAAGACGTTCATGGGTGATATTGCCGGACACTTCTAGTTTGGCGGAATGTGCGTGTTGGTGATTAAGGGCAACGGCCTGTTGTAGCAGGGTATTGTTCATATTGTCTAAGAGTAAAATGTCAGCCTTTGCTTGCAGTGCTTCTTCTATTTCTTCCAGTGTTTCAATTTCCACTTCAATTTTTAGGGTATGAGGGCTGTTTTCTCGGGCTGCATGTATGGCCTGGCCAATCGAACCTGCTGCCATGATGTGATTTTCTTTGATTAGGATACCATCAAATAGGCCGTGACGATGATTGTTGCCACCGCCACAGGTGACTGCATATTTTTGTGCTGCTCTGAGTCCAGGAATGGTTTTTCGGGTGTCGAGTAATTTGATTGGGCTGTTTTGTAATTGTTTAACATAACTGGCGGTGACTGTGGCCGTGCCGGACAGTGTTTGTAAAAAATTCATAGCAGTGCGTTCGCCCGTGAGCAAGAGTCGGGCGTTACCACTGAGGGTACAGATACATTGCTCTGCTACAATGCTATCGCCATCCTTTACATGCCAATCAATATGGGTGCTTGCATTCGCTGTGCTTAATTGTTGAAATACTTCATTGAACCATTGTGTACCACAAAGTATTGCGGATTCTCTACAGATGAGATGGGCGGTTGATTGCTTATTTTCAGGAATGAGGGCTGCGGTGAGATCGCCTGAACCGATGTCTTCGGCGAGTGCTTGTCTAACTTGGGATTGAATAATTGAGTGGGGGAGCATGTCATGTCCTGAACTGGTTTGGGTTAGGTGATTTTATCTGCTTCGGGGATGGATTTCAAAGTTAATACTAAATGAAATTTGAGTGATTTCTAAATTGACTGTGTTAGCCTATGGTTCTTCACAATAATGCGACCTTTTTCAAGCTTAATGTTACGACAACTTTGTAGGTTGGTGCTGAGCGTAGCGATGCCCAACAATAGTAGAATCAAGCACCTTTGTTGGGCATCGCTATGCTCAGCACCAACCCACGAAGAAGATTTAAGCCGCTTTTGTGTTTTTAAAAATTAAAAATCTAAGGGTAAAAGATGGAGTTGATAACGGGGTTTTTGAGTGAGTTGAATTCATTTGTATGGGGCAAGCCTATGCTGGTGATGATTTTTGGTACGGGGCTGTTTTTGATGTTAGGGCTTAGATTCATGCCCTTGCTCAATTTGTTTAAGAGTTTTAAATTGCTTTGGCAGGGCAGGTCGGATGCATCGGCTAAGCTAGAAGGGGAAATTTCGCCTTTTAATGCCTTGATGACCTCTTTATCGGCAACGATCGGCACGGGTAATATTACCGGGGTGGCCACGGCTATTTTTATTGGTGGGCCGGGGGCTTTGTTCTGGATGTGGTTGACGGCCTTGATTGGTATGGCGACTAAGTATGCTGAAGCGGTTTGCGCGGTGCATTATCGAGAGGTGGATGAAAATGGCAGTTATCTCGGTGGACCTATGTATTATATTAAAAATGGTCTGGGGAAAAAATGGCTTTGGCTGGGTTTCTCCTTTGCTTTATTTGGCGCTTTAGCCTCATTTGGTATCGGTAATACGGTGCAGGCTAATTCGGTGGCTAATGCCTTGGTGACGCAATTTAATATTCCTGAGTGGGTGACTGCGGTGGGTTTGTTTATTTTGACTGGTGCAGTGGTTTTGGGCGGCATTAAACGTATTGCCCAGGTGGCAGGTAAGTTGGTGCCGATTATGGCTATTGCTTATGTGGGCGCTGGATTAGTTATTTTGCTGACCCATTTTTCTGAGGTTCCTGCTGCATTGGCCTTGATTGTTGAGAGTGCTTTTAATCCGGTAGCGGCAACGGGAGGCTTTGCTGGGGCAACGATTATTATGGCCATTCAATGGGGGGTTGCAAGGGGTATTTTTTCTAATGAAGCGGGCTTGGGTAGTGCGCCGATTGCCCATGCGGCGGCGAAAACAAATAACCCTGTCGGTCAGGGCATGATTGCTATGCTTGGGACGTTTATTGATACCATTGTTGTTTGTAGTATTACTGGTCTGGCGATTGTTATCACGGGAGTATGGACGTCAGGTATTCAGGGCACTGCATTGACAATTGCGGCTTTTGAGCAGGTGATGCCGGAAATGGGTGGCATCGTGGTGACTTTAGCACAGGCGGTGTTTGCTTTTACGACTATTTTGGGTTGGAGTGTTTATGGTGAGCGCTGTACGGAATATTTGTTTGGAGTAAAGTCGGTCATGATTTTTAGGGTTTTATGGATTGTGGCTGTGCCAATTGGTGCGTTGGGGGACTTAAGTTTTATCTGGTTATTAGCCGATACTTTAAATGCGCTCATGGCATTGCCTAACTTGATTGCCCTCTTATTACTCAGTCCAGTGATTTTTAAACTCACCCGTGAGGCAATGAAAAACAAGTCCTATTCGTAGGATGCTGCTGAGGCACGATGCGCATCAATCTGCACAGTCGTTAGCCTGAATCTTAGTTTATAAATACTGTCGTATGGTAAGGAATTTACCCCGCTGGGTAAATTCCAGTTGTTTTAAGACCGACATACCCAACAAAATATCTTCAAGATTCGGCGTAATGACAGCTTTTATATTGTATAAATGAATTTGACCGATACTGAGCCTTTGGATGCGGGTTCGATAACCGATGCTACGGCCATTGGCGGTAGAAAGTTGAATTTGTTGCCCCTTTGCTAGGTTCAGGCGGGCAGCAAGATGTTCGGGGATAGCCACATAGGTTGCCCCGGTGTCCAGCAGAAAGACTGCCTGCTGGCCGTTAATACTGCCCGTGGCAACATAGTGACCAGCACGATTACGTTTGAGGCTAACTTCCTTAACTTGACCATCATGGGTGGTGGCAATATTTTGATTGGGATTATCTTGCGTGCTTAGGACGTCTTGAAAATATTGGGTCAATAAGAACAGGCCAACAGCCATGGCAATGACCATCATGATCACGCCAAGTTGCTGGCTTCCTGATTGTGTCTTAAGGTGCGGGTATTTATTGAAGATCGTTATTCCACGTTTTCTTGCAGGCCTTCTAGCACTGCATCCATGGCACGTTCAAAGACCGGCGACTCATCTAAAATGACAGCTTGCTTGTTTCTGAGTGATTCACTTAGGCCTTGTAAGGATTTCTCGGCAATCTGACCCGTTTGGGTGACAAAAATATAGGCGCTGGCATCTTCGCTCATCCAGGATATTTTTGCGCGATAGCTTTTGTCGTCACTGCCTTGAAATTCGACCCAGGCTCCGGCTGTTAGAGCACGTGCCTGTTGGGTAAAGCTGTCTTCTATTAAATCTGTATCACCATCATCGGCGATGGCTTCTTCTGAGCCATCCTCTAAGGAGGCGAGTAGGTCTTCTTCTTCTAGGGCATCCAAGTTAGATAAGTCACCATCCAACATGATATCAATACCAGCATCGATGCTTTCCAACTCTTCAGGCGTTAACTCACTACCATCGAATGTCTCAGTCACCGGCGCGGCAGTACCAGCCTCTGCTGCTGTTGTCGCTGTTGGTGGTAGATCGTGAGCGTCGGTACTACGACGACGCTGAATAGCATTTAAATGCTCTTTAGAAAGATAGATTGCTTCATTTTGTGATAGCTCACTATCATTGATATCCTGACCTTTCATGCAGGCGAGATGGCAGTTTTGTAAATCTTGTAATAGCTGTTCGCGGAGTTCTTTGGGGTAGTGAATTCTATCGAGGCCAGCATTTAATGCATTTAAAATTCCTGGTATGACTCGCACCAATTGTTTTTGGCTTTGAATATCGGCCTTGGGATCAATACTCCAAATCAGGGTATCAACAAAGGTCATGGCCATATCCCATTCGTCACTTTCCATGCCATCAGTGAAAAATATATCAAACATGACATCTTTCCAGACTCGTTCAAGTAATAGCACAATATTTCTGGGTAGTGTCTTTGTGCTCATACGTGAATTGAGTTCGGTACAGACCAATTTCAATGCGGCTTCTTTTGAAGGGCCTTTTCTATGGCCATTACCCTGGTTGAACTGGATTAAGAATCGATGTAGATCTTCGAGTAGTTCTTCAAAAAAAGCGCTATCACTTTCGTCGGCCTGTTCGTTACTTACACGGCTGACCAGACTTTCTAGCTTAAGAAATAGTGGGCTGTCTTGGGCATTGGTGGCATCGGTCACCCCTAAGCCCGCATTGGCTAATTCGTTGAGGAGTTTGCGGGCTGGGTGACTTTTGCTTCTAAAAAAACCTTTGTCTTGTAAGGCAATTTTAATGATTGGAATTTGCAGACGGCTCAGCAGGGACTTAACAGAGTCAACAAGATTGTGATCATCAAGGATAAAATCAAATAACATTCCAATGACATCAATTAAGTCATCATCATTCTGGTTGATAGCTTGCTTGTGTTGACTGGATTGTAGTGACTGTTTTAAGGCTTCTTTAAGTAAACCGCTAGTGATAGCCCCTGCGCCACTACCTGCCATGACACCGCCGGTGTTGACCGTATTATTGTTTGCCAGCATGTCCGGTGAAATTTGTAATTGTGACAAGGATGACACGACATCTTCGGTTGAAGCGTATTGTGCCTGAGGCACCGATTGTTGCTGAGGTCTATTTTGAGAAATAAGTTGTTGAATCAGGGCAAAGGCCTGTGCATCTTCTTCACTACCCATGCCTTGCTCGGCATACTGTGGAAAGTCTGTATCGCCCATTTCTCCGCCACCGTCTTGCACGGGGGTGTTGATTAGACCCCCTAAGCCGTCACCAGCAGGACGAGGATTTCTCTTAACGGCATCCTTGTAACTTGCTTTAAGGTTTGGGAGTATGCCTTTTTCAACTAGGAGTCGGTTGGAATTTTCATAGAGCTCATTAACCTGACTGATGAAGTTGATGTCAAATAATTTGAAAATTAATAACTTAACTTTAATTTCAGCTTCTAGGGTGTTCACTGCCACAGCAAATGAATTACACAATGAAGTGGGGCCTAATGGGCTATTAAGGGTATTGATTTTCAAATCATTATAAAGATAAACCATTCTCTGGTTAAGCTGGTTAAGTGAATCCTTGTTATCTCTCTCAGCTTTAGCAATCATATTATGGGTTGCTAAATCTTCTTCAAGGTTATCGTCTTCAACAAGCGTGAGATTGTCTATATTAATATCGTCATCAGTGCCGTTGGTGGCATTGATTTTTTGTCCGTTTTGAATGCTTTGCAGACTGAAGCTTTCAAGAATGCGTGCGGTAAACTCTTCATAGGCGATGCTACGACGTAAGCGGATAATGCGCATTGCGTCGAAGTAAATGTTTTGATCAGTTGAGTTTTCAGATTTTTCAGCCATCTCGAATAGTTGTGTATCAACATTATCAAATAATTTAGATACAGCATTATTCGCCCACTGGCTGGCATACTTGATTAAATCTCCTAACGGACCTTCAGGTGTCATTGAACTTTGTACCCTATTCTTTTGCAATTGAGGATTTTGAGATTCAGAATCTTGTAAACGAGAATCTTGTAAACGAGAGTCTTGTGATTGATAATTTTGTGGTAGACTATTTTTTTGTAATGAACGCCCGTTTTTAGAGACACTTGTTTCTTGTCTACTGAACTGTAATATATTATTCTTCGGTTGCATTTGAACTATACCATGTTTTATTCTTGGTGTTGATTTTACCGCTGGAACCCTGATAAATCAGGTGTTTGTTAGCGCAGAAAATGCTTAGAACCAAAAACAGTATGTGAAACTAAATTAAGCTAAAATTTATAAACTCTAATCTATAAACTCTGAGTATGATTTAGAGCATAAATTTATTGAGCCATGATGTCTTTGAGCCAGTCCGCAATAACAAAAAAATTTAATTACTCATAATGAATTTTACTGCTCGTTTTGTCGTTTCTGATGTTTAATTCGTCAATAGCTATTAATTTGAATATTTTAAAGTGACTATATTCTCACTCAACGCTAATAATAGACTATTTTATAGATATTTTCACGCCATTTTTCTTAATTAAAACAAAACAATGGGTATTTTTTTCGCTTATGTATGATATATCTGACGGCTGGTTCAAACAAGCCCGTAAAAATCCTTCACCGAATCATAATGAACGACCTGAAAAAATGCCTATTGATGCCATTATCGTGCACTCAATATCCTTGCCGCCGGGGTGTTATGAGGGGAATGATATTAGTCTTTTTTTTGCTAATGAGCTGGATTGTAATAAAGATCCCTATTATGATGCGCTGCGTGAGTTAAAAGTCTCATCTCATCTACTGATCCGCCGAGATGGTGAGTTGCTGCAGTATGTGGATCTGAATTTGCGTGCCTGGCATGCAGGGCAATCGAAATTAGGTGAGCGGGAAAACTGCAATGATTTTTCCATTGGTATTGAGTTGGAAGGTACCGATGATAGTGCTTTTGAAAGAGCTCAATATGAGACCCTAACCGAGGTTGTTAGTGCCTTGCTGGCTTATTATCCTGACATTATGCCAGAACGCATTGTCGGACATAGTGATGTGGCACCGGGTAGAAAAACTGACCCAGGGAGTGGTTTTGAATGGGCGCAATGGCGCATGGCATTAACAAAATAACAAAGTAGGAACTTATGACAACATATAGCGGGCATTTACGAAAAATGCACACTCATTATGAAAATGCCACCACACCGGTGAATTATTCGCTACTTCTGGTCGATGAGCTTGAAGGGGCTGAGCCACAAAAAATTGATTTAAATGCCTTGCTGGGCAAGCGCCTGATCATCAGCTATAAAAATGAGATTCATTGTGTGGCCTGTGGTCGTAAAAGCAATAAAAGCTTTAATCAAGGGCATTGTTATCCTTGTTTTACCCGTCTGGCTTCTTGTGATAAATGTATCATGAGTCCGGAAAAATGTCATTTTGAGCAGGGTACTTGCCGTGAACCGCAATGGGGGCAAGATCATTGTATGCAATCACACTATGTTTATCTGGCAAATTCATCAGGTATAAAAGTGGGTATTACCCGTGGTGATCAACTGCCTACCCGTTGGATTGATCAGGGGGCGATTCAGGCTTTGGCTATTTTTAAAGTCAGTCAGCGCTATTATTCCGGCTTGATGGAAATTTTATACAAAGAAAAAATCTCTGATCGCACGCAGTGGCAAAGAATGCTCAAAGGTCAGGTGGAAGAAATTGATTTGCTACTGCATCAAGAGGAATTACAAGCATTTTTTGCGGCACAAATTGAACAATTATCAGCTGAATTGCCTGAGGGTGCAGTGAGTAAAATTGATAATGAGGCGATGACGGAAATTCTCTATCCAGTCGTTGAATACCCACAAAAGGTGAAATCATTTAATTTGGATAAACAAGCCTTGGTCGAAGGGGTGTTGATGGGGATCAAAGGGCAGTATTTAATCCTTGATACTGGCGTGATCAATATCCGAAAATTCTCTGGTTATCATGTCGATTTTTCGTTCTCTTCATGAGTCGA
Organism: sulfur-oxidizing endosymbiont of Gigantopelta aegis; assembly: GCF_016097415.1. Classification (NCBI taxonomy): domain Bacteria; species sulfur-oxidizing endosymbiont of Gigantopelta aegis. The sequence continues at coordinate 248,846 of NZ_JAEHGE010000001.1, read as the reverse complement.
GCTCGCATGAGCAATGCTGTAGTGAGAGACGATCCGCTGAGTCAGGTTTAGCAGTTTGTCCTTATCCATGGGCTTCACCATAAAGCAGCACGCGCCTAATTTCTTTGCCCAGGCTTTGCCCGAAGATTGCTCTTCGCCACTAATGAGGACAATAGGAATGTGCTTGGTGGTGCTTTGACGCTTGAGATAGCGTGTTGCCTGAAAGCCGTTAACATTGGGCATCACGATGTCCATCAGGATGAGATCGGGTTGTTTCTTGGTGGCCTTAATAATGCCTTCTTTACCATCGAGCGCAGTAAGGGTCTTATAACCCGCAGCGCCCAACCATTTTTGACAGGCGGCGATCTGTGTTTTTGAATCATCAACGATCAGCACCGTGGCATCGATTTTATGGGGGGTGTCACTATCAATGCTTGAGTGATTAAAATCATCCTTATTGGCTGGTGAGTCGGCATTGCCCGCATTATTAAAACGCTCAGCGTCACCGGCTTGCAGCATTTCTATCTTCGCAACGGGGGCTGGAATTTTTTCCGGCTCGGGTGACGAAAAAATATTTTTTAGCAGTGTTAGAAGACCCATTTATTTCCCTATTTCCTAAAGCGACTATCAAAGCATTTTTTCTAGGATAATGCTTTTTCTTGTATTATTATCAAATTATAGGCATCCATGTGCGAGATAACAAGCATAGCTCATAATCGCTAGGTGATTTACTGAGGGATTTGCTGAGAGAGTTGCTGCTTAATGGTGTTAATAATCACCTCACAATCAAGGCCATAATCATGATGAACCTGTTGTTGAGTGGCATGTTCAGGAAATTCATCGGGCAAGCCGAGATTCATGACAGAGCTTTTTGTTTGCATGGCCAGGCATTCATTGACCGCACTGCCGGCACCACCAATAATGCTATTATCTTCTAAAGTAATGAGTAGTTCGCAGTTTTGAGCTTGTTTCTGAACCAGTTGTTTATCCAGTGGTTTAATAAAGCGCATATTGAAGACGCTAATATGATAATTTGCGGCTAATGCTTTAGCAGCGAGTAAGGCTTCATTGAGTAAGCTGCCAAAGCATAAAATAGTAACACGCTGGAGAGCTTGGTTTGCTTTGCTTTCTTTGTTTAGGCCTTGATTATCAAGCGCTAATTTGCCCTTGCCCACTTCGATGGCTAAGTCTTGTTGTTTATTAATGGCAATGCCAGGTCCTTTGCCACGAGGATAACGCACTGCAACGGGTGAATTCAGTGCGAAACCAAAGTCCAGCATGTGGTAACACTCATTTTCATCCGCCGGTGCCATAATGGTCATATTGGGAATACAGCGCATAAAACTTAAGTCAAAATTACCGCTATGCGTTGCACCATCCGCACCGACGATACCGCTTCTGTCAATGGCGAATAATACCGGTAAGTTTTGGATGGCGACATCATGAATCAGTTGGTCATAGGCACGTTGTAAAAAGCTGGAATAAATAGCAACAACGGGTTTTAAGCCTTCACAGGCCATACCAGCGGCAAAAGTGACACTATGTTGTTCTGCAATGCCGACATCATAGTAGCGATCTTCAAATTGCTCTGAAAAAGCCACCAGTCCGGAGCCTTCACGCATTGCGGGTGTGATGCCGACTAATTGTTCATTTTTATGGGCGGCATCGACAATCCATTCACTAAAAACCTGGGTATAGGTCAGGCCGATAGGCGCTGTGGCTAAGGCAGCAGTTTCTTGTGTGCTATCCTTTGAACTGTCTTCTGAGTCTTGCTGTGTTTGATTCAGTACCTGGTTATAAAAGCCCGGAGGCGCAGCATGGTATTTAGTGGGTTCTTTTTCTGCTGCTTCGAAGCCTTTGCCTTTTTGCGTAACGACATGTAAAAATTGTGGCCCAGGTAATTCTTTAACGTTCTTTAAGGTGGTCAGCAGGGCGGGTAAATCATGGCCATCAATTGGGCCAATATAGTTAAAGCCTAATTCTTCAAAGAGTGTACCGGGCACGACCATACCCTTCATGTGTTCTTCCGCACGACAGGCTAATTCCCAAACTGAAGGCATAGAACTGAGCACCTTTTTGGAATTCGATTTAACGGTTGAATAAAACTTTCCGGATAGGACTTTGGCAAAATAATTGGATAGACCACCCACATTGGGTGAGATGGACATATCATTGTCGTTCAAAATCACCAGCAAATCAGCATCCAGATCACCGGCATGGTTCAGGGCTTCAAAGGCCATGCCTGCGGTCATTGCACCATCGCCGATAACGGCAATGGACTTGCTATGGCGACCGTTTTGTTTGGCGGCAATTGCCATGCCTAAGGCGGCGCTGATTGAGGTACTTGAGTGACCTACACCAAAGGCATCATAGGGGCTTTCTGAGCGTTTTGGAAATCCAGAAAGGCCACCTTTTAGGCGTATGCTGCGTAATGTTTGGGCGCGTCCGGTGAGTATTTTGTGTGGATAGGCCTGATGGCCGACATCCCAGACAATTTTATCAGCAGGGGCATTGAAAACATGATGCAAAGCAACGGTTAATTCAATGGCACCGAGATTTGAAGACAGGTGACCACCCACTTCGTTCAGGGTGTGCAATAAAAATGTGCGTAGTTCCTGACTGAGTAATAAGAGTTGTTCGTTATCCAGGCCTTTTAAATCATCCGGTGATTTAATCGTGGCAAGTAAAGGATAACGCAAAAGATCAGTCATATTATTGGGGTATCATCATGAGAGTGCAATTACAAAACGGAACAAAAAAGCTGAATAAAAAGCGGTCTAAAAGAGTGTTTTTACTGCAAGCGCTTCAGGTCAACTTGGGATTATACCTTAAATTAGTGATCACGGGTAATTATATATTTTGACAGCCAGCGTAGTGGATCGGCCTTTTGGTCAAAAATATTGAGGCTATCCAATGCATTTTGATGGCATTGCTGTGCCATTTCTTTGGCACCAGCCAAACCTAATAAGGCTGGATAGGTGGCCTTGTTGAGACTAATATCAGCCCCTTGTTGTTTGCCCAATGTTTCGGTGTCGGATTCAATGTCCAGAATGTCATCTTTGATCTGAAATGATAGGCCAATATTGTTAGCATATTGTTCCAGCGCAGCCAATTCAGTTGCGCTTGTTTCTGGTGCGCATAAAGCCCCCATTTTGACACTGGCATGAATTAATGCCCCGGTTTTGTGTTCATGCATGAGTTTTAGTTGTTGCAGTGATAGTTGTTGTCCGGTCGCCGCTAAATCAATGGCCTGACCAGCAGCCATGCCCGCAGCGCCACTGGCATGAGCCAGGGCGTTTATAGTGGCTACGATTTGCTCAGCATCAATCTGCGTATTTTTTCCCAGCACTTCAAAAGCCAGTGTTTGCAGGGCATCACCGGTGAGTAATGCGGTGGCTTCGGAAAACTGTTTATGGCAGGTGGGCTTGCCTCGGCGTAAATCATCATCGTCCATGGCGGGCATATCATCATGCACCAGAGAGTAGCAGTGAATTAATTCCACGGCACAGGCGGCGGCATCTTGTTTTTCTGGTGCAATGTTTAATGCCATTCCAGTCAGGTAGACTAATAAGGGACGCACACGCTTGCCACCATTAAAAACACTATAATGCATGGCCTGATGTAGTTCAGGGGCAATATTTGAACTGTTTTGAAGAATTGTTTCAAGCGCCTGATCAACACGCTGTTGATAGTCTTGAGTTAATTGTTTTAGCTGCACGGGCTGACTATCCTATGCTTTATCTGGTTGAGAAGGCAAAGTGCTGGGAGAAATATAATCTTCAAGCGAGCTGGATTGATCTTGCTCCAATAAAATTTGTACTTTTTGCTGGGCATCCGTTAAGGCGCTTTGACAGGCACGGGTCAGATGAATGCCGCGTTCAAAATCCTGTAGGGATTGCTCCAGACTTAAATCACCGTTTTCTAAGGCATCAACCAGTTTCTCCAGCTCATTGAGTGAGGCTTCAAAATTGAATGATTGGTCTGCTTTTTTTCGGCTATTGCTTGCTTGTTTGTTTGCTAGTACTGACTTTTTTTATCATATAGTTTGGCTTATTCAGTGTTTCCGGTGCGTTCAATGCTATAATCGCTCTAAATTTGAGCATAATTGTAATATTGCGCTAGCAGATGGTAAAGCTTTTTAGTGAAATAGAATGTTAAGCTGCGCTGAATGTGTATAAAACTAGGTGCGTGTACTCTAGGTAGACCTTACTATAATTGAATATATTTGAGATTTATGAATGAATAAGGCTGTTAAAATATTAGGTGTTGAGAGAAAAGCTTTAAAGGCAAAGCGATTGGCTTGCCTTGTTTTACTTATCTTTAGTGCGGGTATTAGCACGGGAACGAGTGCTGATGTGTGGGACAATTGGGACGCTCATTTTGATGAAAATCTGGACAATGAAGGGGTAGAAGATTTTGTCTGGAAAGAGGATGCATCGAATTTACCGCAATACCCGTTAGAAAAAAACTTATTGCCTATTGATGCTCCCCCCACACATCAAAGTTATCAATATTTTATTGATGAAAGTAGTATCGTTATTGGTCATGATAGAGTGGTTCGTTATAGTTTGGTGATTCGTTCCAAAAGTGGTGCCGACAATGTGGTTTATGATGGCCTGCGCTGCACGGATCAACACTTAAAGAGTTACGCCTATGGTGCGCTTGATAAAAGCGGTAAGAAGGTGTTTTTGCCTAGGGAACGCCCCCGATGGAAACCCCTGCAGAACTCAGGATTTACAGCTTATGGACCCGTGTTAGCAACGAATTATTTTTGTAGTCGTTATGATCTGAGTTTAAAGCTGCATGAAATTATCAATAATATAAAATACGGTGAAAGTAGCTCCGAAGAACTTTATTATTGAGCGTTTATAGCTGTATATGTTAAAACAGAGACTAAATATTGCTTAATTTGATAATAACAATAATAAATTCAATAACAAACTAATAAAAAACATAATAAAAACGTAATATAACTCATTATTATGAGTTGATAAGTTTCAGGATGATTGTTTTTTCCAATGGAAAATCAGGAATGAAAATAAAAATAAAAAAGCAGATTATCTCCAGTCAAGAGCATGGAGTTTCCAGGGATGCCATCAGTGCTAATGCCTTAAAGGTGCTCTATCGTCTAAAAGACGCGGGCTATCAGGCATATCTTGTGGGTGGGGGAGTAAGAGATTTACTACTGGGGAAAAAGCCCAAAGATTTTGATGTCGCCACTGATGCCCATCCGGATGAGGTGAAACGCTTGTTTCGCAATTGCCGCTTAATCGGTCGTCGCTTTCGTTTGGCGCATATTCTCTATGGTCGTGATGTCATTGAAGTGGCGACGTTTAGAGGCCCGCACGAAGGCAAAAGCCCTAGTCATGCGGATCAAAACAAAGAAGGCCGCATTATTCGTGACAATGTGTTTGGCAGTCTGGAAGAAGATGCCCTGCGGCGTGATTTTTCCATTAATGCCTTGTACTACAATATTCGTGATGACTCGATTGTTGATTTTACAGGTGGTATGGAGGATTTAAACAATAAAATTTTGCGTATGATCGGTGATGCTGAAACGCGCTATCGTGAAGATCCCGTTAGAATGCTGCGAGCTGTGCGCTTTGCTGCTAAATTAGATTTTCAGATGGAGCAAGAAACTAACAACCAGATTTTTGAATTAGGGCATTTACTAGAAGATATTCCGGTCGCACGTTTATTTGATGAAACCATTAAATTGTTTCAGGGTGGCTATGGCCTAAGATGTTTTCAGTTACTCAGAGAATACCAGTTATTTGAGCTGTTGTTTCCGATGACGGAAACATCCATCATCGGCTCACAAGAGGATGAGAAGACACTTAAAATTGTTGAACAGGCCTTAAGAAATACTGATGAACGTATTGCTTCGGGTAAATCAGTCAATCCAGCCTTTTTTCTTGCGGTATTGCTCTGGTATCCCATGCATGAATACAAAAATCGCTTTATAGAGCGTGGTGAGCATGAGATTGAAGCTTTAATCAGTGCCAGCCGTGAAGTGCTTACTCGTCAGCAGGCTTATACCTCAATTCCCAAGCGTTTTAGTTTAATGATACGGGAAATCTGGCACATGCAGTCACAATTGCAACATCCCACGCGAAAGCGTGCGATGCGTACCTTGACCAATAAGCGTTTTCGCGCCGGTTATGATTTCCTATTGCTAAGAAATAAGGTGGGTGAAACTGAATTAGCGTCATTGTGTACCTGGTGGACGGATATCCAAACGAAAAACCAATCCGAACAGGAAGCGATGTGTGATGCTTTAGTGAAGGGGCAAAAGAAATCAAAACGGCGCAAGCGTCGCCGTACGCCTGTTTTAAGCAAAAATAGCTAAGTAAAATAGCTAGTGTCCATCCGTTTATTCTAGGATTATTTGATAATTTTGACCGTAGGGTGGGCACGCTTTTTGTGCCCACGCTGAAAGTGTACATAATAAGCGCTTGAGTCAGCGTGGGCAGATAAAGCCATGCCCACCCTACGGTTCTTTATATAAAAAACCTATTTACGGATGGGCACTAGTTAAGCAAAATAATTAAGCAAAGTAGTTAATCAGTTATGAATTATTACATCGGTTTAGGCAGTAATTTAGATAAGCCAGTGGAGCAACTACGAACCGCTTTGAGCAATATGGCCAATACGGGTGTCATGGTGATTGTCAGTCAGTCATCGTTTTATCAAAGCCGGGCGTTGACCTTGCCTGATACACCGAGGCAAAATGACTATATTAATGCGGTGGTCTTGATTGACAGTGATTTAAACCCACAACAATTATTGCAACAATTACATGAATTGGAAGCCAGACAAGGGCGCAAACGCCTGGAAAAATGGGGCGCTAGAACACTGGACCTGGATATTTTACTGGCTGGTGAGCGTGGTGAAGAAATAGTACAGGCAGAGAACCTGATGATTCCTCACTCGCAAATCAAGCAGCGTAATTTTGTCATACACCCCTTGTTTGAAATAGCCATTGAGCAGAGTATTGATATTGAAATTCCAGCATTGGGTCATTTAGCTGATTTAGCCAAACAGACAAGTTGGGCAGGTTTAGAGCGGATTTAGAGTAAATATATACCCCTAATACTTGGAGATACACCCCAAGGGCACTTCTTTCAGGGCGCAGCGAGGCATTTGTCTTTACACTGGTAGGATGTGGTGAGGAACGAACCGCATCAAAGACGTACATTTAAAACCATTGATGCGGTTCGTTCCTCACCACATCCTACATCTGAAGTGTAAACAAGGTTTGATCTGTGCCTAAATAGAGACTGAAACATTGTAATAATATGAATAAAATAACCACAACGACACTGAAAAAAATGAAGCAAGCAGGTGAAAAATTTACCTGTCTAACAGCTTATGATGCGAGTTTTGCCATGGCTCAGGAAAATGCCGGTGTTGAAGTGATTCTCGTGGGTGATTCCTTAGGCATGGTTGTTAAGGGTCAGGCGAGTACCTTATCGGTCACTATGGATGAGATGGTCTACCATACCGCCAATGTCTCCAGAGTGTGCTACAAGTCATTGATTATGTCTGACTTGCCTTTTGCCGCTGATGTCACCAAAAAACAAACTTATAGCAATTCTGCCCGCCTGATCAGTGAGGGTGGTGCGCATATCGTTAAGATTGAAGGTGGTGCAACGTTATTAGCCAGCATCGAGTTTATGGCAAATCGTGGCATCGCGGTTTGTTCTCATCTGGGCTTATTGCCTCAATCAGTTTATAAAATGGGTGGTTATCGAATTCAGGGACGTACTCCAGAAGAAGCCGAACAAATACTCAAAGATGCTATTGCTTTAGAGCAGGCAGGTACGGATATTTTATTATTAGAATGTGTACCGGCTGAATTAGCGGCACAAATTACCGCCAGCGTACAAATCCCCGTCATTGGCATCGGTGCTGGTGCTGCTTGTGATGCCCAAGTCCTAGTCAGTTATGACATGCTGGGCTTGACTCAGGGAACTCCCGCAAGCTTTGTGAAAAATTTCTTAAATGACAGTAATTCCATTCAAGATGCTTTTAAAGCCTATGTTGAACAAGTAAAAAATGGGCAATTTCCCAGTGCAGAACATAGTTTTAATTAGATTTTTTTAGTTAGTGCCCACCCTACGGTTCTTTATATAAAAAAACCTATTGACGGATGGGCACTAGTTAGCTTTTTAACCACAGTCAAAGATTTTATATTCATGCAAATCATCCATCATATTGCTCAACTAAGACAGCTTATTGCAGAGCACAAAAGTGCCGGAAAAAGCATAGGCTTTGTGCCCACCATGGGTAATTTACATCAAGGGCATTTGCAATTGGTCGAATTGGCGAGTGCCCAGGCTGATATCATAGTCTGTAGTATTTTTGTCAACCCCCTGCAATTTGGTGAGGGGGAAGATTTTGCAGAATACCCTCGTACTCTGGATGCAGATGCTGCGCAATTGCGTCAAATAGACTGTGATATTCTCTTTGCTCCGGCAGTGTCTGATATCTATCCGGAATCCTCAAACGGTGGCAGAGATCAAATGCAAGTGATAGTGCCACCTGAACTAGCGGATATTCTGGAAGGTGCTGCTCGTCCCGGACATTTTACCGGTGTAGCCACTATCGTGACCAAGCTGTTCAATATGGTGCAACCCGACAAGGCCATTTTTGGCGCTAAGGACTACCAGCAATTACAAGTCATTTATAAATTAGTGAAGGACTTGTGCCTACCGATTGAAATTATTGCCCATCCCATTGTGCGTGAAAGCACGGGTCTGGCAATGAGTTCTCGCAATGCTTATCTGAGTGATTCTCAGAAACAACAAGCAATAGCATTATTTAAAACCTTAAAGTCATTAGCAACACAATTGAAAAATAATACCACCAAGCTAAAAGTATGTGATTATTCACAATTAGAACAAGATGCAATCAAACAATTAGATGCCCAAGGCTTTAAAACCGACTACCTCTGTATTCGAGCAAGAAATTTAGCATTACCCACTGACGATGATAAAGAACTGGTCATACTGGTCACCGCATACCTAGGCACGACACGCTTACTCGACAACCTGCAAGTATCACGAGTATGTAAACAATAAAACCCCCGATTTGAAAAAAAAATCAATCATGGTAAAATACCCCACCTTTTTTAACGGTTCATATTTGATTCATCGATTACTCACTAGGATAAACCATGCAGTGTTCAATGCTTAAGTGCAAATTACACCGAGTCACCGTTACTCACTCAGAACTTGATTATGAAGGTTCCTGTGCCATTGATACGGATTTAATGACTGCGGCAGGTATTCTGGAATACGAGCAAATCGAAATCTACAATATTAGCAATGGTGAACGTTTTTCGACCTATGCTATTAAAGCCGAAGCTGGTTCACGCATTATTTCCATCAATGGTGCTGCTGCTCACAAGGCCAATCCCAAGGATTTAATCATCATTGCTGCCTATGCCAGTTTGAATGAAGAAGAACTGAAAACCTACCAACCAACCCTCGTTTATGTTGATGATGGCAATAATATTAGCCATACCAATACTCAGATCCCCGTTCAGGCTGTTAGTTAAACATTTTTCCTGCCTGTCATGATGCGATGCCTCGTAGGATGCTGCTGAGGAACGAAGCGCATCAAAATTAAATAGCTTACATCATTGCTAAATATCACTGAAAAAGCACTAGAAATGCACTTAAATAGTTCTATACTATAGATGAACATCTATTAACGGAATTTTTTAAATTCAACACTGGAGCTACCATGGAAAAGGCTGATATAGGCTTAATAGGACTAGCAGTAATGGGGCAAAATTTAGCCCTGAATATTAATGATCACGGTTTTCGCTTAGCTGTCTTTAATCGTACCACAAGCAAAGTGGATGATTTTCTTAAGGGTGAAGCCAAGGGAACAAACATTATTGGTAGTCATTCAATCGAAGAATTTGTTGCCAGCCTGTCATCACCACGACGTATCTTATTAATGGTCAAAGCCGGTGAGGTTGTGGATCATTTTATTGACCTATTGCTACCCCATCTGGACATCGGCGATATCATTATGGATGGTGGAAACTCACTTTATACCGACACGACAAGACGGGTAAAAGCACTGGAAGAACAAGGCATAATCTATTTAGGTACGGGTATTTCTGGTGGTGAAGAAGGTGCACGAAATGGACCTTCCATTATGCCCGGAGGTAATAAAAATGGCTGGCCTCAAGTCAAAGGTATTCTCCAAAGTATTACCGCTAAAGTAGATGGTGAGCCCTGTTGCGATTGGATCGGTGAAGAAGGTGCGGGTCACTATGTGAAAATGGTACATAACGGTATTGAATATGGTGATATGCAGCTTATCTGTGAAGCCTATCAATTTCTACGTGAAGGCATGAGTTTAGGTGTGGATGAAATCGCGGATATTTTTACAAGTTGGAATGAGGGTGAACTGAACTCCTATTTGATTGAAATTACCAGTGAGATTTTACGCGTTAAAGATACGGACGGCGAGCCATTAGTCGATAAAATACTGGATACCGCCGGGCAAAAAGGCACGGGTAAATGGACTGCAATTAATTCATTAGAGTTGGGAATTCCCTTAACTCTAATCGGTGAGGCAGTATTTTCCCGTTTCTTATCGGCTCTAAAGTCAGAGCGAGTCAAAGCCTCTCAAGTATTGCAAGGTCCGACACTGGCTTTTGAATATACAGAAGATGAAAAAAATAACTATATCAATGCTGTTAAAGAAGCCCTCTATGCTTCAAAAATAATATCCTATACACAGGGTTATATGTTGATGCGTGAAGCGGCCAAAGAATACCAATGGAACTTGAATTATGGTGGTATTGCTTTGATGTGGCGTGGTGGTTGTATTATTCGCAGTCGCTTTTTAGATAATATTAAAGCGGCTTATAATAACAATCCGCAATTAGAAAGCTTGTTACTGGATGACTTTTTTCAACAAACCATCAGTGATACCCAAAATGGCTGGCGTAAAACAGTCTCAAAGGCAATTGAATCAGGCATACCTGTACCGGGTTTTGCGGCTGCGCTTACTTTTTATGATGGCTATCGCATGGCATCGGTGCCAGCCAACTTACTACAAGCCCAACGCGATTATTTTGGTGCCCATACCTTTGAACGTATAGATAAGCCCTTGGGTGAATTCTTTCATCACGAATGGAATTGAGGCTACTGAATCATGAATGCTAATTCACATAAAAAACTGCTTAAAGAACCCTGTACGCTCATTATTTTTGGCGTGACGGGACATTTGAGTAAAAATAAATTACTTCCCGCATTATATCATCTGGAAGAAGCTAAACGCTTGCCTGATGAAGTGACCATTGTTGGCTTTGGTCGCAGGGATTGGGATGATGAGCAGTGGAAAACAGAAGTCACTAAAGAAATAAAAGACCGCGCTCGTGGTGGACTCGATGCACAGGTTTTAGAGCGTTTTACCCGACGCCTGCATTTTCAGCAAGGCGATTTACAAAATGAAGAGTCTTTCGTTGCTTTAAAAAAACGCTTGGAAAATGTAGATACTTTCCCAGCTAATCATATTTTTTATTTAGCGATACGCCCACAGGATTATAATTTCACCACCAAGCATCTAGTGAGTAGTGGCCTACATGAAGAGCATAATGGCTATTGTCGCCTAGTGATTGAAAAACCCTTCGGCCATGATTTAGAAAGTTCCGAAGTGTTAAATACACAATTGCACAAGAGTTTTAGAGAAGAGCAACTTTATCGTATCGATCATTATCTGGGTAAAGATACGGTACAAAATATTTTAGTGTTCCGCTTTGCTAACTTGTTGCTTGAACCGCTATGGAATCGCAATTATATTGACCATGTACAAATCACCCATGCTGAAAGCTCCGGTGTGGGAGGTCGTTCGCATTATTATGACTCTGCGGGTGCTTTGCGAGACATGATTCAAAGTCACTTACTGCAAATGCTGGCCCTTGTGGTGATGGAACCACCGGCGAATTTAGACGCAAATGCCTTACGCGATGAAAAAGTAAAAGCACTGCGTTCCATTCGTCCTATCAGTAGAAATTCGGTGAATATGCATGCCTTTCGTGCGCAATATTCCGGTGGTCATGTTGATGGTGAAAGAGTGCCAGGCTATCTTGAAGAAGAAGGGGTGGCTGAAAAAAGTACCACGGAAACTTTTGCAGCAATGAAGCTCTATGTGGATAATTGGCGTTGGAAAGGTGTACCTTTTTACCTGCGTACCGGCAAGCGCATGAAAGAAAATAACTTCTTAGTGAGCATTCGTTTCAAGCGTCCGCCACAGCAGTTGTTTAAAGATACTGCATTAAAACAAATGGAACCCAATTGGATTTTATTAAATATTCAGCCAGAAGAATGTTTGAGAATTGAAATGCAGGTCAAAAAATCAGGCCTGGAATTGGAAACGGAAATCACCCAACTTGAAGCCCATTCTTGTGATAACAAAGCTAAAATTGATGCTTATGAAGCCTTATTATTAGAAGTCATGGAAGGTGATCAATCACAATTCTTACGCTTTGATGAAGTCTCATGGGCATGGCAAATTGTCGATCCGGTATTACGCTCCTGGATGGAAGAACAGGACTATATTCACACCTATCCAGCGGGCACCTGGGGTCCTGATGTGTCCTCTCGTTTATTTGATTCCAACGATCAGTTTTGGCGCAATAAACTAGATGCCAAAAATTGTGACAGCTAATATAAGACAAGATAAGTAACATAGAGTTTCCCCCTTTGCCAAAAGTAGGCACCCTGAGGCGAAAAGGGGAGGCTCTATGTTATTTTATCATTGGCTTCTGAGTTTTTATTTTATCTCTATCTTCAATGGCCTGTGTATAGAGGCTGAGATAATGCTCGGCACTTTCTTGCCAGGAAAAGTGTTGCTTCATGGCATTGCTGGTGAGTTTGCGCCAAATGGTTTTGCTTTGATATAAAAGTGATGTGAGTTTGATTGCATCTAATACCGTCGAGCCTTTGTCTTCATGAAAAACAATACCAGTGGCCGTTTTATTATTCAGGTTTTCATTGGATGCATGAATCACTGTATCAGCCAAACCACCGGTTTCTCTTACAATAGGAATGGTACCATAGCGCAAACTATACAATTGATTTAAGCCGCAGGGTTCAAAACGTGAAGACATTAGAAAAGCATCTGCACCGGCTTCGATTTGGTGAGATAATGCTTCATCATAGCCTAATTGGATTTGAATTTTTTCGGGATATTTTTTCGCCCATTGAGTGAGTTGTTTCTCTAATTCCTCATCTCCTGAGCCAAGGATCACTAACTGCACGGGCAACTCTAAAATATCCTCCATGTCTTTGATGATCAGATCAACGCCTTTTTGATAAACCAGTCGCGCCACCATGCCTAATAGCAAAACATTTTTATTGACGGGTAAATGAAAATGTTTTTGTAGAGACAGTTTATTCGCCTGCTTATCAGCAATGTTTTTAAGGGAATAATTTTTTTCAATCATTGGATCGGTTTCAGGATCCCATTCCTGCATGTCGATGCCATTTAAGATACCAGAAAGTCGATCTTTTCGGTGGGCTAATAAACCCGCTAAGCCATAGCCAAATTCTTCGGTTTGAATTTCTTTGGCATAAGAGGGGCTAACGGTATTGATACGATCAGAAAAAATTAGCCCGCCTTTAATAAAAGAAAAGTTCTCGTAAAACTCTAACTCATGATGATTCCATAACTGCGGATCAAGTTCTAATTGATCAAAACGCTTGCGAGAATAAACCCCCATGTGTGACATATTATGAATAGTAAAAACACTGGCAGGTCGTTTAGCGACTGTTTCTTGAGCTAATAACACGGCTGCTAAACCTGCCTGCCAGTCATTGCCATGTATTATATCAGCCTGCCAATTGAGCTCAGTACGTCCCATGGCGATTTCAACAGCGATATAATTTAATAGCGCAAAGCGAAAATCATTATCCGGCCATTCTTGATTGTCTTCATCGGAATAGGGTGTGCCAGAGCGATTATATAATTCGGATTCAAGCATCCAGACTTTGACTTTGCTATCCGGTAAAGTGGTTTCGATTATGGCAACACTATTTTGTTGATTTTTTTCTTTGGAACGATGTTGCTGATAAGACAAGCCTAAATGACCGGGAAAACCCCGTTCAGGTAAATCAATTTTAGCAACATACTGAATCGAGTCTGCTTTTTGAATAGCAAAGGGATAGGCGGGCATTAAAATTCTAATGTCCTGATCCAAATCTTTTAATGCCTTGGGTAGGCTATTGGAGACATCGCCCAAGCCGCCGGTTTTGGCAAAGGGATAAACTTCGCTACTGATAAATAATATTTTATAGTTAGATTTCATTGCTTAATCTATTATTGTTTCAATCAATCATTTTTATAATAAGACCTGCCAAAGGCGGTAAAGTGATACTGATAGAATGATCTTTATCCATCCAAGGTATTGCTTCACTGACAATGGGGTTATTATTGCCTATATTTGTACCATTATAGTAACTGGAGTCAGAATTTAAAAGCTCTTCATAATGACCGCCAAAAGGTACGCCAATCCGGTAGTTTTCTCGGACAACGGGGGTGAAATTTAACACAATGATGACCGAATCAGTGGGTCCATTGCGTTGATAAATAAGAATTGATTGGTCAGAATCGTGACAATCGACCCAGTCAAAGCCTTGAGCATCAAAGTCATAGTAGTGTAATGCCGGAATTTCACTGTATAAATGATTCAGTTGAGCCACCAAATCTTTCACCCCTCGATGTGAGTCGGCTTCCAACTCATGCCATTCAAGTGCCTGATCAAAATTCCACTCTGCACGTTGGCCAAATTCACTGCCCATAAAGAGTAATTTCTTACCCGGATAAGTAAACATAAAAGTATAAAGCAGGCGTAAGTTAGCAAATTGTTGCCAATCATCACCGGGCATTTTACCTAGCATTGAGCCTTTGCCATGTACGACTTCATCATGAGAAAAAGGTAGCAGGAAGTTTTCAGAAAAACTATACAGCAAGCCAAAAGTGAGTTTGTCATGATGGTAATGACGATGGATCGGATCCAGTTGCATATAATTTAAAATATCATGCATCCAGCCCATATTCCATTTCATGGTAAAGCCTAAGCCTCCTAACCAAGCAGGGCGCGTAACTTGAGGCCAAGATGTTGATTCTTCGGCGATGACGAGGGTACCGGGATACTCAACATGGGTCAGATGGTTAAGCTCTTTGAGAAAATCAATGGCTTCGAGATTTTCATTGCCGCCATGTTTATTGGCCAGCCATTGACCCTCTTCACGAGAATAATCGAGATACAGCATGGATGCTACCGCGTCCACGCGGAGTCCATCAATATGGAACTTATCTAGCCAAAATAGGGCGCTAGCAAGTAAAAAGTTTTTAACTTCATTGCGGCCTAAATTATAAATTAAAGTCCCCCAGTCCTGATGTTCTCCGAGTCGAGGATCTTCGTGTTCATATAAGGCACTGCCATCAAATTGCGCCAGACCATGGGGATCTTTAGGGAAGTGAGCAGGCACCCAGTCAACAAGTACGCCAAGATGATGCTGGTGACAATAATCAACAAAGTACTTAAAATCGTCAATACTGCCAAAGCGACTGGTGGGGGCAAAATAGCCCGTTGCCTGATAACCCCAGGAAGCATCCAGCGGATGCTCGGTAATCGGTAATAGCTCAATATGAGTAAAACCGAGCGGCTTTATGTAGTCAACAATACGATGTGCCAAGTCACGGTAGTTAAGAAATTCATTTTGTGAGCCTCGCTGCCAAGAACCCAAGTGCAGTTCATAAACGGACAAGGGGCTGTGTTGCCAGTTATCTTTTTCTCGCTGGCTTAACCATTGTGCATCCTGCCATTGATAATCATCGGTTGCTGAGGTGATGGAGGCCGTTGCAGGACGATATTCATATTGTTGTGAATAGGGATCAATTTTTTCTAAGACTTCACCACTATGGCGATTAAGAATTTCATATTTATATAAATATGCATTTTTAACCCCGGGAATAAATAACTCCCAAACACCTCTATCACCACGTACCCGCATGGGGTGAGCACGTCCATCCCATTGATTAAAGTCTGCAATGACACTGACTCGCTCGGCATTCGGCGCCCAAGTAGCGAAGAACATGCCTTCAATGCCATCGATGGTTCTGGGGTGTGAGCCTAGCACGTTATAACATTGTAATAACTTGCCCTCGCTGAAAAGATGTAGGTCAAAGTCACTGATTTGAGGGGCGAAAGTATAGGGGTAATAGCCCTGATGTTGATAGCCGCTTTTATCCAGCCACTTTAATTCTAAGTGTTTGTCCAGTAAACTGAGATCACCCTGCCATTGGAAAAAATCACTTTCAGGCACTCGACTAAGTTCTGCATCAGGCTTGCTAGGTAGCACGAGCTGTACGTTTTCAGCCGCGGGTAGAAAGACGCGAATGAGTTGGTTTTCTTGATCAAAGCCTAGAACTGAAAAGGGATCATGGTGTTTGGCTTCTATGATGCGGGATAAATCATGTTGTAGTGACGATTGTTCCCTTTCCTTGTCTTTTTTCCTTTTTCTTTGCATGATCTATTCCTAACTAAGATAGTGATTCATTATACTGTCATTTGAAAGAATTATAATAGTTTAAATTTATATTGCTGAAGCATCACATCTATTTATTGATTCCGATCAATAAATAGATGTGATTAACAGTATGTCGTATTGCTTTTATGCTAAATTGAACCTATCTATTAAAGTGTAGAAGTGGATCGAGCACCTAGTATTTTATCCTGACACTTTTTATTTCAACACTTTTGTTCCTATTTTCAACGCAAGCACTCAAGGAGAGCTCAGTGTCCACTGAAAACACCCATCGCTTTGTTAGTCGTATTACCCGTGAAACCTTGGCCATTATCCTGGCTGGCGGGCAGGGTTCACGTTTAAAAGAACTGACTGCCTGGCGAGCCAAGCCCAGTGTGCCCTTTGGCGGTAAATTCCGCATTATTGATTTCCCGCTATCAAATTGTGTTAACTCCGGTATCCGTCGTATTGCTGTTGCCACCCAGTATAAATCTCATTCACTGATCCGCCATATTCAGCAAGGCTGGGGGCATTTTCGTGGTGAGTTTGGCGAATTTGTGGAACTCATGCCGGCACAGCAACGTATCAAAGACAATTGGTATTTAGGGACTGCGGATGCAATTTATCAAAATCTTGATATTTTGCGCGTACATAATCCTGAATACATACTGGTTCTGGCCGGTGATCATATTTATAAAATGGACTATGGTGCCATGCTCGCCAAGCACGTTGAAAACCAGGCGGATTTAACCGTGGGATGTTTTGAAGTACCAGTGGAGGAAGCTAAAGCCTTTGGTGTGATGGCTGTTGATGAGAATAACCGCGTTATTGAGTTTGCTGAAAAACCAGAAAACCCCCAGCATTCACCGGGCAACCCAGATTGTGCTTTGGCTTCTATGGGCATTTACATTTTTAATAAAGACTTTTTATTCGAGCAACTCATCCGTGATGCGGATGATCCTAATTCCTCTCGTGATTTTGGTAAGGATATAATTCCGCATGTGGTAGATAAATACCGTGCTTTTGCCTACTCTTTTAATTACAAAGAAGAGCAGAGTCAAACTTATTGGCGTGATGTGGGAACACTGGATGCTTTCTGGAAGGCGAATCAGGAGTTAATTGGTGTGTCACCAGAATTGAATCTTTATGATGACATCTGGCCTATCTGGACCTATCAAGAGCAATTACCACCGGCAAAATTTGTCTTCGATGACGATGAACGCAGAGGTATGGCCGTTGATTCCATGGTATCCGGTGGTTGTATTATCTCTGGTGCTAAAGTATCGCATTCACTGCTGTTTTCCAATGTACGGGTGAATTCCTATTCGCTGATAGAAGATTCGGTGATTTTGCCGGAAGTGGTGATAGGACAAAATTGCATTATTAAAAATGCGGTGATTGACAAGGGCACGCAGATCCCTGCGGGTACAAAAATTGGCGTTGATCGCGCTGAGGATAAAAAGAATTTCCGGGTGTCAGAAGGTGGTATCGTCCTAGTGACCTCAGATATGATTGGGCCGAAAAAACATACCGTGAGATGATGTCATAGCTAAAAAAGTCTAAAAGGGACCTTGATGAGTACTGTAAATGAAGACCTTACTGAAGAAAAAAGTGAAGAGAAAAGTGACGACAAATTAAAAGTTGTCATCTGCTGGCACATGCACCAGCCAGAATATCGGGATCTAAGAAAGAACGAATACCAATTGCCCTGGACCTATCTACACGTCATTAAAGACTATGTGGATATGGTGGATCATCTGGAAAATATTCCCGGTGCCCGCGCTGTCGTTAACTTTACCCCCACCTTATTAGAACAAATTGAAGACTATAAAGAACAAATCAAAGACTTCTTACGTCATAACACCCCGCTGCGCGATCCCTTATTGGCCAGTTTGACCAGTGAAAAATTACCTTCCAGCCCGCAATTCAGGTTGCAACTGATTAATGACTGCTTGCGTGCTAATCGTGAGCGTCTGATTGATCGTTTTCCGGCTTATCAAAAACTGGCTAATATGTCGCAATGGTTCATTGATAATCCCGATACCGTTTTTTATCTGCATGAACAATATCTCTTTGATATGCTGACCTGGCATCATCTGGCCTGGATTGGCGAAACGGTTAAGCGCAATGACCCACGCATAAAACGCCTACTGTACAAAGAAAGTGACTATACCTTAAATGATCGTTATTTATTGTTGGAAGTCATTGGTGATATTCATAATAATATTATTGACCGCTATCGTAGGCTGGCGCAGACAGGACAGATTGAACTATCAGTCACCCCTTATGCCCACCCGATTATGCCCTTAATGCTGGACATAAACTCTGCCAGAGAGGCTATGCCAGATGTGCCATTACCGGAAAAAACCACTTATCCGGGTGGCAAAGAGCGGGTGCATTGGCATATTAAACAGGGTCTGGATATTTTTAAAAATCACTTTGGTTTTAAGCCCGTGGGCTGTTGGCCGTCAGAAGGGGCGGTGAGTGATGAAACCCTGAAAATCTTAGCAGAATATGGCTTTCAATGGGTTGCAACCGGCGGTAGCGTACTCAACAATAGCCTCAGTCGTGCGGATATGTTGGACGATGTATATAATCATGTGGGTGTGCACCGAGCTTATACTATAGACGCTGCTGCAGCAGACACACAAGATGCTTCACAGACCGAAAACAGCCCCATTCAATGCTTTTTCCGTGATGATGGCCTGTCGGACTTAATTGGCTTTACCTATTCTAAATGGCATGCCGATGACGCAGTAGGTAATCTGGTTGAGCATCTGGAAACGATAGTAAACTACCGTGACGATCAACGCGGTCGAGTGGTGTCAATTATTTTGGATGGTGAGAATGCCTGGGAGCATTACCCGGAAAATGGCTACTATTTCCTAACAGCGCTGTATCAGCGTTTGGCTGAACACCCTGATATGGAATTAAGCACGTTTGCTGATTGCGTTACTAGCGATGTAACACCCACCAAATTGCCTTCTTTAGTGGCTGGAAGCTGGGTTTATGGCTCATTTTCCACTTGGATTGGTGATCGGGCAAAAAACCGTGGTTGGGATATGTTGATTCAGGCCAAAGAATGTTTTGATAGTGTCGTGGCCAGAAGAGAACTTGATCCGGGCGAACTGGCTAGAGCAGAACAGCAATTGGCCGTTTGCGAAGGCTCTGACTGGTTCTGGTGGTTTGGCGATTACAATCCTGCCGATTCTGTGAGTAGTTTTGAATCCCTATTTCGCTTGAATTTATCCATATTATATCAATATCTGGGAGTTTTACCGCCCAGCTATCTCACTCAAGTCTTTACCCAGGGCAGTGGTTCACCTGCGGGCGGTGGTACCATGCGCCCGGGAAAAGAATGAGATCTGGAAAAACTAAATGAATTGTCAATATAATCAGTCAGCACCGCTGGACACCCGTCGCTCAGGTGTTTTATTGCATTTGACCTCTTTGCCCGGGCCTTATGGGCAGGGCGTTATTGGTGAAGATGCCTACCGTTTTGTCGATTTTCTCAAAGCGACGGGTTTTACCGTCTGGCAAACCCTGCCGCTTGGGCCGACTCATGGTGATGGCTCACCTTATCAATCTTTATCAGTTCATGCGGGCAATCCACATTTTATTGACCTGCAATGGTTGGTTGAACGGGGTTGGCTGGCTGAATATGATTTGCACCATTGTTTTACCGATGCCCCTTATACTTCAAAGTATGGCCGTTCAAAATGTATCTCTATCGCCTTTAATCATTTTCATAAGCAATTGGAGTCTGAGACTGATAAAAGTGAAGAGTCCCAGCACTTTTATCGCTTTATTCAGGAACAAGCTTTTTGGTTGGATGACTTTGCCCTTTATTGTGCATTAAAAAATGAGCAGCAGCAAAAAAGCTGGGTTGATTGGCCGGACACACTGAAAAACAGAGAAGCAGAAGCCTTAAATGAGGCGAGAATTCGCCTGAAAGCGCAAGTTTTATCCTATCAATTTGAGCAATTTTTATTTTTTAGCCAGTGGGCATCACTAAAAAATTATGCCAATGAGCAGGGCATTTATTTATTTGGTGACTTACCGATCTTTGTCGCACATGATAGTGCTGATGTCTGGGCGCAACGACAATTTTTTAAGCTCAATGAGCAGGGACATTCTGATGTTGTGGCGGGCGTGCCTCCCGATTATTTCTCTGCCACCGGCCAGCGTTGGGGGAACCCTCATTATCACTGGGAAAATATAGAAAAGACCAATTTTAGCTGGTGGCAAGCACGTATTCAGACCCAAAAGAGCCTATTTGATTTGGTACGCATCGATCATTTTCGTGGTTTTGAAGCCAGCTGGGAAATTCCCGCAGAAGAAGAGACAGCCATTAATGGTCGTTGGGTGAAATCCCCCGGTGAAAAATTACTCACAGCTCTCTATCAGGCCTATCCCGATTTGGCCTTGGTGGCAGAAGACCTGGGTATTATTACCGATGAAGTCAACGAACTGCGTGAAAAATTTAACTTACCGGGTATGAAAATATTACAATTCGCCTTTTCCGGTGAAAGCAGTAATCCCTACCTGCCCCATAATCATCAGCTCAATAGTGTGGTCTATACCGGCACGCATGATAATGACACTACACAAGCCTGGTTAAATACGCTGAATGACGATGAAAAACATTATCTCCAGCAATATTTTAATTTCCCGTATGAACAACTCAACCAAGTGCTCATGAACACAGCAATGGCATCGGTGGCTAAGCTGGCGATTATCCCCATGCAGGATTTAATGGGCTTGGCAGAAGGAGAGCGCATGAATACGCCGGGCACCACCGAAGGAAACTGGCAATGGCAATTTAGCTGGGCACAACTGGATGAGGAAACAAAAAACCTGGGCAGACAAATGAATACGCTTTATGGACGACTGGTTTCGTAGACACGAACTGTTTACCCGTAGGGTGGGCACGCTTTTTGTGGCCACGCTGGGTAGACTTACAATAGTACAATCATGCTTCCGCGTGGGCAGATGAAGCCATGCCCACCCTACAAATTAAAAGTTTTCAGTAGAAGTAAACAAACCGACTCGAAGGTCTTTCATGGTATAAATTTCTTTATCATCCACCAACATACTGGCATCCGCAATGCCCATGACCAGACGGCGGGTAATGACTCGCTTTAGATCCAATTTATAAGTCACTTTTTTCGCTGTAGGTAACACTTGTCCAGTGAACTTTACTTCACCAACCCCTAAGGCGCGGCCACGACCGGGACTACCTAGCCAGCCCAGATAAAAGCCAACCAGTTGCCAAACAGCATCCAGTCCAAGGCAACCCGGCATCACCGGATCACCCTTAAAATGGCAATCGAAAAACCACAAATCAGGATTGATATCCAGTTCTGCAATAATACCGCCCTTACCATGAGCGCCACCATCTTCATTGATATCGACGATACGATCAATCATCAGCATATTGGGTAATGGTAATTGCGCATTGCCGGGGCCAAACATCTCACCACGACCACATTGCAATAACTCTTCTCTATTGAATGAGTTTTGTCTGTTCATAAAAACCTTTTACTTTTTATAAAGCGTTGTTCTAAATTTAATTTCGGGCATTTTAACAGATTTTCATTCTTATGGCATCTGCAAAAAAATTTTACCTATACCCTAAAGTTTCAATTTATCTGGCCGCCAATGGCTTAGAGGAGTCTCATTTTTTGTTGAGAGAAGATTTTGTCAATATTTGAGAGCATTTGTGAATACGAATAAACGCTAATGAACATTAATAGTGCCGTCAATTCAAGCATCAGCCCCCAAGTCTATTCTGCTCGACAGATAGAAGGGCTTCGTGTTGCCGCAGCGCCTCAAGATACAGCGACTTTCTCAGCTCAAGCACGCCAGATCGCATTTGCTGATAAGCAAAATACAAGCACTACACAAACAGAGGCTACACAAACAGAAGCAACAAAAACAGCGCAAACAAAAACACAGCAGCCGAAAATACTCGGTGCAAAAGGTGATTCTGAGGTCAGTGAAGCACCAGCAAAGCAGACGGGCATTGCCGGTAAAAATAGCACTGATAAAAATAGCACTGATGAAAAAGAACCCACCGATAAGACCAAACCAGCCGAGCAATTTTCATCTGAACTAAGCGAATCAGAGCGTTTAGAAGTTGAAAAGTTACGTAGCCGAGACACCGAAGTCAAAGCGCATGAGCAGGCACATCTTTCTGCTGCCGGTGATTTAGCCCAAGGCGGTGCTAGTTTTGACTATGAAACTGGCCCCGATAACAAACGCTATGCGGTGGGTGGTGAGGTGAGCATTGATACTTCTGCCGTTGCAGGCGATCCCCAAGCAACCCTGAACAAAGCACAACGTATTCGTCGTGCGGCTTCAGCACCTGCCGATCCATCGTCACAAGATCGCTCCGTTGCTGCCCAGGCCTCTCGAATGGAAGTGCAGGCTCGAGTCGATATTTCTCAACAAGTGCGTGATACTCAGGCTCAATATATCGATGCAAACACCCCTGAAAGTGATTTTCTAAGTCCACAACAAGATCAAAATGATAAAAACATTCAAAATACCTACAAACGCATTCAAAATGCCAGCGTCTTAGAACAAAAGAGCTTCATCGACTTCTTTATTTAGCTAAAGGCTTTTTATTTACGCTAAAGGCTTCCCATTGCCGCTAAAGGCTTTCCATCGCTGCTAAAGGCTTTCGTAGGATGCTGCTGAGGTACGAAGCGCATCACAATACCCGCCATGAACACTACAAATAATACGCACTGCGTGTCATTACCTGAGAAGAAAGCTTCATCGCCGCCCTCACTGCCGCAGGCAAGCTCGCCCCACCAGCATCTTCGGCAATCACTGCATGATGCAGCTCATCTTCTTTCATTTGCTCTAAAATCGCTCTACTTTTAAGATCTTCTGCTGACATCTGCTGCAAATGACTATCCAAATGACGCACCACCTGATGCTCCGTTTCAGAAACAAAGCCCAGACTCCACTTATCACCAGCACGACCAGCAATAGCCCCAATGGTGAGTGAGCCTAAATACCAAAGCGGGCTTAATAAACTAACATGTGTGCCAAGCTCCTGACAGCGAGTGGCACACCAGTCGAGGTGATCATTTTCTTCCTGTGCCGAACGCTCCATTTGTTCACGAATATGCGGTAGCTTCGCGGTTAATGCCTGCCCCTGATAAAGTCCCTGAGCCGACACTTCTCCAGCATGATTAATGCGCATCAAACGTCCGGAAAGCTTCTTATCAGCCTCACTGAGATCGCTCTCAGGCTGTGCCTCAGCAGGATTTTTCCTTTCAGTTGTCTGCGGTGCGCCTAACAAAGTACGCACGCCGGTATCAATATTAAACAGCAAATGATCCAGTGCAGAATATTGACGTTGATGAGTAGACATATTGATTCCTATGTAATTAACTGCCGTGCTAATAATTGTATCGGATGAATGACCTCAACATGACGGCCAATTTTTTCTTCATGTGTTTTCAACCCCTGCTTAAAATGCAAACTACAAGCAATGTTTGAAGACACAATTAACTCATAACTTTGAGCTATCACCGCAGTTATTTTATCATCCAGCAAGCGATTAGCAACATCGGGATATTGGATCATATAACTACCGGCCGCGCCACAGCAAAATTGATCATCAATTTTTATTAATTCAATATTAGGTATCTGTGCCAGCAAATCAAATAACAAATCATCTCCCTTGAGCACATTTTTCAAACTGCAAGACACATGAACCCCGACCTGTTGTGAACCCGATCCAATAGGTAGTGGCGCGAACTGTAGCCCACTGCTTTTGATTGCCGGAGCTAAAAAAGTAATAATATCATTCACTTGATGAGTAAAATCCACATCAGCATAGTCTTTAAGCTGTGCCGTGCAGCTATTGGTGATAGAAATCAGTGCCTGACTGGTTTTCAATAGCGGCTTAAATTGTTGCCGGTTCTGTTCTGTCAATTGTGCCATCGCTTGTTGATCACCCTGACGAGCGCTGATGCCACCACAGCAGTGTTGTTTAGTCGGTACGATGACATCAAATTGACAGGCATTTAATAATACAATGGCATCAAGCAATGTTTGTTGCCCAAACAAGTCACTACTACAGCCTTTAAACAAAACTACCTGTGCTTGAGGTGCATTGGCAGGATAAAAATCCCGTAGTTTAGATGGCTGAAGGGCAATCTCATCACTATAAGTACTGCCAGTAGTCAATGATTCAAGCGGTGCTATGAACTTTGCTGAAAATTTAACTAAAGAATGTAGAGCCGGTGTCACCAATACTTTCTCAACTAATCGCTGCTTATCAAAGGACTTCAATAAAGATTTTTTCTGTGCAAATTGCTCGGCGACTAATGCCCGACCCAGGGTATTGATAAGGCCATATTGCACTTGAGAAGGGCACATTTTTTCACAGGCACGGCAACTCAGACAGTGATCCAATGAAGTTAGCAAACCTTCACGACTCTCATCTGAGACTTCAAAACGCGCTTCAGCCAACGCTTTATAAAGTGTAATCCGACCCCGTGGTGACTCATTCTCAGTTCTAAATATCTGATAAGTAGGACAATGAGGAATACATAAGCCACAGAGAACACACTGGTTGGTAAGCTGAGAAATTGTTTGTTGAATAGTCAAAAATAATCCACTAGCACTAATATTTCTTTAAGAGAGATTCTGCTATTATACCACTCAAAGCAAATAAATTCGGAGAACACCTGCCAAAATGTCCTATTATTCCAAGCACCTGTTTATGTGTACCAATGACCGTGAAGACGGCAGTAATTGCTGTCAGCGCTCCAATGCTCGCGAAATGCGTAAATATATGAAAAATAAATGCAAAGATTTAGGTATCCATAATGCCGGACAGGTACGAATTAATAGCGGAGGTTGCATGGGACGCTGTGGTCAGGGCCCGGTGTTAGTGATCTACCCCGAAGGGATCTGGTATACCTTTAAAAATGAAGCCGATCTCGATGAAATTATCGCGCAGCACTTAGTCAATGGCAACGTCGTCAAGCGTCTGCAATTGCCGAGCTAAGCGACAAGATGTTATACAAAAACATCTTCCAAATGCTGAGCCACTAAAATATTATCAGCCCATAATAATAAACTGTCAGTATCTGCCTGTTGTATCTTTTGTTGAATCGTGGCGGGTACCTTACCAAATTTACGCTCAATCTGGCGGAGCAATAACATTGCCTCACCTTGTTGCATTCCTTGCTGCATGCCTTGTTGCATACCTTGTTCTATACCTTCATCACGAAGCAATTGTGCATGTCCCATTGATTGTTCTCCTTCAGAATTTTCTGCTAAATAACGATCTTGATAAAGTTTCTGTTCTTCAGTAGTGAGTTCAATATATTGGTCAATAAAATCAATATATTTCATTTGTTGATTAATGGATGGCTCAATAGTCATCAAGCCTTTGATTGCCTGTGCGTAAATAGACACTTTCTGAGACTCATTATAGCACATTAAGGGGAGATTTAATCGCGCAACAAGGTTGTTACTTTCAAGGTATTGGTTGGCATCCAAGGTACTCAGATCACAGGCAATAAAATGAAAATTTAAGAAAATATGATGCTCACTACCAAGTTTTAAAGATTGCGGGTAAATCCCTCCCTTAAGAAAAATAACGACAGGCACTATATAGCTTGTTTTATAGAGCTCACTTATATCCAAACAATAGTGAGCCAGACGACGAATAGAAAAACGGGCCGTTAGACTTTCTTCTTCCAGTAAAAAGATCAATGCCTTTTTATCACTGTTTGGCCATTCAAGCATAATGGGTGTATCAAGCTCTCTATAGCGAGCACCCAATTTTTCCTTTAGTTGTTCCTGGCGCAAAGGGGTAGCCTTGATAGACTCATTACTCGGTAGCTTTTCCTGAGGGGCAAAAAATTGAATGGCCTGAATGGGATAATCTAAAATGAGATTTTTGAAATTTTGATCATGGCTATGTGTCATATCACCTCCGTATGATAAGAACAATAGTTTACCCAAATGAATAACGAACAGCAATCAATAATTAAAAGAAATACATTCAGTTGAGGTATTAATAACAATGCATTCCTTATGGAAACGATGTATTCATAAAAAAAGAGACTGATTTTTTAAAGAGACTTGACAAAATAATAGTATATCAGTATATCAGTATATTGTTATTTAACTGATTACTGTTCACAAGAAGTGACCAGCAGTTACTTTTACCTCCATCCTCCTTTGGTGGTTTTTATAACGGCGTAACTCCCCCCCCTTGGTTGCGCCTTATTTTTTCTTGATTACCCACAAAGCTCCGCCATATTTCGATAATTATACTATAATTATACTATAATTATACTATAATTAAAGTATAGATTATGTGTGGAGTAGAATGATGTCAAAAAATAAAATTCAGTTTCAAGAAGGTTATAGTTTATTTGAGCTTTTTAATGATTATGGCACTGACAAACAGTGCCGACAAGCCTTATTTAAATGGAAATTTCCTGATGGATTTGTTTGCCCAGAGTGTGGCAATAAGACTTATTGCACTCTAGAACATCGCCATCTTTATCAGTGCCACCATTGTCATCATCAGACATCAGCAACCTGTGGGACAATATTTGATAGTACCAAACTGCCTTTATCTAAGTGGTTTTTAGCGATTCATCTTATGACTCAATTGAAGACAGCGGTTTCAGCATTAGAATTAAAGAGACAGCTTAAGGTAAGCTACAATACAGCCTGGAGTATGAAACAAAAGATCATGCAGGTTATGAAAGAACGTGATGACAGTAAACCTTTATCAGGCATCATTCAAATTGATGATGCCTACTGGGGTGGTGAGCACAGAGGCGGCTCCAGAGGTCGTGGTTCAGAAAATAAAACACCGTTCGTTGCAGCCGTTTCTACTAATGAAGATGGACACCCGATTGCAATGAATTTAAATGTGCTTAAAGGGTTTAAATCCAGTGAAATAAAACGATGGGCACAAACTCATTTAACACCTGGAAGTACTGTTTACTCAGATGGGTTAAATTGTTTTCCTGCGGTTAAAGAAGCTGACTGTAAGCATGTTCCAATCGTCACGGGTGGTGGTGCGGCAAGTGTTGATAAAATTGAGTTTATCTGGGTTAACACTATGATAGGTAATATTAAAAACTCTATGAAGGGAAGCTATCATTCCATTAACTCAAAACATTTACCTCGGTATCTTGCTGAATTTTGTTATCGGTTTGACGCTTTAACTTAAAAGACATGATGCCAAGGTTTTTATGCGTGGCGATGAAAACGCCACCTATGAATGGAAAGCTCCTAAAAATGGCGGAGCTTTATGGGTAATCAAGTATTTTTTTATCCCTCAAATCTTCACAAAAAATTCATTTCCCAACCTTACTTCAAGCATTTTTCAAGCACAAAGACATAAATAAAACTAATTTAAGCAAAACCCTTTTTAAAATTAGAAAACTCATGTATAATTTCGGGCTCTTTGAAACACAAGTGTTTATTAACAATTCTTCTGCTGGATAAAACCACAGACGACTCAATAAACATGTAGAATAAACAAATTAATATACAGGCGCTGTAAAAATGAAGACATATAGTGCGAAACCAGAAACTGTTGAACGTGACTGGTATATCGTTGATGCTGAAAACAAAACCCTGGGTCGTCTGTCAACGGAAATTGCCAGACGTCTTCGCGGTAAACATAAACCAGAATTTACACCACACGTTGATACCGGTGATTATATCGTTGTCATTAACGCTGAAAAAATTCACGTTACTGGTAACAAAAGAACTGACAAAATGTATCATCACCATACCGGTTATGTGGGTAACCTAAAAAGCATCAGCTTTGAAAAGTTGCAAGAAAAAGCACCTGAGCGCATTATTGAAGCGGCAGTTAAAGGTATGTTACCTAAAAATCCTTTAGGTCGTGCTATGTATAAGAAAATGAAAGTGTATGCCGGAAGCGAACATCCACATACCGCTCAACAACCTAAGACCCTAGATGTCTAAGCAGGATAAACTATGTCTACACAATATTATGCAACAGGTCGTCGTAAAAGCTCATCTGCCCGCGTTTATTTACGTCCAGGCAAAGGCGATATCACTATTAATAGTCGTCCAATCGACGTATTCTTCGGTCGTGAAACGTCCAGAATGGTTGTTCGTCAGCCACTAGAATTGACAGAATTACTTGAAAAATTCGATATCATGGTTAACGTCAGCGGTGGTGGTAACACCGGTCAAGCCGGTGCTATCCGTCACGGAATCACACGCGCTTTGATAGAGTATGATGAAGCCCTACGCCCAGCCCTACGCAAAGCCGGTTTCGTTACCCGTGATGCACGTCAAGTTGAACGTAAGAAAATCGGTCTACATAAAGCCCGTAAGCGTCCCCAGTACTCTAAGCGTTAAAAGTACTCTAAACGTTAAAAGCACTCTAAGCGTTAAAAGTACTCAAAACGTTAATTCGTTTTACCGCTTTTTCTTACTCTCTATGTAAGATAAAAGTTGTACAAAAAAGCCCTGCCGGGAAACTGGCAGGGCTTTTTTTGTTATAGGTTCGTGCTACTATGTATACTCGTGATACTTGGAAACGTAGCGAGGCTTTAAGTTAAAATAATGAAGTCTGCATTTTCAAGTATCACGAGCATATAAAAGAGAATAATCAGGAAAGCTGTTATGCATCCAACTAAAATAAAAGACACTAAACCCTCACAAAGCGATCCACTTCTGGTACCTACTGAAAAAGAATGGCAACAATTAACCTTTTCGCAAAAGAAGCAGGTTGAAGAAAGGATTATTGCAGCACTTGAAAATGAGTTTAATCTGATGGGTGAAACCACCATGCACTTTCAGGCTCGGGTATCAGCGACAGAAGTCTTACGGCGTTTCTATGGCAATCAGGGAAAGAAAGTTTTTATTGCATCCGATTTACATACTCTATATCCAGGCGAAAGAGCATTTTACCCGGATTTACTGGTAGTTTTTGATGTCAGCGATCATCATCGCAGTAGCTGGAATGTTTTGCGGGAGAAAAAAGGACTTGATTTTGCATTGGAGATTTTGTCCAAAGGGACAAGGCGAAAAGATAAAGTAGAAAAGCTAAACTTGTTTGCCCGTATAGGCATTCCAGAGTATTTTATGTTTGATCCAGATAAATATACATTAAAAGGATACAGCCTGGACGGTAGCGCATATCAGGAAATTCCAGCCGTATCAGGTAAAGGTGTTTATTCCAACATGCTTGGACTGCATATGAGAGTGGATAATTATAAATTACGCTTTGTTCTCAAGGATATTGATATTCCATTTGGTGATGAATTAATTAATCAGTTAAACGATAAATTATCTGATAAAGATCAAATGATAGAACAAACACGACGACTCATGGAAGAAGAAAGAAAGCAAAATGAAGACGAAATAAATCAAAAAGAGGAAGTGATAAACCAAAAAGAAGATGAAATAAAACAAATTGCTGCAGCGAAAGAAAAAGAAAAAATTCGTGCAGATGCTTTAGAAAAAGAGTTAGAGGTTCTTCGAAATAAGCTGAATTGATAAGCCTGAGCCTATTAATTCATGTGTTATAATTAAAACTCATAGACTTCATTATCTAAGATATTGAGTAACATGCGCTTATCCACCGAAGAAATTAACACCATCAAGACTTCCCTAGCAGAGCTGGATAAATTAGCTCAAGTCTATCTCTTCGGCTCAAGAGTGGATGATTATAAAAAGGGGGGCGATATTGATTTATTGGTTATATCCAAACAATTAGCCAAAAAAGACTTGGCCAAATTGCGTTGGGATTTTTATGAACGCTTTGGTGAGCAAAAAATGGATATCATCCTTGATGATGGTCGCTTTAATACACCTTTTGCAAAACTGATCTATCCTCAAGCACTCAAACTATAAGACTTCAATCTAAAACATGACAAATAAGATGAAAACGAATGTTCTACAATATAATGCTGGGCTTCTCATCAAGCAGCTCGCTTGGTTGCAACACTCCTATGAGCAGGCAAAATCTATCGGATTAAAAGATAGCTATAGTATGGCTGATTTTGATATTTTTGAAAACTTGTCCAGTCGTTTTGCCCGCAGTACCGACTTTTTAATCCGCAAAGTGTTTAGAAGCATTGACGAAGCAGAGTTTGAACCACAGGGAACCTTAATTGATGTGGTTAATAATGCTCATAAACGTCATCTATTTGAAAACATTGAAGATATTCGTGCTATCAAAGATTTAAGAAATTCCATTGCTCATGAATATATCGATGAAGAACTAGAAAAACTCTTTGCTGAATTATTGGACTATAGTGAACGGCTTATTTTTATCGCAAAAACAACATTGAAGTATATTGAAAGTCATCACCCGTAGGGTGGGCACGGCTTTATCTGCCCATGCTGTGTCAACATCGCTGTTTCAGCGACTCTTCTTGCATAGGTACAAAAGGTGGGCACAAAAAGGCGTGCCCACCCTACGAACTATGTTAGTGGCAATAAAACAACATAAAAAAGCAGTGAATGAATTATAAAACACGACATAAAAAGCAAATAAGTGCTTGAAAAAGCGATTTTACTTAAAATTTTGTTGTTTTGTTACAAATAAATGACAAAAAATCTTACAAAATTGGAATAAATGTCGTTTTTTTGAAAAATAACTGTTGCATTTTCGATAAAAAGAGACTAAATTAACCCATGTCAGTGAAACATTGCTTTAAAGCAGTTGAGTCAACTGCATTTGAAGCACTAACAAGATTTAGTTTTTAATAACCTATTTTAAAAACTATAAGTTCTTAATAAAACCAAGGAAATACAATGAAAAAATTAATTGCTGCTGCTGTAGCTGCTGCCGTTATCGCTCCTGCGATGGCTATTGCTGCTGGTCCTACTCTATATGGTAAGATTCATACATCTATTGATTATTTAGATAACAACACTAGTAACAACGAAGGTACTAAATATAAAGAGTGGGCTATGAGCTCAAACTCTTCACGTATCGGTGTTAAAGGTTCTGAAGATTTAGGTAACGGCATGAAAGTCGGTTACTTAATCGAGTGGGGCGTGAGTATGGACGGTAATAAAGGCGGCAAAGACATGAGTCTTCGTAACCGTGCAATTACATTATCGGGTGACTGGGGTACTGCTTTAGCTGGTCGTTGGGATTCACCAATGAAAACTTTTGGTCGTAAGATTGATTTATTTAATGACCAAGTGGGTAACACTCGTTCAATTATCACTAGTGTTGGTTTAGCTAAAAACGGCACAATCAACAATCGTAACGGCACAATCAACAATCGTGCTAGCAATGTTGTCGCTTATGTCACACCTAACATGAATGGCTTTAGCTCAACTATTGCTTATGTAATTGATGCCGGTACTGGTGTTAATTTAAGTGGTGATGATTCTGATGCAAGTGCATGGTCTTTTAATGCCATCTATAAAAATGGTCCTTTAATGGCTGGTGTTGCTTATGTTGATTATAACGAAGATGGACGTGTTCCTACAGGTGGAGCACGTCCAGCTGATCGTGATAATTCCAGTGCATGGCGTGTAGGTGGTACTTATAAGTTTGGTGACTTAAAAGTAGCTGCTTCTTATGTTGACATGGAAAGCCAAAACTTTACTAAAGATATTGATCCATCAATCTGGACTTTAGGTGCAGCATATACGATGGGTAACAATACTATTAAGATGCAATTAGTTGACCGTGATGATTCAGGTCTGAAAACTTGTAATGGTGGTAACAGTGCTGCAAATTCAGGTGCTTTAAAATGTAAAGATGGCGCGACTATGTGGTCTGTTGGTTTAGATCACAAAATGTCTAAGCGTACTACTGTATATGCAGCCTACTCTGACATAGACAATAATAAGAACTCTATTTCAACTCCTTGGACTAACTCTGGTCACGACGGTAGTGCTAACTCACCTTCAATTGGTAATGATGCAGATGCATTCTCTGTTGGTATTATCCACAAATTCTAAATCTTATTTCGATAAGAATCCTGAGGAACTATGTATAAGCTAGCCTTATAAATAGCACTCAGACTTTAGAAAAAAAGGGTCGTTACGTCAGTAACGACCCTTTTTTAGTTTCTAGCGGTTAATTTTGAAAGAAATAAAGGGGGCAGATTGGTTAAGAAATCAAGGGGTCACGAAATCAAGGGGTCAGATTGGTTGATTCTATCTAAGTTTAAATTCATGTGATTTTCTATCCCCCCCATGCCTTGATGGTGAGGTACATCGACCTGTTTGATCTTCAATTTGTTTTTTAAATTTTTTACTACCGAGAACCCAAGCTTTATTAGTAGCATCTCGAATTTCTTGTAATTGAAAATCCGGGATTATTTGCTTAAATAGTGACTGGTAACTTTCCTGTCTGTTTTTCTCATTATTGCCTAATCCTTGATAGCAAGAGTGAGGGTTGATGAGTTTAATGGCTTTGCCCATTGCATTTTTTCTATAGCTTGACCAAGGATATTCAGCGGGGTTAATGACCATTTTTGCGCGCACGGGATTTAATTCTATATAACGATAAACAGTTAATAAGTAGCTTTCATCATCAACAATTGTTGAACGATACCGACCTTCCCATAATGTACCGCTTCGATTATACTTTTGATTAATATATCGAACATAATATCGGCCTAGGGATTGCATGAGCAAACTCGCACCTTGAGGGGTAGAAGGTGTTAGTAGTAGATGGACATGATTTGTCATTAGCACATAACTATGAATAGCAACCTCATGCTGCAAACTATACTCGTTTAATTTATCGAGATAGACAGTGTTGTCTTGCTCTGAAAAAAAACACGCCTGTCGGTTATTGCCTCTTTGAATAATATGTTGAGGAATGTTGGGTAAGTTAAACCGGGGTAAACGAGCCATATAAAATCCTTTTGATATGTCTTTACTTGCATATTACTGATTATATTTGATATCAAAAGATATTCAATGACTCTGACCCTTTGATTTTGCTTTGATTTTGCTTTGATTTCTTTGATTTGTATGCGTCAGTAACGACTCTTTTTTAGTTTCTAGCGGTTAATTTTATATCAATTGAAATAGAGCTGTGATTTGCTATACTTGGTTTATGGGAAAAATTGATGAAGTGAAGGAAATACTGACCACTCTGCGTGTTGCAATGACTATTGCGTTCGGCGTGTTAGTGATAACTATTGGTAGTTTATTAAAACGCTATGATGATGCTCTTATAGACATGCTCTTTTGGGCTGGAGTTGTTTTTTCAATTTTTATTTTGGGGACTATTATCGCATTAGTGGTCAATATTTCAAAAAAGACCAAAGAAATAGGAGAGTTATAATGGATTACGCTGCATTGGCAATCATTTTCATAGGTATTCTATTTGCTGGTGTTATGTTATTTGCTGTTGTTAAATTATCAGAAGAATAGCTGAGCGAGTGAGAAGTCAATAGAGTCAGTATTTACAATGATTCTGAACCTGCTTATTTAGTCTTTTTTATTGGTTTTTATTGGTTTTTATTGTTATATCAGAACTGCGTACTAAATTTTTGTATTTCTTGCGACTAATACCATCACTAAAAGCGCCTTCTTCTAACATTCGTTGAAGAAGTTTTTGTTGCCTTGCGTTAAACCTAAAAAAATCAGTTAAACCTACTGCGACCGCCTTATGCACTGAATCTTAAGGATTTTCCAGAACATTTTGACTTCACCCGTAGGGTGGCTACGAATAAAGCCAAAATAACCTGTAAAACGATTAATTAAAATAATTACAATCAGGGGGTACAATCCAATCAAACAATAGGTCAGATTGCTTGAGTGTCTATTTTTCTTTTTAATAGCGTATCACGGGTATAGATATTAATTTAAAACATATTGAGTGGTTTCTCAACTAAAAACAATCTCCTCATTTTCTATCCTTTTTCTTTTGCTGATTAAATTGTTACAATTAGCCTCTTTTCCTAGCCGTCTTGTATGACCCGATGAATGACCCAAAAAAAATAGCTTTAACCAATATTCGTGAAATCCCTTATAACTATACCTCTTTTTCTGATAGAGAGATTATTATCCGTTTTTTGGGGGAGGAATCCTGGAATGTTTTAAATACCCTACGTTCTAAACGTGTGACGGGACGTTCGGCACGGATGTTATTTGAAGTATTAGGCGATATTTGGGTGGTGTCGCGCAATCCATTTATTGAAGATGACTTAATTGAAAACCCCAAGCGCCGTGATGCCTTGCTAGAGGCTTTAAATCATCGTTTGACACAAATTCGTCTGCGTGCGGATGGTAATGAATCGGTATTGTTATTATTAGCCAGTGCTGAACAGGCAGTGAATGACTTTCAGCAGGGCTTGATTGATAGTGCGATACAACGTCGCAGGGTGTTTAAAACACTTAATAAAATCACCCGTAAAGATAATATCTGCTTTGATGGGCTGTCCCGCGTCAGTCATGTGACAGATGCTAGTGACTGGCGGGTGGAATATCCTTTTGTGGTGCTAACACCGGATACCGAAGATGAAATTCAGGCGCTGGTACAAGCCTGTATTGATTTGGGGCTGGCAATTATTCCGCGTGGTGGCGGCACAGGCTATACCGGTGGTGCGGTGCCGCTGACGGCTTATTCAGTGGTGATTAATACCGAAAAACTGGATACTCTAGGTGCTGTGGTGCAGCAGCAATTGAGCTGTCAGGTGAATAATGCAGATGCCAGTGAGTTGATATCGGTGCCGACGGTGGCAACGGGTGCCGGGGTGGTGACACGAAGAGTCTCTGAACGCGCAGAAGAGCAGGGCTTTGTGTTTGCTGTTGATCCCACGTCACAAGATGCTTCCTGTATCGGTGGCAATATTTCCATGAATGCCGGTGGTAAAAAAGCGGTCATGTGGGGTACGACGCTGGATAATTTATTGTCTTGGAAAATGGTCACACCGGATGCACGTTGGATGACTATTGAACGCTTGGATCATAATCTGGGTAAGATCCACGAGGTCGAAACCGTGCGCTTTAAAGTCACGCGCATGGCGGCCAATAATAAAGACATCGAATCTGAAACTGTGTTAGAAATTCCCGGTGCCGATTTGCGCAAATTGGGGCTGGGCAAGGATGTCACCAATAAGTTTCTGGGTGGCTTGCCGGGCGTTCAAAAAGAAGGCTGTGATGGTATTATTACCTCTGCCGTGTTTATCCTGCATACTATGCCACAACATATTCGTACGGTGTGTATGGAATTTTTCGGTTCGGACATGGGCAATTCAGTACCCGCCATTGTTGAAACCATCGACTATCTTAAAACGCAAAAAGGGGTGGTCTTAGCCGGTCTTGAGCATCTTGATGAGCGTTATATCAAGGCCGTTGATTATTCCACTAAATCCCCCCGTACTGAATTACCCAAAATGGTATTGCTTGCTGATATCGCTTCGGATGATGAAGATATGGTGGCACGTGCCGCTTCAAAAATTGTGCAATTAGCCAATGCCCGTGATGCCGAAGGTTTTATTGCTGTGAGCCCGGAAGCACGAAAATATTTCTGGTTGGATCGTGCTCGAACGGCGGCGATTGCCTCTCATACCAATGCCTTTAAAATCAATGAAGATGTCGTTATTCCTCTGGATAAATTGGCAGAATATACCCTGGGTATTGAACGTATTAATATCATTCACTCGATCAAAAACAAGTTAAAAATTGTTGCGGCGGTGGATAAATATTTACATAGTGATTTAAAAATCAGCTCAAAAAACCCTGAATTTGAAGGCTCAGAAGAAACCAATACGATACTGCAGGATAAGAAAACAGCGGCATTGAAACTGATTAATGCTGTCCAATATCGTTGGAATAGCTTATTGGAACAACTGGATACACCGGCAGGGCAACTGGATGACAGTATTGCCAGCGCCTATTCATTAGACACAAAGCAATTATCGCTCACCTTTTTTGAGCTATTACAAAAAAGAGTGTTACGGGTTTCCTATCGTGATGAAGTTGAGTGGCCATTAAAAGAATTATTCAGTGGCCTGAATCTGTCGGATATTAATGAACAGTTGGATAAAATCCATGCTGATATTCGTCCGGGTCGATTATTTGTTGCCACTCACATGCATGCCGGTGATGGCAATGTGCATACTAATATTCCTGTGCATTCCAATGACTATGATATGTTGCAAACCGCTGATAAGGTGGTGGAAGAAATCATGGGGCTGGCGGAACAGTTAGGTGGTGTTATTTCCGGTGAACATGGCATTGGCATTACTAAGTTACAATTTTTAAATGATGATATTTTAGCGGCGTTTAAAACCTATAAAGATAAAGTCGACCCGGATAATCATTTTAACCCTGGCAAATTGATGGCGAATGCAGGACTGGAAAATGCCTATACGCCTTCCTTGCAATTGTTGCAGCAAGAAGCACTGATCCTTGAGGCCAGTGAGCTGGGTGCACTGAATAATGAGATCAAAGATTGCCTACGCTGTGGCAAATGTAAGCCAGTGTGTAGTACCCACATTCCCCGAGCGAATTTACTCTATTCACCGCGTAACAAAATTCTGGGCACGGGGCTGATCATGGAAGCTTTTCTCTATGAAGAGCAAACTCGTCGGGGTATTTCCATCCGTCATTTTGATGAGATGAATGATGTCGCCGATCATTGCACTGTGTGTCATAAGTGCTTGAATCCCTGTCCGGTGAACATTGATTTTGGTGATGTATCTATTCAGATGCGTACGATTTTACGCAATCGCAAACAAAAACGCTTTTCGCTGATGAATAAGCTGGCCATGGCCTATCTTAATGTGACTGATCCGGCAGTGATCAACGTCATGCGTAAAGTGATGATCGAATGGTCTTATAAAGCTCAGCGTCTGGGACATCAATTCGCCAAGCGTTTTGGTTTTTTGGTGGCAGGTAAAATTCCCCATACTACCCATGGAAAAATGCCCATTAAAGAGCAGGTGATTAACTTTGTTAAAAAGCCCATGCCAGCGGATATTCCATCACAGCCGATGCGCAAGTTATTAGGGGTAGAAGACAGCACTACTATTCCTATTTTGCGTAATGCCGAGCTTATCGGAAAAAATGCCGAAGAATCGGATGCGGTGTTTTATTTTCCCGGTTGTGGCTCGGAGCGTTTATACAGTCAGGTGGGCATGGCGACCTTGGCGATGCTGTATCATTCCGGTGCGCAAACAGTATTGCCGCCGGGCTATCTCTGTTGTGGTTATCCTCAAACGGCGGGTGGTGAAGCCGCAAAAGGGCAGGCGATATCAACGGATAATCAGGTCTTGTTTCATCGTATTGCTAATACCCTGAACTATATGGATATCAAAACCGTATTGGTGTCTTGTGGTACTTGTATGGATCAATTATTGAAATATCAATTTCAGAAAATATTTCCTAATTGTCGTTTATTGGATATTCATGAATACCTAGCGGAAAAAGGTTATTCGCTGGATGCTGATAGTCAGGCGGTGGGGTATATTTATCATGATCCCTGTCATACACCGATTAAAACCCAGCAACCCTTGGCGGTGGCCAAGGCTATTTTGGGCGATAATGTGATTTTGTCGGATCGCTGCTGTGGTGAGTCGGGTACCTTGGCGGTGTCCAGACCGGACATTTCCAGTCAGCTACGCTATCGTAAGCAGGAAGAATTGCAGCAAAACATCAATCATTTTGAGCAAGTGGCTGATAAAAAAGAGTTAGTTAAGAAAGCGCCGGTTAAATTAGTAACGACTTGCCCTGCTTGCCAGCAAGGTTTGAATCGCTATCGCGGTGAAACTGAGATGACGGCGGAATATATTGTCGTGGAATTGTGTCAGAAGACCTTAGGGGATGAATGGCAGAAGCAGTTTATTGATGATGCCACCCATGGTGGAATTGAGCGGGTGCTGTTGTAGATTTTAGTGTAGGGAGTATGTCGGTAATTGAAGTTGATGCGCTTCGTACCTCAGCAGCATCCTACGGTTTTGTATGTGTAGGATGCTGCTGAGGTACGAAGCGCATCATCGATGTTCAAACAAAGGGTTCAAACAAATGGTTTAAATAATATTCTTAAAAACCTTCTCTAACGCCATTGGGTGTACCAACTAGCAATACATCCGCAGGGCGTTGAGCGAATAAGCCATTAGTGACAACACCGACAATGGCATTGAGTTGATTTTCTAATTTCACCGGCTCCATAATTTCCATGCCGTGTACATCCAGAATAATGTTGCCATTGTCGGTAGTAAAGCCTTCACGTAAGACTGGCTCGCCACCTAATTTGACGATTTCACGCGCTACATAACTGCGGGCCATCGGAATCACTTCAACAGGTAGTGGAAATTTACCCATATAGCTGACTAATTTTGTCTCATCAACAATACAAACAAACTTGTCAGCGACCGCAGCAACGATTTTTTCACGCGTTAGAGCACCACCACCACCTTTGATTAGGTGAAAGGCTTTATTGGTTTCGTCAGCGCCATCAATATAAACGGACATTTCGCTGACGGAGTTTAAGTCAAATACTTCAATACCATGACCGCGTAGACGCTCGGCAGTGGCTTCTGAACTGGCAACTGCACCATTAATTTTGTGTTTGATTTTGGCTAGTTCATCAATAAAAAAGTTGGCGGTAGAACCCGTACCAACACCAATAATTGTATCCGGTACGACGTGCTCGATAGCCGCCCTTGCGACTGCTTGTTTCATTTCATCTTGATTCATCATGTTCTCCTTCTTGCTGTTTTTTCAGCCGATTTCTTTGAACCTAAAAAAATCAGTTGAACCTACTGCGACCGCCTTATGCACTGAATCTTAAGGATTTTCCAGAACATTTTGACTTCACCCGTAGGTGACTACGAATAAAGCCAAAATAACCTGTAAAACCCTTAATCTTCAGCACCTAAGTCGCTCTCGCTACGATTCAACTGATTATTTTAGGTTGAATTCATTTTTGGCGATATTATCCTTGATTTCAGGCCAAAGTGCCAGAAGTCTCGTAGCTAATGGTTTTTTGTGCTAATTGCGCTGTAAACGCCTCTACTATCACATTTCATTAGACTTAATTTCAAAATATTGGTAACTTAGCGGCTATGTTAGAAAATTATGTAAAAAAGATACTTAAATCCCATGTTTACGATATCGTTGATAAAGTACCACTGGATCCAGCGGTTAATTTATCCCTGCGTACAGGTAATCAAATCCTACTCAAACGCGAAGACTTGCAACCGGTATTTTCCTTTAAAATTCGTGGTGCCTATAACAAAATGGTGCAACTGAGTCAGACAGAAAAAGACCTAGGGGTTATTGCAGCTTCAGCGGGCAATCATGCTCAGGGGGTTGCTTTATCCGCCAATAAACTGGGCATAAATGCCTTGATTGTGATGCCTAAAACGACCCCCGATATTAAAGTGATGGCTGTCAAACGTCTCGGGGCAAAAGTTGAATTGCATGGCAATAGTTATGATGAAGCTTATGAACATGCAAAAAAATTAGAAAAACTGCATGGTTGGACCTTTGTGCATCCTTATGATGATCCCGATGTGATTGCCGGACAGGGAACCATTGCGATGGAAATTATGCAGCAATGTGAACAAGAGCCGGAGGCTATCTTCGTACCGGTGGGTGGTGGTGGGCTGATTGCCGGCGTTTCTGCTTATATTAAGTATCTTTACCCTAATATTAAAATCATTGGTGTGGAACCCGATGATGCAGCCTCAATGCATGACGCTCTAAAAGCTAATGAAAGAGTGATTTTGGAGCAGGTCGGTATTTTCGCTGATGG
This sequence comes from sulfur-oxidizing endosymbiont of Gigantopelta aegis, assembly GCF_016097415.1. Classification (NCBI taxonomy): domain Bacteria; species sulfur-oxidizing endosymbiont of Gigantopelta aegis. The sequence goes on along the minus strand of NZ_JAEHGE010000001.1, from coordinate 208,577 downwards.
TGTCGCGGTTAAACAAGTCGGAAAAGAAACCTTTAAGGTCGCGCAAAAATGTGTGGACGAAGTCATTTTGGTCAATGCCGATGAAATGTGTGCCGCGATTAAAGATATTTTTGATGATACTCGAACGGTGACTGAACCTGCCGGTGCTTTGGCTGTCGCAGGATTGAAAAAATATATCAGCGAGCATGACATTAGTAATAAAATGTTCGTTGCCATTAATAGTGGCGCTAATATTAATTTTGATCGCCTGCGTCATGTTGCCGAGCGAGCTGAGTTGGGTGAACATCGCGAAGTTTTATTTTCAGCAACGATTGATGAGGCGCCTGGTAGCTTTTATAAGTTTTGTAAGATTGTTGGGAATCGCGGTATTACTGAATTTAATTATCGTTATGCTCATGATGAACTAGCACGGGTTTTTGTTGGGGTTAAAACCAGTAATGCCGAAGAAGAAAAGCAGGCATTGTTTGATGCATTGACTTCTAAGGGCTATCCGGTGGTTGATTTTAGTGATAATGAAATTGCCAAGTTGCACCTGCGTCACATGGTGGGCGGTCATGCACCGGTGGTGAAAAATGAACACTTGTATCGTTTTGAATTTCCCGAGCGTCCCGGTGCATTATTACGATTTCTTCGCGGTATCGGGCAGAACTGGAATATCAGTTTGTTCCACTATCGCAATCATGGCGCGGCCTTTGGACGGGTATTGGCAGGCATTCAGGTGCCGGATGCTGAACTGGAAAATTTTCATCGATTCCTCGATGACTTGGGTTATAGCTATAAGGATGAAACGGAAAATCCGGCCTACAAAGAATTTCTTATTTAATTGTCAGATAAAGTAGGAAAATCCTTGCATTCAAAAACAAAAATTGGCAATATACCCATACTTCCTAGGTGTAATCCCTAGAAGCTACAAAAGTTAATGTAAAAAGCTAAAAAAGTACTTAAATAAATTAATAATAAAAAGTACTGATAATAATAATAAAATAATGGATTTTTTGAGGGGTTTGCTGTGAGTAGTTATAGTTCTACAGGTTGTTATGGATTGAGCCGTCCTGGTAGTAATTCCAATGAGCGTTTAATTTCACTTTCTTATAATAAATTGTCTCGTCATAATAAATTATCACGTAAAAAATCGAGTTTTAGACGTGATCCCGTGCTGATTTTAAGCTATTTTGTTCTAGTCGGTGTACTGATTAGCGGTTTGGCTTCTTTCGGTTTATAGTATACGTCAAAACTTCCCACGTTGACGTATCATTCCACTTTATTTAAAGGCTGAATTTTTTCAGTCAAATTCCATGGCAACAATTGCTCTAAAGCCTCATCATCATAATGCCTGCCCAGCTTAGGTAACTCAGTCAGAATGTGTGTTAAAAAGGCAAAGGGCTCTAGGTTGTTTGCTTTCGCTGTTTGCACGATTGAATATAAAATAGCACTGGCCTCAGCACCACGAGGATTTTGGTTCATGACCCAGTTTTTGCGCCCAATCACAAAGGGTTTGATCCGCCGCTCTGCCATATTATTATCAATCTGGAGGTTGCCCTCTTCAAGATAGACAGTCAGATACTTCCATTGATTGATCACATAACGAATAGCGACACCCAACTTACTGTCTTTTGTTGTTTTAGTCACTTTATCATCACACCACTTTTTAAAGTCATCCAGTAGTGGTTTGCTTTTTTCCTGACGGATCAGGTAACGTTGTTCAGCATTGAGCGGTTTGATTTGTTTTTCAATCGCATACAATTTAGCAATTTTACTGATCGCCATTTGTACCATGCCAGGCTTTTTCTGACTGTTCTTGGGTAATGCTTTTAAGGCATCATGGAACTTGCGACGAGCATGTGCCATGCAGCCTAATAAAGTGACTTCACTGTTCTCATTTTCGAATATATGATAACCGGGAAAGCCATCCGTTTGCAGGTAACCTGAAAACCCCGTTAAAAAGGTTTTGGCATGTTGGCCTGCACGAGTAGGCTGATACTCATACAAAACAATGGGACACTTGGAATGATAGCCGCCACTTTGATAGAGCCACATATAAGATTTAGGGCAATTCTCACGTCCATCATGGATCACTCGCATCGTTGTTTCATCGGCCTGGATGATTTTCTGCCTAATGAGATAATACAACAACCGATTATAAAAGGGTTTGAGTAATTCAGCTGATTTAAGCACCCAGTTGGACATACTGGCTCTGGAAAGTGTTATCTTATAGCGTTTAAATATCGCTTCCTGTCGATAGAGAGGCAAGCTGTCTAGGAATTTAGAAACAATGATATAGGCCAGCAGGCTGGGTGATGCAAAACTTCTAGGAATGGGCTGTGCAGGCTTAGGAGCAGTTTTAACGCCTTCCTCACAAGCACGACAGGCATATTTAACCTGAACATGTTCTACAACATATACCTGAGCAGGAACAATTTCCAGTTGCTCTGAGGTCTCTTCACCAATTTCATGCAAGTGATGACCGCAGTCACAGACTTGTTCTGCTTCAGATAACTCATGACGAACAACTTTACGAGGTAGGTCTTTAGGTAAAGGCTTACGACCGGGCTTTTTACGCTCATAAGTAATGGTTTCACGGACTTCCGGTGCTTCTTCGGCGAACGTTTCTGCCTCATTAAAGAAGTCGGGGTGAACTTCTTTTCACTGGAAGTACCAAACCGTTTATGTTGCAACAGACGAAATTGTTCCTCATACCAGTCCACTTTTGACTGGAGTTCAAGCACCCTGTTTTTGAGCGTTGGTATCTCTTCTGGTAGTATTTTGTCTGTTGAACTCATGCGTTATATTATACTAAAAATGAGCGTTAAATGCTTGTATTTATTCTGTTTAATGCGCATCTAAAGGGACTTTTTTAGTTGTTTTCCAGACCATGAATTTCAGGGTGAGCATGGTGTTGTGTGCAAGATAAACCATCCAGTAACCACTGTAATTCTCTCAGTGTTAACGAAAGAGTGGGTTGTTCTTTTTCCATCGGCCACTGGAATTTCCCTTTTTCAAGTGTACGATAGTAAAGCCAGAAACCATTACGCTCCCAGTACAGTATTTTAAGTTTATCTCGCTGACGATTACAAAAACAAAGACACTGCCATCAAAGGGATTGTGTTCCAATTGCTCTGAGACAATCAGTGATAGCCCATTGGTTGCTTTTCTCATATCGGTAACACCAGAAACCAGATAAACCTGATTGACTGTGATGCCCGTTATCATGAAACAGTCCTGAGCAAATCCAGAATGGACTTGAGCTGATTCAGGTTCGTATCAGAATTGATTTCCAAACTGAAACCATTGGTATGGCTTACTTTAATTGCATTGCTTGTGGGGAATTGGCCAGTAAATTAATGGGAATGAGTTGATTGTTGGTGTTGACCTGTTTTGATGAGCTAACATAACCCAACTTCTTTCGATAATAGCTAAAAATATGAGAGGGTATCTTATGTTGTTGACAATAAACTGCCTGGCTTAAGTTACTGGCTTGGCAGGCCTCTATGTGTTGCTTCATCGAAGCATCTTTTGAATGGTTGCTCATTTGTATCTCCAAATTACGAATTGAAGATCATAGTTTGAGCTAACTGAAGCTTATTGTGAACGTGGGTTTTAATTGACGTTTACGTTATGTTAGGAATATTGACGATTAAAGGAATGTGCGTTTGCTGTTGATTAATAAAGTGGCCATGACCTAAAAAGTCATCATCAAACAATGACTCACCATGATCGGCGGTTACAAGTACTACTGTGTTATTGTATACTCCAAGCTTTTTTAATCTTTCGATCACTTGTCCAACGAGCCAGTCTGCATAATGAATAGCATTCCAATAGGTTTCTCTGAGGTGTATTTCATTATCCTTACTTATGTTACTACGAGAAATAGGACCTTTTGACAGAATTTTACTCTTTTTCATTCCCGGGTGAAAATAAGGAAAATGAGCAGATTGGAAATTGAAGTAAATAAATCTTGGTTTTTTCCATTGGTTTTTGTTTCCTAACGATTATCGAATTCACCCAATAAAACCTGACCATCGAGCAAAAGCGATCCTTTTGCTCGAAGCTAAACGCTCGCTTTTCCTTTAACTTTTCAGCATCAAAAAATATATCATCACTATTTTTTCTCATACCAACTGTTTCTGATATACTCCCAAATGAAGAGGGTTGCCCCGAGAAAACGGCTATTTGATAACCACTAGCTTTAAACTCACGAAATAATGATGGGCTTGATTTTGTTGGATTTATACTACCAGTAAAAAGAGTTTTCAGTGATGGTGAAGTATAACCTACATGGCTATATGCTTCCTTGATAGCAGTACCTTCAGTTGCTAATGCATTGATGTTGGGCGCAACGGTTATGCCATTAATTTTTTTTTCGAGTAAATCACCTCTTGCACTTTCAAGAACAATTAAGACAAAATTCTTTTGGTTAGGGGGGATAGTAATATTGATGGTTGGTTGAGGCGGGTGAAATTTTAAATCGCCTAAAAGGCCATCTTCATCAATTCCATTGTTAGGTCTGTCAAGTGCAAAGGGGTATTTTGTTGCATCAAAGGGGAATTTATCGCTTGAGAGGTAAAATAGCTATAGTTATCTCTATCAAAATCTGTTATTTGTGAGAAAACTGAATTTATTAAATTATAACTAAGAAAGCTGTTAAGTCCATATTTTATGTCTCTTTGTTGATTTGAAAGCAAGAGGCTTGCTACGAGTATAAAAAAAAAATGATGTGAAGTATATGATTTTGGATGTTAATGGGTATTTTTTTATATTTCTTTCAGGTGGTATTAATTCATTTAAATATTTAATATTGCTAATTAACTTATAGCCAAGCCAGTACAAACCAGTGATAGCCAGTATTACTACTAAAATAAGTACAGCCTCATCAATTATATAAAGCAATGCGTCTAAAATGCTTCCGCCACCAAGATTCTTTATTAATTCAAAGCTGACTGCATCACTAAAATAGCTTAGTAATTTATATTTTAGACCAAGGAGAATTGCATTTAATGCTAAAAAAAAAAAAAAAATAAAATTATAATAGACTATAACTTTATTTTTTTTTACTTGTTTTAAGGAATGGGAGTAAAATAATTGCAATTATAGTAGCTTGGGCTAATAATAATGTGAGAAAGAATAACGTGATTTCATAAGGTGAATCAAGTACATGAGAAGATAAAAAACCACCGTTAAAAATAGCGAACTTTCTTTCCACAAGTGCTAATTCTATAGTGGACCCCGAAAACTGGACAATAGGTTAAGATATAAGAGCTAACCTAACGGGAACAAAAAAATGAGCACAAAAAGAAAAACATTCAACAACAAATTTAAAGCAAAAGTAGCCATTGAGGCTTTGAAAGGTCAAAAACAGTCGCAGAAATTGCGTCAGAATTTGAAGTGCACACCACCCAGGTCAATAGCTGGAAAAAGCAGATGCTTGATGGTGCAGCCGATACTTTTTCAAAAAAAATTAGAGAATAAAGATGCTGAACATGAAAAGGAAAAAGAACACCTTACAGCCAAATAGGTCAACTAAAAGTAGAGGCTGACTGGCTGTCAAAAAAGTTGAAGATGTTCAACTGAGTAGAGCAGAAAAGCGGTGTTGCATAGAAAAAGAGCACCCTCAGTTGAGCATCAAAAACAATGTGAGCTTATCGGCCTGAACCGTTCAAGCTATTACTATCAACCTAAAAAGCCTCTGCAAAATAAAGATTTAACATTAATGAATTTGATTGATGAGTTGTACATAAAACATCCATTCTATGGCAGTCGTCAAATTCGTAATGCATTAAGATTGAAATGTTATAAAATTAATCGTAAAAAGTTCAACGGCTTATGCGGATCATGGGATTGGTTTCAGTGGCACCAAAACCCAATACCAGCAAGCCTTGCAAAGTAAATAACCTCTATCCATATTTGCTCAAAGGAATTGATATTAATAGGAATAACCAGGTTTGGTGCACAGATATCACGTATTTACGGATGCCACATGGATTTGTCTACCTAAGTGCTGTTATGGACTGGAGTAGCCGTTTTGTGCTGTCCTGGGAAGTGTCAACCAGCATGGAAGAAAGCTTTTGTATCAGTAGTCTGGAAACAGCACTGCGACGATATGGAAAGCCAGAAATCTTCAATACGGATCAAGGTGCTCAATATACTAGCAGAGCATTTACAGGTGTTCTAAAGGCCAATGATATAAAAATCAGCATGGACGGCAAAGGCAGAGCAATGGATAACATTATGATTGAACGACTCTGGCGAAGTGTAAAATATGAGGAAATTTACCTCAAGGATTACCAAAGTATTGATGAGCTAAAGAGCTCATTAAAGGAATATTTTGAGTTTTACAACCATGAACGACCACACAGTACACACGGTGGAAAAACGCCTGCAGAGATCTATGGCGTGATGAAAGAAGTTGTTCCAGACTTAAAACGGGCAGCATGATGAGAGGATAATCAACTTTACTGGCAACCGCCTTGTCCACATATCCACAGGCCAAGCCAGTAGCCCTGAGATATATCGCAAGCGTCTCTGGACTACTGGCAGACCTGTGGATATGTGGATAAGACTAATACTATAAATAACCAACAGAATTATATCTTAATATTTGAGAAAGCTGTCTTGACAATGGGGTCCACTGTATTCAATGACTAAACTAATAATAAGTACAAATAAAAAAACAAAAAAAACTGGTTGAATTTTCAATTTAAAAAACACGATATTCCTTTGCTAAAATAATATTAAATACGTGTATTTAATATTATTTTTTTAGACAGGTTATTATTGAACTTCCGAGTGATATTAATGATAATTAGAGTCACTTTAACAACTATTATATTGAGGTACAAGCTAAAAAAATTGAAAATACTGGAAGGTTACTTTTTTATCCGATTTGGTTAAGTAGGGGAAATCTAATCGCTGATTGATCGCTTACCTAGTGCCACATTTTTGGGAACCTATGATCATGAAATCAACTTGCATATTATTTACTTATCCTTTTTGAGATTTTTAAGCTTTGCAAACTCAAGTGCTCGACTTAGATTGCCCGGGTACATATTGCTGATCGTGAGGGCTTCTTCAAAGGGTGGATTGACCCAGGGGTGAAGGTGCGCACCAATTTCACAATTGTCTTTTTGATAGATTTCAAGTAATGGTTCATAGCCAGCAGCTTGGCTAGCGATAGGATAATCGATGATATAGCAGGGTTTTATCTGATATTCATCGAATATGTCTTGAACCAGGTAGATTTTTTCCATTGCGGTGACAGCAACTGCATTTTTGTCTGGTGGGGAAGACCAGTCAAATTCTTCTTCAGTATCAATGACGACGATCAGCTGTGGGCTTGTGTCTGTCGCTAAGCGAATGGGGGCATGGTAATTGAGCATATTGGGATTATAACATCATTAAATGCCCTGTTTTAGTTTTTTTATTACTTGTGTTAATTTACCTGATAGAATCATGGTATCGCATTGTAAAAAATACTGAAATTTCGAATTTTTCAGAATGACGATAAAGAAAAATGGAAAAACTAAATTATGAATACGCAATTAGAAAATTAAAAAATTAAAGGGTGTCAGTCATGGGCGAAGTGAGAGGGGATTTTACATTAATTAATCCTTTCAATGGTCAATCTATTGAGCTTGATGCTCTGGTTGATAGCGGTACAGTTGTTTCAATTATAGGTAAAGATGTTGCAGAAGCTATTGGTTTAAAAGCGGATAGCAAAGCGCTTGTTTACTTGGCAGATGATTCAACAACCGAAAATCCTCTTCTGATCAGTGATTATGGTGTTGAGCCTTTAATAGGACAAATGGTATTAGAAGGCTTGGATTTGTTAGTTGATTGTCCAAGACACAAAGTGACTGTTAGACCAAACTCTCCAGCATATCCTTCCTAATAAAGCAAAATAGAAAAACGTGTTGCTGATGGGAACACTAGCACTCCGTTTTTGCAATATGAAAAAATAGCCGTGTGTGCTAGAATTTATTTACAATTACAAATAGTTGGTATTGATATGTCTATTAATGTAAAGCAAGTTATTGAAAGTATTAAAGAACTTTCATCTCAAGATAAAGCGCTGGTCGCACATTGTTTGATTTCTTCCCTAGAGAGCAAACAAGAAGATGGTGTTGATGATGCATGGGCCGAATTAGCAGAAAAACGCTACCTAGAACTTGAGTCAGGTACCGTGAAAGGTGTTTCTTGGCAAACGTTAAAAAAATCAATAAAAAATTAAAATGGAAGAAATTAAATTTCATCCAGAGGTCGCTACTGATATTAAAGAATCATTTGACTGGTATCAAAAACAGGCGGATGGTTTAGGGGATGATTTTTTAAATGAGTTGGAATCTGCATATCAAGCAGTTTCTGAAATGCCTAATACATGGCCTAAATTCCAAAATAACTTCCGACGATTTCTGTTAAGTAAATTCCCTTTTTCTATCATTTATCGAACTGCTAATGAGTTTGTTTATGTTGTTGCTATTATGCATAATAGCAGAAAACCGAAATATTGGCTAAAACGAACATAACAAAAATTTGCTCATGGTGCAGTTGTTTCAATTATAGAGCAAGATGTGAGTCCTTAATAGGCCAAGCTCTCCAACATATCCTTCCTGCTAATAGCAAAATAGAAAAATGTATTGCTGATGTGAGTGTTGGAATGATTTTTTTAGGAATACAAGGTGAAACAGAATTTGAAAAGGCTTATAGGCCTATTATTGGTGGTGGTTATTTCGCCATTGTTGATGTTATTTTTTAGCAGTGAAAAGCTATTGCGTGAAAGTCCTTTTATGTCCTTTTCACAATTGCTGAGTCTGTTGCCAGGCAAGCTTGGGAGCTATCTGCGAATTGCCTTTTATCGCCATACGATGGCTTATTGTCATCCTAATGTGGTGATCTCGTTTGCGACCTTGTTTTCACAAGCGGATACGGAGATCCATGAAGGGGTTTATATTGGTCCGCAATGTAATATCGGTATGTGTCGTATTGGCAAAAATGCCTTGATTGCCAGTGGTGTGCATATTATGAGTGGTAAGCATCAGCATGATTTTGCCGATTTGGAGCAACCGATACAGCAGCAAGGTGGGCATTTTGAAAAAATTAGCATTGGCGAAGATTGCTGGATTGGTAATGGCGCATTGATTATGGCCAATGTGGGCAAGCATTGTGTGGTCGGCGCGGGCTCTGTGGTGACGACCGAGGTGCCTGATTATGCCATTGTGGTTGGCAATCCGGCTAAAGTGGTTAAAATGCGAAAATGACCAGCCCTATTGCTATAGACACTGTCATAAAAGGCATTCAGTTCGGCGAATTTGATTCGATGGCCAGTGTGCCGGAGCGTTTTAATCCCTTGTTTGAACAAGCATCGCGTGAGAGTATTTTTTTTTCACGGCTTTGGTTTGAGTTGTTGGAGCGTTATGTTTTTCCCGAGTCGGTGCGTATTTTTGCCTTGGAATTTGAGTCAGAGCCAGAGCCAGAGCCAAAGTATGGAAAGCCCTTATTAATTTTGCCTTGCTATGAATCCGTTAACAAAGGCCGGCACTTGCATGTTTTGAGTAATTATTATTCCTCTCTTTTTACTATGCCTTTGGTGGCAACGGAATCTGTGCCGCTGGATGCGCTTTTTTTGACTTTATTTAAAGCAATTGATCGTTTTAACTATCAGAGCATTACTTTTGAACCCTTAGATAATGGCAAGGTTGAATATGCTTGCCTGCTTTCATCGCTCAAGCGTTGTGGTTATTTTGTGGATGCCTATTTTTCCTTCGGTAATTGGTATGAGAGGGTGACTTCAGATGATTTTTCAGCCTATTATCAGCAACGCCCTTCTAAATTAAGAAATACCATTCGTCGTAAAGCGAAAAAGTTGGAGGCTGTTGAAATAACCATTGTCTCCTCTTTTGATGAGGTACAAGCATTGTTACCCCAGTACCAGGCGATTTATGCAGCCAGCTGGAAAACGGCTGAAACTTATCCCTTGTTTGTTGAAAATATGGTGTTGTCGCTGGCTAAAAAAAATCAATTGCGTTTGGGCGTGGCCACTATTGACAATGTGCCTGCGGCCGCCCAAATTTGGTTGGTGAGTGATGGGGTGGATGGTGCGATTGCCAGTATTTATAAATTGGCTTATGACCCACGCTTTAAAAATACCTCTATTGGTTCTATTTTGACAGCGGCCTTGTTTGAATTTGTGATTGAAAAAGATCGGGTGAGTGAAATTGATTGTTTGACCGGTGACGATGCCTACAAAAAGGACTGGATGACGCAGCGACGAGAGAGGTGGGCTGTTGTTGCGTACAATAAAAAGACGCTTTGGGGTTTTGGGTATGGTTTAAAAGCCATTGTAGCCCCCTGGGTAAAAAAATATATTTTAAAAGCCTAAATAATGGGTTTTTAGAGTGAGAATGCTATAATCGTTATAAAATTTTATGTTAGGGACTTTTTTTGACACATTTAGAGCAAATAAAACGTATTTTAATTGAAACACTGGAACTAGATGAATCCTTTAATGACAGTGATTCAGAGACATTGTTGTTGGGGAATGTTGCAGAATTTGACTCAATGGGAGTGATTTCTGTGATTACTGCTTTAGAGGAACAATTTGGTATTATTGTGGAAGATGATGATATCAGTGGTGATACTTTTGAAACATTAGGGACGCTGGATCAATTTCTTGATACAAAAATAGGGGCTTAGGGCTCTATTTAGGTGAAATTTTCAGTTTGGTATTAATCTTGCGAAATTTTTAGAAGTTACTATACTGATGAAGTATAGGGTTTTAAATTAAATATGGCTTTAAATAAAGTGTAGTTTTTAATAAATTTGATGATTTTAAAGGATAGCAAATGCATCAGATCGGTAGCGATAGAAGGCAGAGTAAAAAAGCCTCTTTTCCTCTTGTAGATTGTCACGGCAAACAGATCACGTTTGAGCGCCGCATGGGTAAAGACCGGCGTGCAAGGAATCGCACATCGGTGGTTGCTGCTGATATTATTGACAGTCTTTGTATTAGCTAAGCCTTACTTGAGCTTGGCTAATAGCCGATTTTTTATTATCACTAAGCAGAAATTAGCCATATTCTATGTATCTTGATCAATCTGTATTGACTTTTGGCCGTGCCATGCGTGAAAAATATGGCCATAAGGTACATAAATTAGCCATTGATGCACAATTTACCTGTCCAAATCGTGACGGAACGAAAGGCATCGGTGGTTGTACTTTTTGTAATAATACGTCATTTAGTCCCAATAGTCGCAAGCCCCCCTCGATAGATGAGCAGTTAGATGCCGGGCGAAAGGTGATTGTGAAACGCACGGGGGCAACTCACTATTTGGCTTATTTCCAAGCCTATACGAATACTTATGCTGATATTAATGATTTAAAATCACTCTATGATAATGCCTTGTCGCACCCCGATGTGATCGGCCTATCGGTGGGTACTCGCCCTGATTGTGTGCCGGATGGGGTGTTAAGATTGTTGGCACAATATCAAGAGCAGGGCTATGAAATCTGGTTGGAACTGGGTGTTCAGTCCAGCTTTGATAGTACCCTAGCGCATGTGAATCGAGGTCATGGTTTTGCTGAGTATCAGGATGCGATTAAACGTGCGCATCAGTATGGCTTGCAAGTGTGTACGCATTTAATTGTAGGCTTGCCGCCAGAAACACCGCAACAGAGTGTGACGAGTATGTCGCGGGTATTGGAAACTCAACCTGAAGGCATAAAAATACATCCCTTGCATATAGTCAAAGGCACGCAATTAGTACGCCAATGGAAGCAGGGGTTGTGTCATGCATTGACCCTGGATGAATATGTCGATACGGTGGTTGAAATGATCAGGATGGCGCCTAAAGAATTAATTTTTCATCGTTTAACCGGGACGGCAGCGGAAGATATTTTGTTGGCACCACAATGGTGTAGCAAAAAATGGTTGGTGTTAAATAAAATAACCACAAAGTTGGAATGCTTGAATGTTAATGGTGATGCGGTGTCTGTGAAAGATGGCAAATAATAAGCATGAATAAAGTGATAGAAATTCAGTCGAAGCCAACGATACGCCAGGCCGTAGTCAGTGATTTTGAAAAAGTGTATCCTTTGTTGCTGAAAATGAAGAATTCTCATTTATGCAAACAAGATTGGCAGCGCTTATTTCAAAATCATTGGTCGGAAGAGGCTTTTTCCCCGGGGATCGTTTTAGCCGTAGGGGAACAAATTGTCGGCTATATTGGTACCATCTACAGTCATCAGAAGCTGGCGGGTAAGACACGTCTGTTTTGCAATTTGAGCACTTGGATCGTTTTGCATGAATATCGCAGTTATAGCATCATGATGCTTTTCCCATTATTAAAAAATAAAGACCTTATTTTGACTAGCTTTAGTTCTAATGATGTGACCTATGAGATTTATAAAAAATTAGGTTTCAAGGATGGCAATCAAAGTAAACGAATTCTTTATCGTAGCTCATTTTTTCAGTCGAATGATTATAAAATCATTGTGGATGTTGAAGAAATTGGTCGCTCTTGTAATCCTGCGAACAAAGTGCTTTTCGATGATCATGCATCATTCGGCAATGCCTATGCATTGGTGAAACATAAACAAGAAGAATGTTTGTTGATGGGCGGCGGTGGCGATGGTTTGTTTAGCTTGTATTCAGCCAGCGACCCTCAGTTTTTGCAACAGCATTTAACATTTTTTCGTAATCAGTTGATGTCTCAAATGCGGGTGAAGCGGATACAAATTGATGAGCAACTATTGAATGGCACTTCTTTGTTTTTGTCTCGCTTGGTCACTTGGGGCTATCCTTATCAATATAGAAGTGTAGCGGATATTGAACCACCCTCACCGGAATATTCTGAAGTTTTTCTGTTAAAAATGTAGCCTATCTGGAATTATTTAAACCCTTTTATCCAAAAATCTCTTAACAAACGAAGCGAAATACACCTTCCTTCAGGTGGATGATCACCGACATTAAAAATTTTTTCAATACTTCTTGAATATTGTACAACAAATAGCTATTATAGAATCATGATCATTCGCAAAGCCTACAAATACCGACTCAACACCAACGCAGAGACAGAGCAGTTAATGTCTCAATATGCGGGCAATTGTCGTTACTTGTGGAATAAGGCTTTAAGGTTGAATCTTTACCATCTTGAAAATAAACAACCGATGCTTTGGTACCAGGAACTTGACTGGTTTAGCAAGCTCTGGAAAAAGAGTGATCAATATGGGTTTCTAAAACTGTCACCCGCCCAAACCTTACAACAGACGCTTAAGCAACTGGAACGAGCCTTTAAGGATGCGTTTGACAAAAAGCAACCGTTAAAAAAAATACCCACACCCAAGAAACGAGGTGACAGGGATAGCTTTTCATTACCCCAAGGTTTTAAAATTGAAGGCCGGCGAATTTTCCTACCTAAAATTGGTTGGGTAAATTTCAGAAAGTCCAGAGAGATTGAAGGTACGGCAAAGAATGTGACGGTTTCCCGTCAGGGAAAATATTGGTTTGTCTCTATTCAGGTTGAAATGGAATTACCTGAATCTGTCCACTCGTCATTATCAATGATTGGTGTCGATATGGGTGTGAAACGTCTCTTTACCCTATCAGACGGTGAGTTTGCCGAACCGATAGACGTGAGTTTTTTTAAGGATAAAATCAAACGTCTGCAAAAGAGTTTAGCCAGAAAAATTAAGTTTTCAAACCACTGGCGAAAGCTCAAAGAGAAGATTAACCGACTTCATACCAAAATAGCCAATATTCGTCATGACACCCTGCATAAGCTATCAACTGCACTCAGCAAAAGCCACGCTATGATTGTGCTTGAGAGCTTGCAGATAAAAAACATGACGAAATCAGCGAAAGGTGATATGGAAAACCCTGGAGCAATGGTCAAACAGAAATCAGGCTTGAACCGAGTCATCCTCGAACAGGGCTGGGGGATGTTCAAAACCTTTCTGCAATACAAACAACGTTGGTCTGGCGGTCAAGTGTTGTTTGTCGATCCAAAATACACCAGTCAGACTTGTCCCATGTGCCAACACAGAAGCAAGGACAACCGGAAAACACAATCAGAATTTGAGTGTGTTGTCTGTCATCATAAAAATCATGCTGACGTGATTGGTGCAATCAATGTATTAGAGCGGGGACACCGCTTGTTAGCCTGTGGAGAGACGGGCGTTAGTCTACTCTATGAAGCAGGAACCAGACAACTCAGTAATGAGTTAGAACCTGCTGTAGCTTAAGGCTCTCAGGAATCCCCTTCCTTCAGGCAAGCCGATAAACAAAGGTGTTGATATTTTTGTATAAAAACACCCATATTTGCTCAAAGTAATGAATTTCCAAGTTTAGAAATAGTTTTTAACAATGCTTGTCTTTTGATTTTGTTATCTTCATTATGTGCTACTTCACTTAATGCTGATAACTCTTTATGTTTCTTATTATCTGCATCAAATTCTGGTAAATTCATGTGTTTAAACACATTACCCACTTGAATTGAAATATTATGACTATCAATAAAAGCTTGTACTGTAGAGCTGTTTAGTAAACCACAAAGATAATAGGCTGGCTCTGAATCATAAAAATCAACAAAAAACAATTTGTGGTCGGGAACAAAAACTTTTTGACCACTGATAGGATCGTTACCTTTTGTAATGACTGCCGCTCTAAATGATTTATTGCCAGGCTGTTCAGGCCATACCACTTTAAATGGTGCGAAAGTATAACTGCCAACATTTGAAATACAGAAATAAGGTGCGTGTTCTGTCATTCGTTTGCTATATGTTGATCTTAAAATAAGCTGGTCTTGATAGGTGCTAAAAAATCCTTCACACTTTGGTTTGTCTTCCATGTCATTTTCACAATCTTCTAATAACTGTTTGTATACGTCAAAACTTCCCACGTTGACGTATCATTCCACTTTATTTAAAGGCTGAATTTTTTCAGTCAAATTCCATGGCAACAATTGCTCTAAAGCCTCATCATCATAATGCCTGCCCAGCTTAGGTAACTCAGTCAGAATGTGTGTTAAAAAGGCAAAGGGCTCTAGGTTGTTTGCTTTCGCTGTTTGCACGATTGAATATAAAATAGCACTGGCCTCAGCACCACGAGGATTTTGGTTCATGACCCAGTTTTTGCGCCCAATCACAAAGGGTTTGATCCGCCGCTCTGCCATATTATTATCAATCTGGAGGTTGCCCTCTTCAAGATAGACAGTCAGATACTTCCATTGATTGATCACATAACGAATAGCGACACCCAACTTACTGTCTTTTGTTGTTTTAGTCACTTTATCATCACACCACTTTTTAAAGTCATCCAGTAGTGGTTTGCTTTTTTTCCTGACGGATCAGGTAACGTTGTTCAGCATTGAGCGGTTTGATTTGTTTTTCAATCGCATACAATTTAGCAATTTTACTGATCGCCATTTGTACCATGCCAGGCTTTTTCTGACTGTTCTTGGGTAATGCTTTTAAGGCATCATGGAACTTGCGACGAGCATGTGCCATGCAGCCTAATAAAGTGACTTCACTGTTCTCATTTTCGAATATATGATAACCGGGAAAGCCATCCGTTTGCAGGTAACCTGAAAACCCCGTTAAAAAGGTTTTGGCATGTTGGCCTGCACGAGTAGGCTGATACTCATACAAAACAATGGGACACTTGGAATGATAGCCGCCACTTTGATAGAGCCACATATAAGATTTAGGGCAATTCTCACGTCCATCATGGATCACTCGCATCGTTGTTTCATCGGCCTGGATGATTTTCTGCCTAATGAGATAATACAACAACCGATTATAAAAGGGTTTGAGTAATTCAGCTGATTTAAGCACCCAGTTGGACATACTGGCTCTGGAAAGTGTTATCTTATAGCGTTTAAATATCGCTTCCTGTCGATAGAGAGGCAAGCTGTCTAGGAATTTAGAAACAATGATATAGGCCAGCAGGCTGGGTGATGCAAAACTTCTAGGAATGGGCTGTGCAGGCTTAGGAGCAGTTTTAACGCCTTCCTCACAAGCACGACAGGCATATTTAACCTGAACATGTTCTACAACATATACCTGAGCAGGAACAATTTCCAGTTGCTCTGAGGTCTCTTCACCAATTTCATGCAAGTGATGACCGCAGTCACAGACTTGTTCTGCTTCAGATAACTCATGACGAACAACTTTACGAGGTAGGTCTTTAGGTAAAGGCTTACGACCGGGCTTTTACGCTCATAAGTAATGGTTTCACGGACTTCCGGTGCTTCTTCGGCGAACGTTTCTGCCTCATTAAAGAAGTCGGGGTGGGCTTCTTTTTCACTGGAAGTACCAAACCGTTTGTGTTGCAACAGACGAAATTGTTCCTCATACCAGTCCACTTTTGACTGGAGTTCAAGCACCCTGTTTTTGAGCGTTGGTATCTCTTCTGGTAGTATTTTGTCTGTTGAACTCATGCGTTATATTATACTAAAAATGAGCGTTAAATGCTTGTATTTATTCTGTTTAATGCGCATCTAAAGGGACTTTTTTAGTTGTTTCCAGACCATGAATTTCAGGGTGAGCATGGTGTTGTGTGCAAGATAAACCATCCAGTAACCACTGTAATTCTCTCAGTGTTAACGAAAGAGTGGGTTGTTCTTTTTCCATCGGCCACTGGAATTTCCCTTTTTCAAGTGTACGATAGTAAAGCCAGAAACCATTACGCTCCCAGTACAGTATTTTAAGTTTATCTCGCTGACGATTACAAAAAACAAAGACACTGCCATCAAAGGGATTGTGTTCCAATTGCTCTGAGACAATCAGTGATAGCCCATTGGTTGCTTTTCTCATATCGGTAACACCAGAAACCAGATAAACCTGATTGACTGTGATGCCCGTTATCATGAAACAGTCCTGAGCAAATCCAGAATGGACTTGAGCTGATTCAGGTTCGTATCAGAATTGATTTCCAAACTGAAACCATTGGTATGGCTTACTTTAATTGCATTGCTTGTGGGGGAATTGGCCAGTAAATTAATGGGAATGAGTTGATTGTTGGTGTTGACCTGTTTTGATGAGCTAACATAACCCAACTTCTTTCGATAATAGCTAAAAATATGAGAGGGTATCTTATGTTGTTGACAATAAACTGCCTGGCTTAAGTTACTGGCTTGGCAGGCCTCTATGTGTTGCTTCATCGAAGCATCTTTTGAATGGTTGCTCATTTGTATCTCCAAATTACGAATTGAAGATCATAGTTTGAGCTAACTGAAGCTTATTGTGAACGTGGGTTTTAATTGACGTTTACAACTGTTTTGTGATCCCCTTATTAGGCACCAGTACATATAAATCTTTTTTGATTGAGACATAACATTCCTGTATATCTCCAGCCCCCTTAACTAAAGGATATAGAAAATCAGGTTCTATCCAAAACTTTCTTGCTGGTTTTACTTTTTCATTTCTTCCAAAGTCAGGGCAGGTTTTAATTTGCACCAAATTATTATTTTTATTTGTATCAATAATTTTTACAAAATAAATACCATTTAATTCTGTGGTTATCCTTTTTTCTGCCGTTAACCCAAGTGCTTGCACCAGTGATCTTTTAAATGCTTTAAAACCACCTTTCGGTGTAATAGCCCATGGTGAATCACCTCCCGTAACAGGGGTTGCCTCACACTTATCAATGTCAACTGAATCAAGAGCTTCTTGTTTTGTGAGGTGAGCAGGGATTGCTTTTTTATTTCCTTTAGCCGCTTCCCATATAGCATAGGGTATAGGATATTTTATTGTGTTACCTTTGCATTTTTTAGCAATAAAAATAGCTGTTTTATTGGCTGCATCAGGAAATGGCTTTAAAGCTTTTAGATCATCAATCCCTACAGGTTGAATGATCTGATTATTTCCGATATAAAATGATCGAAAACCTGCTGAAGATGGTGATTGAAAATGAGTTTGCGTGATAACAAATTATAGTGGACCCCGAAAACTGGACAATAGGTTAAGATATAAGAGCTAACCTAACGGGGAACAAAAAAATGAGCACAAAAAGAAAAACATTCAACAACAAATTTAAAGCAAAAGTAGCCATTGAGGCTTTGAAAGGTCAAAAACAGTCGCAGAAATTGCGTCAGAATTTGAAGTGCACACCACCCAGGTCAATAGCTGGAAAAAGCAGATGCTTGATGGTGCAGCCGATACTTTTTCAAAAAAAATTAGAGAATAAAGATGCTGAACATGAAAAGGAAAAAGAACACCTGTACAGCCAAATAGGTCAACTAAAAGTAGAGGCTGACTGGCTGTCAAAAAAGTTGAAGATGTTCAACTGAGTAGAGCAGAAAAGCGGTGTTGCATAGAAAAAGAGCACCCTCAGTTGAGCATCAAAAAACAATGTGAGCTTATCGGCCTGAACCGTTCAAGCTATTACTATCAACCTAAAAAGCCTCTGCAAAATAAAGATTTAACATTAATGAATTTGATTGATGAGTTGTACATAAAACATCCATTCTATGGCAGTCGTCAAATTCGTAATGCATTAAGATTGAAATGTTATAAAATTAATCGTAAAAAGTTCAACGGCTTATGCGGATCATGGGATTGGTTTCAGTGGCACCAAAACCCAATACCAGCAAGCCTTGCAAAGTAAATAACCTCTATCCATATTTGCTCAAAGGAATTGATATTAATAGGAATAACCAGGTTTGGTGCACAGATATCACGTATTTACGGATGCCACATGGATTTGTCTACCTAAGTGCTGTTATGGACTGGAGTAGCCGTTTTGTGCTGTCCTGGGAAGTGTCAACCAGCATGGAAGAAAGCTTTTGTATCAGTAGTCTGGAAACAGCACTGCGACGATATGGAAAGCCAGAAATCTTCAATACGGATCAAGGTGCTCAATATACTAGCAGAGCATTTACAGGTGTTCTAAAGGCCAATGATATAAAAATCAGCATGGACGGCAAAGGCAGAGCAATGGATAACATTATGATTGAACGACTCTGGCGAAGTGTAAAATATGAGGAAATTTACCTCAAGGATTACCAAAGTATTGATGAGCTAAAGAGCTCATTAAAGGAATATTTTGAGTTTTACAACCATGAACGACCACACAGTACACACGGTGGAAAAACGCCTGCAGAGATCTATGGCGTGATGAAAGAAGTTGTTCCAGACTTAAAACGGGCAGCATGATGAGAGGATAATCAACTTTACTGGCAACCGCCTTGTCCACATATCCACAGGCCAAGCCAGTAGCCCTGAGATATATCGCAAGCGTCTCTGGACTACTGGCAGACCTGTGGATATGTGGATAAGACTAATACTATAAATAACCAACAGAATTATATCTTAATATTTGAGAAAGCTGTCTTGACAATGGGGTCCACTGTAAATGCTAAAATTCCGTCTTCATCTTTGAGCCATTTATCTGCAACGGTATAGGTGATCATTCCTGATATATCAAGTTCATTTCCACCATGAAATTTTGTTTTTGAGAAAATTCCATAATGATCACAGGTTGGCTTTATACGTTCACGGTATAATTCGGGTAATTTTGACCATCCCCAAGGTGGATTACCAACAACCACATCAAACTTTCCTGCAATAGCAGACCAGAAGAAATTACGCACTATACGAAACCAGATACCATTCCAGTTTCTTTCATGTAAATCCAGAATTTTTTCATAAGTATGCTTGAGTGGTGATCTCCATTCTTTCATTTCATTGGATGTAATTAATTTTTTTTGTATTAATTTTTTTTTCTGTCTCACGCCACTGAGTACTTTTTGAAACTAAATTATCCATTAGTAAAAATACGGAATCTAAACGACTTCTATCAAAAGCCAATTCTGAAGGCAATAAAATTTCAAGATCGGCTACTTCACTACCAATTTTATAAGAGACAATCAATTCATCTTTTTAGGATTTCGAGCTGGGGAATACACTGCATCCGCTAAAAGAATCGGTATTTCTATATCTGTTCCTTTGTTATTGTCTAATAAATCAGAAATAGCGATTAATATATTCACTCGGGCAGTCTGGACTGCTAAAGGATTTAAATCAAAGCCCCAGACATTGTTTATGATGTGTTTTAACACTTCTAAATCACCCCACCCATCATCTGTTGCTTGTATTTTTATTTTCCTGATTAAAGCCAGTAAGAAAGAAGCTGAACCACATGTTGGATCAAGAAATCGTTGAGTTAAAAAATTTTTTACATTGATTCTATCCAGAGTGACTTCAACCAACCATTCTGGTGTATAAAATTCACCCAGACTTTTTCGTAGCTCATTTGGCACGAGATCTTGATAAAACGACTTAAGAACATCTTTTGAACGTGCGGAAGTTAATTTATCCGCTCTATACATGGAGAATGAAAGCAAAATACCTTTTAATCCATCAATTATTTTGGCTTGATGTTGTTTCAATCTTGCAACATCAAGATACCAACTGAAAATAACTTCTTCTCCAAACCCATTTATTCCAGCACCAGAAAAGAAATTACCCTGTTCAATTTCATATTCCATTCGGTCAATTAATAATTGACCATCAAGGCTGACTGAGTTTCTCTGATAAATCCTTTATAAGTGGTTAGTGCATGTTCGGCAACAACTTCTGCACCAAGAATTTTTATCAAAAGAGAGTTGTAAGTATGTATGACAAAAAGTGCAACAGGGATCTTCAATTCTTCAGACTTTTTTTGTTCAGAGAAATTGACTTGAAATCCAATATTATCAAGAATCCCATTCACTTGGCTGATGGAAAGATTTGATGTTTGTCCATAAAGAGCTTTCCACTCTTCAAAGATCATTTTATTTTATTATTATTTTTCTTTTCCAGTCGCTCTGATAATGCGTCAGATAAAGCCTGTAACATATTACAGCCAGCATCAGAACTATGACCAAAATCAGTGATTAGATTTTCTGATGTAACAGGAACCCATTTACAATCAGTCAGAGCCTTAACTATCAAAGATACACTGGATTCACTTAATGGTAATAATGCATCATGAACTATTTTTCCTCGGCTGTACCGTGCAAATGCAATATGCTCTGCATCGGTAACTATTCCAATATAATCCTCATTGTCGAGGGATTCGAGTTTAGCACGAGTCGGGATATATTTTTTAAGCGATCAAACACCGCATTTTTAAATGCAGAACTGGAAGTACTGCCATTAAATAAGCCCTTATCCTTAAATTCAATAATAACTCTGTTATAACTGGCATCAACTCTTTGCCTCTCCATTTGAAAAGGAATATTTAAAGCATCACCAATAATCTTTATCCATCCCTGGCGTACTTCTGTTTCATTGAGCCAGTTACCTTTGTCTTTCTTAAGTTGTTTGAAAATTGTTTTATTCATAATGGCTCATAGTTAATTAGGTGAAAAATAAATGATGTCTTCTGGACTAACAATGCCTTTTGCCAGACCTAAACGCATAGCGGGTGTTTTTTTGTCTTTTCCTGCAATACAATAATTATAATAAACTCGGAATATATCGAGTAACTTAACAATGTTCTTTGGGTTGTAAGCAGAATACCCATACCACCTTCTGCCAGAACTGCTGGCAGATGAAATAGCTCGCTCTAATAATGATAATCTACGTCTAACCTGCATAAAAAAATTATCAATCCCATGCATGGAGGCTTTGTTATATAACCATGCCTGATGGTCTTCATCATAGTCACCATAATCAGTAAGATAACAAATCGCTTTTTCTGGTTCAGACATATTAGGAAAAGGGTGTAAAAGCCATTTATCTTTCCAGTTTCCAATTTCCTGCATGTTTTCTAATCGATCTTTTATTATTTTTAATTTTATTTTATTTTTTGATAAATCAGGGTGTTCTTTTGCTGATCTGAAAAATAGTTCCTGGAATCATTTAAAGTTCTCCGCTTTTCATCAACAGTTAAATCCTTTGTTATTCGAACATAAAAAGCATCACAGCTTCTATTTTTTATTTCGTTATGGAAAGCTGTTAAGCAGGTTGCTCTCATTCCAGAATCTTGATCTAAAAAGAATCTGATTTTTTCAACACCACTGAACAATTTATGTATAAAAAAGAAATGTCCATACATCGTATATTCAGAATGGATCTGCATTCCATTTTGAGGCAATTTTTGTACTTGATAGAGAGCTTCTGATTCTTCTATATCATCACGAGAAATTGCATCCTTGTATGTTGCTGATATATCGGCACTTAAAGATGATCCATTTGTCTTTTGGATCTTGAATTTTTCACACTCTCTTTATAATCACCATTCAACCAGAATCTTGCATGTTTTCGATAGGCGTATTGGGCATTATAATCATTAACAGATAAAGCATTTTCTTCTATTTCAATAGGGCTAATACAAGGATCATAGTTTAAATTCATTTGAAATACGTAGCCCGTTTCATTGTCAGCACTACCGATTGCTGAAAGTTTAATATTTCGTTTATCTTCTCGTCTTGTCCAATTAACAATATATTCCTTGATGTGTTTTAGTTTCTCATGTTAACTTTAAACAGATGAAGAGAAAGGGCTTTGCCCTCTGGAACGATAGAGCCGTTCCATTCACCCAAGGTATTTTCACAACGGTAATGATCCTGTTACAATATCTTCACGGCACAGGCTGAGGAGCCGATGGCCGTCAACGGTAATGGGCGGCATTTATGTCGCCTTTTACCCCTCTTCAATCAATCGATTTAAGCTATTTCCTGCTGTATTTCATAATCGACTGGTGACAAATAATCATTAGCCGAATGAAGTCGCTCCCGATTATAAAATACCTCAATATATTCAAATATTGCCTGCTTTGCTTCTACTCTGGTTTTGAATCGACAATGGTGCGTCAATTCAGTTTTCAAACTATGAAAGAAGCTCTCTGATACAGCATTGTCCCAGCAATTTCCTTTGCGGCTCATAGACTGAATTATGTTATGATCCGACAATATTTTTCTATGACTATCAGAGGCATATTGGCTACCTCGGTCAGTATGCCAAAGCAATCCATCCATTGGTTTACGCTTCCATATGGCCATCAGTAAAGCATCATTGACTAGCTTGGCTTTCATTCGCTCATCCATCGACCAGCCAACAATTTGCCTAGAGAATAAGTCAATGACAACCGCTAAATATAACCAGCCTTCCTTGGTGGCAATATAGGTAATATCACCCACATAGTAGCGATCAGGTTGAGAGACAGTAAACTCTCTTTCCAGTAAATTTGGAGATATACGCTTATTATGCTTGGAATTAGTCGTCGCTTTAAAGCGTCTCTTCGTTTTACAAAACAAACCGGCTTTTTTCATTAATCGACCAATTCTCCGGCGGCTTATATGAACGCCTTTTTCAGCCAGTTTTCTTTTAAGACGACGGGTTCCATAAGTCTTGCGACTGTCTTCAAACAGTTTTTTAGCTGCTCAGTAAGCGCTTCATTTTCTTTCTCTCTATCCGTTTTAGGAGAGCTAACCCAATCATAATAGCAACTACGGGAAACATCCATAAAACGGCACAGAATCGTTACCGGGTAATCTTTAGCCTGATCAGTTATCCATGCGTACTTCACAAAGTTTCCCTTGCAAAGTACGCTGTGGCCTTTTTAATAAATCACGCTCCTGAATCACTTTTGCCAATTCTTTTTTCAGACGTTTTACTTCATCATAAATGTGTTCATCACTTCTATTGGCTACCGTCTTCACCGGTTTGGAATATTTACTGATCCAGGTATGTAGAGTATTTACATTAACACCTAGCTCCCTGGCAGTCTGAGAAACGGGTTGATCCGTCTCATTAGCTAATTTGACAGCTGATTCTTTAAATTCTGATGTATAGCTTTTATTCGGTTTTTTTGTTTGATCATTCATTTTAGGTCACACTTTTTATCTTTTAGTTATTTTAAGTTGTGTGTCCGGTTAAGTATAGCCACATTACCTGTCTATCCACGCTAACATAAAGTCGCTTTATATTGCTTTTAATTAACCTCTGTTCTCTTTCTGATACAAAGGTCATGCACTGTTTATGCAGAAAATCAATTTTTGCATAAACAGTCGCCATACCAACATCAGCAACTTCACAGATTCGCCTTAAAGGGGATTTATTCATTAGAAGTTTGAAAATAAGATTGTTTTTATGAGGCTGTTTTTGACCAGTTGTAGATTGTTTAACTGAAAATGTTTTCTTACAAGACTTGCATCGATAACGACTAGAACCTGATTTTGTTTTCCCAAAAGACTGGTAAAATTCTTTTCCTAACTTAATACTAATGAGATTATTTTTACATGAATTATCAGGGCATGACACCTCTGGAGTTTCTTTTAAATATTCTTCAATTCGCTGTAATTCATCCCAAATTCCTTGATTGCTCTTAACTGGGAATAACTCATTACAAGACTTGCAAATCAGTTTAGTAACTGGCTTTCGACTACCACTTGATAATTTGTAGCAGTCTTTTTGTGATTTATGGAGTTTAACTTGGCTTTCTGTGCTGGCAGGAACACCATAATTTTGGCACAATGGATTTTTGCAAAAATTAACCTGAATATCGTTAATTTCAACTGGAATTCTTGGTTGTTTTATATCAGAAGATATTTTATCCATTTAGATATCCCCTTAAATGTTGATTTTACAAGAATAATAGCTTAATTTATCGCATTTATCAACACCTTTATTTATCGGCTTGTCCTTCAGGTGGGGTAGGATGTCAAGGTAGCGAAAACGCTTAGGGTGTAATTTGGATAGTGGCCATGTCAGGTATCACCTTGTGAAGAGATGCAAATGATGATTATGGCTAAAAATAATAGAGTCGCAGTGTGCTATGAAAAAATGAGCTTAGCCTTTGTTTAAATCAGTTTCTAAAATAGGCGGAACCACTGCTTCTCGTTTGTCGCATTATTGGAAGGTCATTTTAGGCTTTGCTCTGGTGCTGATGACGCTTGTCGCTTTAGGTCTATGGGTGTTGTCGTCTGCTATTCAGTTGATGCCGTTGGTTTCTTCTACGGATACGATTAATGCTGAGTCTGCAACACAGGCAAAGGCATTGGTTAAGCGCACACTCGATCTGATAGCAAATGCAGAGAAGCCGGTTTCTCTGACCGCGACAGCGGAAGAGCTGAATGGCGTGCTGGCTTTAGCTTCTCGTGCGATTCCACGGCTGAAGGGGCGGATGAATGTTACCCGTTTTGGCATCTTAGCGGCTCTGTCTATAACTTTGCCCGAGAATCCATTTGGTTATTACCTGAATTTATCGGCGCAAATTAATCCCTCTCAAGCGGGGCTGGACATTGAGTCTGTGTCGATTGGTGAGCTGTCTGTTTCAGGGGAAACATCGATTACCGTATTACGTTTATTATTGGATTGGGTTATGGGGGATAAACAGGGGACTTTTTTTTTAAACTCAGTTGAAAGTTTGTCTTTGGAACGTAGTCAGATGACTTTAGGTATTAATGCTTCTTCAGCCATGAAACGTCGTGTTGAAATTGTCCGCCAACGCTTGAAAGGCTTTCGGGATGAGGTGGCTTTGTTTGGTGATCCTAAAAAAATTGGTCATTATTATGAGTATCTATTAGGACTGAGTCAAGTTTATCAGGATTCAGAAGTCGTTTCTTTGGCACTGTATTTAAGCCCCTTATTTGAAGAAGCTCATCGCCTGACTGAGTCGGGCAAGTCGGATGTCGAAAATCAGGCGGCTATTTTGGCCTTGGCGATATTTCTGGGGAGCTATAAGTTCAATTCTTTTCTGGGTATGGAAAAAACTAATTATATGCGTCTGCACCGACCACCCAAGCATCATGTTGTATTAGCTGAGCGACGGGATTTGCGTTTGCATTTTATTTATTCAACGGCATTAAAGTTAATGGGCGATCAGGGCAGTAGTTTGGCAATTGGTGAATTCAAAGAGTTGTTAGATTCGGATTATAAGGGTAGTGGCTTCAGCTTTGTGGATTTGGCGGCCGATCGTGCTGGTGTTCGTTTGGCCAGTATGGCCATGGATAAAAATGGAGGGGCATGGAGGCTACAAAGGCTTATGGCGGCAGAGGCATCTGAAGCAATATTTTTTCCTGATATTTCGGCACTTCCGGAAGGTTTAACGAAAGATGAGTTCAAATTACGCTATGGTGATGTGAATGCTGAACCTTATAAGCAGATGGTGAGTGAAATTGATCGTCGTTTAGATGCTCTGCTGTTATATCGCTAGCGATATTTAATTTAAACCGCAATATGAGAGTTGAATAATAGATGATTGAATCCAAAGCAAAACTTATTAAATTGTTGATTTTTGATGTTGATGGCGTGTTAACGGATGGCATGCTGAATTATGGTCCTGATGGCGAGTTATTTAAGCGTTTTAATGTTAAAGATGGGGTAGGGATTAAGTTGCTGCAACAGCAGGGAATTACGGTTGCGGTGATCACGGCTAAAGATTCACAGCCCTTGAAAAAAAGAATGAGTGATTTATCAGTGACGCATTTTTATCCTGCCTGCAATGACAAGGCGCAAGCTTTTGCTGAGTTGCTAACGATTCTATCATTAGAACCTGAACAGGCCGCCTATGTTGGCGATGATGTCATTGATTTGCCCGTGATGTCACAAGTTGGTTTGTCTATTGCGGTGCAAGACGCCCACAATTATGTCAAAAAACAAGCAGATTACATCACCATTGCCGGTGGGGGGGAAGGCGTTGCAAGAGAAGTCGCAGATTTAATCCTCGATGCCCAGTTCGACCTAGACGAATTATATTCAACCCCCCGTAGGGGCGGACCTACGTGTCCGCCCTTTAAATGACCGCCCACAATTCCCCCCTGAATTCAACACCAGCCCCGTAGGGGCGGACCTATGTGTCCGCCCTTTAAATGACCGCCCCACAATTCATCCTGAATTCAACACCAGCCCCGTAGGGGCGGACCTATGTGTCCGCCCTTTAAATGACCGCCCCACAATTCCCCCTGCATTCAACACCACCACCCGTAGGGGCGGACCAATATGTCCGCCCTTTAAATGACCGCCCCAAAATTCATCCTGAATTCAACACCACCCGGGCAGACACATAGGTCTGCCCCTACGGTCTGCCCCTACGGTCTGCCCCTACGGGTTGGAACGGTTCGGAACAGGTGGAACGGGTTGGAACGGGTCGGAACGATTTGGAACGGGTTCGGAACAGGTCGGAACAGGTCGGTACAATATACCGATGCGACACGCAAGGCGGTGCGGTATATCACATAAATCCCGAAAATTATTTCATATAACGTATAATGGGAAATCATCCATAAACAAAACTAAAATTTATGAATAACAAGCCCGATTTTAAAATTGTTATCCCCGCTCGCTATGCTTCTTCCCGTCTGCCAGGCAAGCCCTTAAAAATCATTGCAGGCAAACCAATGATTCAACACACCTATGAGCGTGCCTTACAAAGTCAGGCAAGCGAGGTGGTGATTGCCACAGATGATCAGCGAATCGTCGATGCTGCCAAACAATTCACTAATGATATTGTAATGACCTCATCGGATCATGCCTCAGGCACAGAACGTCTGGCTGAGGTGCTACAATTAAAAAACTGGGCTGAGCAAAGTATCATTGTTAATGTGCAAGGCGATGAACCATTGGTATCACCCATGCACATTAACTTGGTCGCAGAGTCTTTAAAAAATAATCGTAAGGCCGGCATGTCCACTCTGGCGACACCGATTGAAATGCAGGAAGAAGCATTTGACCCCAATATTGTAAAAGTCGTCATGGATCATCAAGGCTATGCCTTATATTTTTCTCGTGCCGTTATCCCCTGGGCTAGAGATGATTTTAAAATGACAGATGCGTCCCAACAAAGTATTAAGAAATTACCAGAAGAAAGTCACTGGTATCGGCATATTGGCATGTATGCCTATCGAGGAACTGCCTTAAAGCAATATATTATGCTTGAGCCTTGTGAGTTGGAAAAAACAGAGTCACTAGAACAATTACGGCTACTGTATAATGGTATTGGGATCCATGTCTCTATCGTGCGTGATGAGCCAGGGCATGGGGTTGATGTCGCTGCCGATATTGATAAAGTAGAACAAATAATAATGGGAAACTCCTGATAAATGAGCGATGTGAACAGTGACAAGCAATCAGCAATGCTACAGATCGCCAAAGAATCTTTAACTGAGCAGGCTAAGGCATTAATTAATATGTCAGCGGGCTTGGGTGATGAGTTTTTTAAAGCGGTGACGATGATTTTGCAAACGAAGGGACGAGTCGTTGTTTGCGGTATGGGCAAGTCCGGTTTGGTCGGAAAGAAAATGATGGCCACTTTTGCCTCTACAGGCACCCCGAGCTTTTTTATGCACCCAGCAGAAGCTTTTCATGGTGATTTGGGAATGTTAACCCGTGACGACCTCTTAGTTTTGATTTCTTATAGCGGTGAAACAGAAGAAATTATTAACTTATTACCCTCGGTGAAGCATTTTGGCAATGAAATTATTTCTATTGTCGGCAATGTAGAATCGACCATGGCACAGCATTCTGATGTAATTTTGAGTGTCAAGGTTGAGCGTGAAGTCTGCCCCAATAATTTAGCCCCCACCACATCGACGCTGGCAACGATGGGCATGGGCGATGCACTGGCGGTTGCTTTGATTAAGGCGCGTAATTTTCAGGCTGAAGATTTTGCCCGCTATCACCCCGGTGGCAGTTTAGGACGACGTTTGCTGACGAAAGTGAGCAATGTGATGCATAGCAATAATCTACCATTAGTGAGTCAAGAGACATCGCTAGGTGAGTCGGTTTTGGCTATTAGTGAAGGACGCTTGGGCTTGGTGGTGATTGTCGATGATCAAAAAGTCATTGGTATCGTCACGGATGGTGATTTACGCCGTGCGCTAGTGAATAAAGTGGATATGAACCAAGCCAGTATTGGGGAGATCATGACTAAAAATCCGATCACTATTAATGATGACATGATGCTAGTCGATGCAGAGTCATTAATGCTGAAGAAAAAGATCAAAGCACTCATCGTGACTGATAATGATAACCATATTACCGGTATCCTGGAAATATTCGATTGCTAACGTAGGCTGGGCATGGCCTTATCTGCCCACCCTACGTTTTGGAAACAAACTGTACGGAAAAGCGCTCCATAAATCGCTCTAGATCAGCTTTAGGTAAATGATTAATGCCTGCCGCAGCTTTTCTACCTCCACCGGATTCAAATTGACGGCACAAGTCATCGGCGCCGGTTTTGTTGTTCAATGGTGCTCGAACACTGATTAAATACCCATCCTGATCGTTTTCTGTCAATACCGCATGGGCGCGATCAGGGTATTGATTGACCAATTCATTACTATAAACGCCACTGATTCGGCGTGCCCAAGCGGCATTGGGTAAGATGAATAGGGCTGTTTTATCGGTTTCAAATTCCGCTTTTATGTCTTGAACATGAGCATTATCTTCATCGTAGCCTGATTTTAATGAAGCGTAGACTGAGCTGCTATCATTAATAAAATCTAAAGGCTTGTGATAGGGTAATAATAATTTGAATAGTTCATCTGGTGCGAAATGCAGGTCTGACACACTAGCACCATAGCCATTATAATTGATGTAAATGCCCAGTGATTTTAATCGTGCTATTTCTGAGTCTTTAAGAGCTGTTTCTGAGGCTAAAGTGAATGCTGATTGATTTAAGTTGTCACCAAAAGTGCCGGTAATTGCCCATAAAGGACTTATCTGTTGAGTGAGTTCTTTTTTAAGATATTGATACATCAATAAGCTGGTGCAAGTGTTTGGCTGGGTATCAATGACTGGGCTCAAATGCTCACTTTCTGGAAGTTCACCACAAAAGTGGTGGTCGATATATAATACGTCAACGCCTTGGGCCAGCAGGCTCACTAACTCGATACGGTTTTTATCCAGTGAAACATCCAGTACATTAACCTGATCACCTGTTTGAGCCGATACTTTTTTTAATAAATTAATATCCCGCTTGATCCCGGTGATCAGCTGAGATTGGCAGGGCATTGCCTGGCGTAATTGTAATAATGAGCAAATGCCATCGGCATCGCCGTTAAAAACATCAAATGTTTGCATGGTTGTCCTTTTTACCTGTCTTTTTACCTATTGACCGCAGTTTTCAGCCGTTTCTATATAGCCCTCTCTAAATAAATAGAGGTAAATTGCCTGAGCTGCTTCCATGGGTGAAAATTGGCTAGTATCAATGCGCATTTCAGGGGTTTCCGGTTGCTCATAGGGATCACTAATGCCGGTAAATTCAGGAATAATGCCCTTTCTGGCCTTGGCATAAAGCCCTTTGCGATCCCGTGACTCACACACTTCTAAGGGGGTGGCGACATGGATTTCAATGAAAGCACCGTATTGTTCGATTAATTCACGGGCACTGCGGCGCATTTCGGTATAAGGCGCAATCGGCGCACAAATCGCCACCCCACCATTTTTGGTAATTTCATTGGCGACAAAGCTGATGCGTCGAACATTGATATTGCGGTCATTTCTAGAAAAACCTAATTCACTGGATAAATTATGTCTGACAATATCACCATCTAATAGGGTCACGGGTCTAGTACCAAGCTCAATCAATTTGGCATAAATGATTTTTGCTAGGGTTGATTTGCCTGATCCGGACAGTCCAGTGAAAAACAAGGTGATGCCTTGTTTACAAAGGGGAGGATAGGCGCGGCTGAGTGCTTTTAACACTTCAGGATAACTAAACCACTCAGGAATAGGGTGGTTATTCTGTAAATGGTTCTTGAGCTCATCTACCGAGAGCATTTCACTGCCAAGCTTATCTTTTTTAATGCTAGAAAGTGGTAAAAAGGCTTGTTTTTCTGCCACATAGCGTGTTTCTTCAGGGCATACCGGAATAATACCCAATTCATCAGCATGTTCAGTCACATATTGCTGGGCAGCAGAGTGTGCATAAAATTGCTCAGTAGGGGGCGATGCATGTTCAGGGCCGATGAGAATATGAGAGCAACCATAATTCTTATTAACGATTGCGTGCCAGAGTGCTTCTTTGGGGCCGGCCATGCGCATGGCGAGTGGCAATAGTGACATGGTCGCTAAGTTAGTGGGATAATATTTTTGTATGGCCTGATAGCAATGCACCCGAGCATAATAATCGAGATCCCCCGGCTTGGTGATACCAACAGTCGGGTGAATCAGTATATGCGCATTGTTTTCACGTGCTGCATTCAGGGTGATGTGTTGATGCACCTTATGCATAGGCTGACTGGTTTGAAAGGCCAGCACATTTCGCCAGCCTTGTTTGTTAAATAAGGCTCGTAATTCAGCAGGGGATGACCAAAGCTGTTCAAAATCAAAGTGGGATAACGTTTCGGTGCCCTGAATCTCTCCTCCGATATAATAGGAGTGACTTTGATTTAACAAGTAGTCTACCCCAGGATGTAAATTAGATTGAGTACCATAAATGGTATCAGCTTCTAATTTTTTATCAGCCTGCCAGATGTCGGACACTGTTAAGACCGCAGGCATAAAGCCCTCAGTATCGCGTAGGGCTACTTTGTCACCGGGAGACAGCTTTTCCGCTAGCTTGTCTTCGATATCTAAAACAATAGGCATCGGCCAAAGCAAATTGTTAGGTAAGCGTGAGGTTTGAATAACAGAATCATAGGTTTCTTTATCCATATAACCTGTTAAGGGAGACATCGCACCATTAATGAGCATCTCTAAATCACATAATTGCCGTTTTGTCAGTGTGATTGAAGGGAAAAACTCAGATTGTTGTTTTAGGCTGTCAGCTTCTTCTGGAGCGACAAGAAGATTGACGAGATCACCACCGTGAGGCATATAAAGTCCCTATAATTGAAATAAATTAGATAGATGTGAGTAGTTTACTCTATTCTCTTTGAACTCAGGGGTCGGAGTCAAATGGCAAAACGTATGGTGATAAATTTAGGCATTGAACTTTGTGCCATTTGACTTCGACTCCAAGCTGACCCCTAGCTAGAAATCACCCGAAAAACTACAATTTAAACAGAATAAATAAAAAGTCATAAAATATTGATTAATTGACTTGACAGATAAATGAATTTAACCAATAATAGCGTCCTTTCTGAGGTACGGAGGGGTTCCCGAGCGGCCAAAGGGGGCAGACTGTAAATCTGCTGGCTCTGCCTTCGGAGGTTCGAATCCTCCCCCCTCCACCATTTCAGATTATAGAATTTATAAAAGAAACGCTAATGACTATTGATTACGAATAATAGGAGAGCGTTTTTTTTTACCTTAAAATATTATCTCCTATTATAATGCTAGGAATAATGTTTTAAAGGTGATTTTGCGGGTATGGTACAATGGTAGAACCTCAGCCTTCCAAGCTGATGATGCGGGTCCGATTCCCGCTACCCGCTCCATTGATTGCTCTTTTTTCTGACAGTTATATAACGCTATAAAAAGTCAGAGTAAAAGAATAATGAATGCCCATGTAGCTCAGGGGTAGAGCGCATCCTTGGTAAGGATGAGGTCGCCAGTTCAATTCTGGCCATGGGCTCCAGATACAAACTGTTTGCTTAAACTAAACTAAGATTGGGGTCGATGATGTCCAAGGAAAAATTCGAACGTACAAAACCGCATGTCAACGTTGGCACAATTGGCCACGTCGATCATGGTAAAACAACTTTAACTGCAGCAATCACCAAATGTATGGCAGAAATTCACGGTGGTGAAACTCGCGCATTTGATCAAATTGACTCAGCACCAGAAGAAAAAGCACGTGGTATCACGATTGCAACTTCTCACGTAGAATATGAATCAGTCGTTCGTCATTACGCACACGTTGACTGTCCAGGACACGCCGATTATGTTAAAAACATGATTACCGGTGCTGCTCAAATGGACGGCGCAATCCTTGTTTGTAGTGCGGCTGATGGCCCTATGCCACAAACCCGTGAGCACATCCTATTATCTCGTCAGGTTGGTGTACCTTATATCCTTGTTTATATGAACAAAGCCGATATGGTAGACGACGAAGAATTACTCGAATTAGTTGAAATGGAAATCCGTGAATTATTGGATCTCTATGAATTTCCAGGTGATGACACGCCAATTATTATCGGTTCAGCACTCAAAGCCCTAGAAGGCGATACCAGTGACATCGGCGTGCCATCAATCGTTAAACTCGTTGAAGCAATGGATACCTACATTCCAGAGCCAGAGCGTGCGATTGATGGTGATTTTATTATGCCCGTTGAAGACGTATTCTCAATCTCAGGTCGTGGTACGGTGGTAACCGGTCGTATTGAGCGTGGTATTGTTAAAGTCGGTGAAGAAATCGAAATCATCGGTATCAAAGAAACTCAAACGACTACCTGTACGGGTGTTGAAATGTTCCGCAAATTGCTTGACCAGGGTCAGGCAGGTGATAACGTCGGTATCCTTCTACGTGGTGTTAAACGTGAAGACGTCGAACGTGGTCAAGTACTGGCTAAACCGGGTTCAATCACCCCTCATACCATTTTCGATGCTGAAGTTTATGTATTGAGCAAAGATGAAGGTGGTCGTCATACTCCATTTTTCAAAGGCTATCGTCCACAGTTTTACTTCCGTACAACTGATGTGACCGGTGCTTGTGAATTACCCGAAGGTGTAGAAATGGTTATGCCAGGTGATAACGTGCAAATGGTTGTTACCTTGATTGCACCGATTGCGATGGAAGACGGTTTACGTTTTGCAATTCGTGAAGGTGGCCGTACCGTTGGTGCGGGTGTTGTTGCTAAGGTTATTGAATAATAGCAGCGATAAGAAAATAATCAATGGCTCTTTTGAGCCATTGATTAAAAGCTCACCGAATAAGGGCTTTGATCTCTTGCTTTTTCTTTCAGTGAAAACTGCTAAGAAGATAAACAGTGTATTTGCCAAATTACAGTGTAAGAGAAATTATTCAAATTTAGGCTAGTAGCTCAATTGGCAGAGTACCGGTCTCCAAAACCGGGTGTTGGGGGTTCGACTCCCTCCTGGCCTGCCAAATTCTTGAACATAGCGTGGACTGAAAAATGACCACGCTATATT
The DNA here is from genome assembly GCF_016097415.1 of sulfur-oxidizing endosymbiont of Gigantopelta aegis. NCBI lineage: Bacteria > sulfur-oxidizing endosymbiont of Gigantopelta aegis. Next base: position 174,626 of record NZ_JAEHGE010000001.1, on the reverse strand, counting down.
CATCCAAAATAAATGCGTTTGATGGTTTGTAATTAAAATTTTCAAAGGTATTAGCATTAAGATGATTTAATGGCAGATAAAATAAAACTAAGCTTAGCAATACTCGTTGTTGCAGCCTCTCTCTTTGTATATTACACCCAAGGTGAAATATCCGTACTTTATCGAGTGCTGGGTGTTTTTGCCGGTGTGATTATTGGCTTTCTGATTGCAGCAAAAACTGAAAAAGGTGCGAATAGCATTGCCTTTGTCAGAGCTTCAGTCATTGAGATGAAAAAAGTAGTATGGCCTAGCAAAAAGGAAACCACTCAAACTACCTTAACTGTTGGTGTGATGGTTGTAATTGTAGGCATTATTCTCTGGACTTTCGACCAGATAATTGGTTGGGCTGTTCGTTTATTGACCGGTCAGGGATAATAAAATGGCATTACGCTGGTATGTAGTACAAGCATTTTCTGGTTACGAAAAATCTGTAAAGCGTTCTCTTGAAGAGCGCATTGTGCGTTTAGAGATGGAAGCAGATTTCGGTGAAATTCTCGTTCCTACTGAAGAAGTAGTTGAAATGAGAGATGGCAAAAAACGTCGCAGTGAACGTAAATTCTTCCCCGGTTATGTGCTAGTACAAATGGAAATGAATGACGACACTTGGCATTTAGTCAAAGATGCACCCAGAGTACTGGGTTTCATCGGTGGCAAAAAAGACGATCCAGCACCCATCAGCGATAAAGAAGTCGAGTCTATCCTGAACCGAATTCAGGAAGGTACTGACAAGCCCAAACCTAAGGTATTATTTGAATCGGGTGAACTGGTGCGTATCATTGATGGTCCATTTAATGACTTTAATGGTGTCGTTGAAGAAGTTGATTACGACAAGAGCAGAATGCGTGTCTCAGTCAGTATCTTCGGCCGCTCAACACCGGTTGACCTGCAATTTATTCAGGTAGAAAAAACCTAGTTTACTTCCCCTTCTAATAGAATGGGGGGGGGAGAAAAAAGAAAAATAGCGCCACAATTTTAAATAATTGTGGCGCTATTGCTATTTGTCGGATATAATGTCTGGCTGCATTAACAGGGGAGCTCTAATCGGGCGTTATTACCCAAATTGAGGAAATTATGGCTAAGAAGATTGAAGCATATATTAAGTTGCAGGTAGCCGCTGGCTCTGCAAACCCAAGTCCACCAGTTGGTCCTGCACTAGGTCAACATGGTGTGAACATCATGGAATTCTGTAAGGCATTTAATGCGAAAACAGACAGTCTTGAAAAAGGCATGCCTGTTCCTGTCGTTATTACTGTCTTTAGTGATCGTAGTTTCACTTTCATCACTAAAACTCCCCCTGCTGCCGTATTGCTGAAAAAAGCCGCTGGCATCAAGAGTGGTTCAGGTGTACCTAACCGCGATAAAGTGGGCAAAGTGAATCGCGCGCAATTAGAAGAAATTGCTAACACTAAAATGGAAGATCTCTCTGCTGCTGATATGGATGCTGCCGTGCGTACCATCGCAGGTACAGCAAGAAGTATGGGTATTGAGACAGAGGGAGTTAAATAATTATGACTAAGCTGACTAAAAGACAAAAAATTGTCAATGAAAAAGTAGAACTGGGTAAACTCTATGGTTTTTCTGAAGCGGTTGAGTTATTAAAATCATTACCAGCTTCCAAGTTCGAAGAATCAGTTGATATCAGTGTGAACTTGGGTGTTGACCCTCGTAAATCTGATCAAAACGTACGTGGTGCTTGTGTACTACCTCATGGTACTGGCAAGACTGTTCGTGTTGCTGTATTTGCTCAGGGCGAAAATGCCACTAAGGCAACTGAAGCCGGTGCAGATATCGTTGGTTTTGAAGACTTAGCTGCAAAAATCAAAGCCGGTGAAATGGACTTTGATGTTGTTATTGCCACACCAGATGCAATGCGCGTGGTTGGTCAACTAGGTCAAATCCTAGGACCACGTGGTTTGATGCCTAATCCTAAGGTGGGTACTGTTACACCGGATGTTGTGACTGCAGTCAACAATGCTAAAGCGGGTCAGGTTCGTTTCCGTGCTGACAAGGGTGGTATCATCCATTGTGCAATCGGTAAAATAGGCTTTGATGCAGACAAGTTACAAGGTAACTTAGAAGCTTTAGTGATTGATTTACAAAAATCAAAGCCGGCATCAGCAAAAGGCATTTACCTGAAAAAGATCAGTGTTTCTACCACACATGGTCCAGGTTTAACAATTGATCAATCAACAATTGCGCTTAAGTAAGTAATAAGTAATAAATAAAAAAGAACTTTGGTTTACCATTATTTAATTTTTTAAATGTGGTGGACGTCAAAGACCGTCGGTGGGCTTAGGCTCTTAATCATCATTAGTTTTTTTTTAAAAGAACAGTGAAAACCGGCGCAGACGGTGTAATTCAATATGCTCCTCGGATGCTAGAAACATCGTTAACGATTATTGGTCAGTTTATTCAGGTCAATAATTATCTGTAACTCGGTAGGTTTTTTTAATTAACCTAACCGCAACGAGAGGTGAGTTGTAGTGGCTTTATCTATTGAAGGTAAAAAAGCGATTGTCGCTGAAGTAGCTGAAATAGCCGCAAATGCACACTCTGTTGTAGGTGCTGTTTATCAGGGTATCGAATCAAACGAAATGAACGAGCTACGTGCTAAGGCACGTGCTGATGGTGTTTATCTTCGTGTGGTGAAGAATTCCCTGGCTAGACGCGCTGTAGAGGGTACAGATTTCGAATGTATTCAAAGTGAACTGACTGGCGCACTGGTTCTTGCTTTTTCGCAAGAAGATCCAGGTGCTGCGGGTCGAGTCATTTCTGAATTTGTGAAAGAAAATAACAAGCTGGAAGTAAAAATTGTCTCAATTGGCGGTAAATTACTTGCACCTAAAGATGTTGTTGTCCTTGCGAAGATGCCTACTAAGGATCAAGCAATCGGCATGTTGATGTCTGTTATGAAAGCACCTATTTCGAAATTTGTTCGCACTCTGGCAGAGCCGCATACAAAACTGGTTCGTACTATCGCAGCTGTTCGCGATCAGAAGGAAGCCAGCTAAGGCTGATAGCATCTTATTATATTAAGTTATATGCCGATGTTCGCTATAGAAGAAATAATTTATTGGTAAACCAACACGCTAGTTAAATCACTCGATCAAAAAAGTCGAAGTTGATTCATTAGCAAGAAAAATTTGGAGTTTTAAAATGGCTGTATCTAAAGACGAAATGTTAGAAGCAATTGCTAATATGTCTGTAATGGAAGTTGTGGAACTTATTGAAGCAATGGAAGAAAAATTTGGTGTAACTGCTGCTGTTGCAGTTGCTGCTGCACCTGCTGCTGGCGGTGACGCTGGTGGTGACGCTGCTGAGCAAACTGAATTTGATGTAATTCTGACTGCTGTAGGTGACAAGAAAGTAAACGTCATTAAAGCTGTACGCGCTATCACAGGTTTAGGTCTTAAAGAAGCTAAGGGTGTTGTTGATGGCGCTCCTGCTCCTGTTAAAGAAGGCGTTGAAAAAGCTGAAGCTGAAGAAATCAAAAAGCAGCTTGAAGAAGCTGGTGCATCTGTCGAACTTAAGTAAGGCATTGCATTTTTACTGTTTTTTTGTAACCTTTTTTGGCACAAAGAGACAGTAAAACTGAAAATGGCCGGTGGTCTTGACCACCGGCCTTTTTCCGTTTCTAAAATACGAATTATTTGAACTATTTATTCTGTCGCTTTTGCCCTTACTCCCCCCTTCTTTAGAAGGGGGGAGTAAGGCCAGTGTCAATAGTTGAGATAACTCGAATATGCAAACAAGCTTCATCCGTCAAACGAATGATCCTTGCAAGCATACCCCTAGACGCTCACTATCTTAAACAATAGTGATCTTTAACAGAGACTGCTCGGGAACATAAATGGCCTATTCATTTACAGAAAAAAAACGTATTCGTAAGAACTTTGGCATCGCTAAAGGAATTATGGATGTACCTTACTTACTGGCTATTCAGCTGGATTCATTCCGTAAATTTTTACAATCTGAAGTTAACCCTGAAGGACGCAATGAAGTCGGTCTGGAAGGTGCTTTTAAATCAGTGTTTCCAATTGTCAGCTTTTCTGGCAATGCCGCACTTGAATACATCAGCTATAGACTGGGTAAACCGGCCTTTGATGAGCGCGAATGTCGCACTCGTGGTGTAACCTACTCTGCACCTTTACGCGTCAAGTTACGCCTGATTATTTATGATAAAGAATCCAGTGCTAAGAACAAAAAAGTAAAAGATATTCGTGAGCAAGAAGTTTTCATGGGTGAAATTCCTCTGATGACGGGCAATGGTACTTTCATTATTAATGGTACTGAGCGTGTTATTGTTTCACAATTACATAGAAGTCCTGGCGTATTCTTTGATCATGACAAGGGTAAAACTCATTCATCCGGTAAATTATTGTTTAATGCCCGGGTGATTCCATACCGTGGTTCTTGGTTAGATTTTGAATTTGACCCTAAGGATAACGTCTTTGTTCGTATTGATAGACGGCGCAAATTACCAGCCACCATTTTATTGCGCGCTCTAGGTTATGAATCAGAGCAAATATTGGATATGTTCTTTGATTTTGAAGAATTCAAAATCAGTGAAACGGGCGCAGAAATTAAAGTCGTTTCAGAAAGAATGCGTGGCGAAACCTTTAGCTTTGATATTAAAGATAGTGAAGGGACTGTTCTAGTAGAACAAGGTCGTCGTATTACTGCACGTTTAGTGCGCCAAATTGATAAGTCAAAAATGGAATATATGCGCGTTCCATTGGAAATTCTTTTTGGTAAGGCAATCGCCACAAATATCGTTGATAAAGAAACCGGTGAAATCGTAGCCAATGCCAATGATGAAATCACTGAAGAATTATTAGAAAAATTACTGGAAGCAAAAGTAACTGACGTTAAAACCATTTATACTAATGATTTAGATGCTGGTGCTTTTATTTCTGAAACACTGCGTATCGATCCCTCTTCGACCAAGCTTGAAGCACAAGTCGAGATTTATCGTATGATGCGTCCAGGCGAGCCCCCCACTAAAGAAGCAGCAGAAGCATTATTTTCTAATCTATTCTTTGCTGAAGAACGTTATGATTTATCAGCCGTAGGTAGGATGAAATTTAACCGCCGTATCGGTCGTGAAGATCTGACCGGCGAGGGTGTCTTATCAAATGAAGACATTATTGCGGTCATTGACACCTTATTAAATATTAAAAATGGTAAGGGCGTCGTTGATGACATCGATCACCTAGGCAATCGACGTGTACGTAGCGTTGGTGAAATGGCAGAAAACCAGTTCCGCGTCGGTTTAGTTCGTGTTGAACGTGCTGTTAAAGAACGTTTAACATTAGCAGAAGCCGATAACCTGATGCCTCAGGAACTCATTAATGCCAAGCCTGTTTCAGCAGCGATTAAAGAATTCTTTGGCTCCAGCCAGTTATCACAGTTTATGGATCAAAATAATCCATTATCTGAAATCACTCATAAACGTCGTGTTTCAGCCTTAGGCCCCGGTGGTCTGACGCGTGAACGCGCAGGTTTTGAAGTGCGTGATGTACATCCAACTCACTATGGTCGTGTTTGTCCGATTGAAACACCTGAGGGACCAAATATTGGTTTGATTAACTCCCTGTCTGTATATGCCCGTACTAATGATTATGGTTTCCTTGAGTCGCCTTACCGTAAGGTCGTTGATAGTAAGCTAACCGATCAAATTGACTACTTGTCCGCGATTGATGAATCTGAGTTTGTTATTGCTCAGGCCAATGCAACGATTGATGATGATGGTAAGATTACTGATGCTATTGTTAATTGTCGTCACTTAAATGAATTTACTACCTATTCACCGGATAAGGTGAATTATATTGATGTCTCACCCAGACAGATTGTCTCGGTAGCGGCATCAATGATTCCATTCTTAGAACACGATGATGCTAACCGTGCCTTGATGGGTTCAAACATGCAACGTCAGGCTGTACCGACACTAAAAGCTGATAAGCCTTTAGTTGGAACCGGTATGGAACGTACGGTTGCGATTGACTCCGGTGTGGCTGCAATTGCTCGCCGTGGTGGACTTATTGACAAGTGTGATGCGTCTCGTATTGTGATTCGTGTCAATGATGAAGAAACCTTGCCGGGTGAGTCGGGTGTTGATATTTATAATCTGACTAAATACACCCGTTCTAATCAAAATACCTGTATTAATCAACGTCCGTTGGTTAAAGAAGGTGATGTGATTGCTCGTGGTGATGTGCTGGCCGATGGTCCTTCAACGGATATCGGAGAATTAGCACTGGGTCAGAATATGATGATCGCCTTCATGCCTTGGAATGGTTATAACTTCGAAGATTCGATTCTTATTTCCGAACGTATGGTTGAAGAAGATCGTTTCACTACCATTCACATTGAAGAACTGACGTGTATCGCTCGTGATACTAAATTAGGCTCAGAAGAAATCACCAGTGATATTCCTAATGTAGGTGAATCGGCATTAGCGAAACTGGATGAGTCCGGTATCGTTTATATCGGTGCTGAGGTTAAAGGTGGTGATATTCTGGTGGGTAAAGTGACACCTAAGGGTGAAACACAATTAACACCGGAAGAAAAATTACTACGTGCTATCTTTGGTGAAAAAGCCTCTGACGTGAAAGATACTTCACTGCGCGTTTCAGGCAGCAAAGTCGGTACTATTATCGACGTTCAGGTTTTCACTCGTGATGGCCTAGAAAAAGATGCCCGTGCTAAGTCAATTGAAGAAGATGCTCTGGCCTCAGTACGCAAGGACATGATGGATCAGTTCCGCATTGTGGAAAAAGATACTTATGCCCGTGTTGAACGTGTCATTCTCGATCAAATCGTTGATGGTGGCCCTGGCATGAATGCCGGTGACAAGGTTACTGCTGAAGCTCTGGCTGAAATTCCATCGCGTAGCAAGTGGTTCGATATCAAAATGCGTGATACTGAAACCCAGACTCAGTTAGAAAAATTATCAGAAAATCTGGAAAATGCCCGTAAAGAATTTGACGAGCAATTCGAAGAAAAACGTCTGAAAATTGTTGCCGGTGATGATTTAGCACCTGGCGTACTGAAAATGGTCAAGGTTTATATGGCGGTTAAACGTCGTATACAGCCTGGTGATAAGATGGCAGGTCGTCATGGTAACAAGGGTGTCATTTCCACTATTGTACCAGTTGAAGATATGCCTTATCTGGAAGACGGTCGTACTGTCGATATCGTACTTAACCCATTGGGTGTACCTTCTCGTATGAACGTGGGTCAGGTATTAGAAACTCACTTAGGTTGGGCTGCTAGAGGTCTGGGACTGAAAATTGGTGATATGTTGCAAGAAAAAGCAGCAGAAGCTGAGAAAGTCAAAAAGCTACGTGAATATCTGCACAAGATCTATAACGAAAGTGCTGGTGTTAAAGAAGACTTAGACAGCCTGAGTGATACCGACATACTGGCGCTATGTAAGAATCTCAAAGGTGGTGTGCCTATGGCAACACCGGTATTTGATGGTGCTGCAGAAAGTGAAATTAAACGTATGTTAGAACTTGCCGGCTATGATGAGTCTGGTCAGTCAGTACTTTATGATGGTCGTACCGGTAATAAGTTTGATCGTCCGGTCACTGTGGGCTATATGTATATGCTCAAACTCAACCACTTGGTTGATGACAAGATGCATGCACGTTCAACCGGTCCTTATAGTCTGGTAACACAGCAGCCTCTAGGTGGTAAAGCACAGTTTGGTGGTCAGCGCTTCGGAGAGATGGAAGTCTGGGCTCTGGAAGCTTATGGTGCTGCCTATACCTTGCAGGAAATGTTGACCGTTAAATCTGATGACGTGACGGGTCGTACCAGAATGTATAAAAACATTGTTGATGGCGACCACCGCATCGATGCCGGAATGCCTGAGTCATTCAACGTATTACTGAAAGAAATACGTGCCCTAGGCATCGACATCGAACTAGAGCAGGTCGATTAGGCCAAGAGGGGGAAGTATAAAGCCTCCCCCTTCTTTCTAGAAGGCAAACAAGCTCAAACCAAAATTCCGGGTCTGGAAAATAACCAGCCCCACATGGCGCATTAGTAGAGGATATCAAGTTGAAAGATTTATTAAATCTCATAAAACAGCAAAATCAGTTCGACGATTTTGACGCCATCCGCATAGGACTTGCTTCACCGGCTAAGATCAAATCATGGTCTTATGGTGAAGTAAAAAAACCAGAAACCATTAACTACCGTACCTTCAAACCTGAACGTGACGGTTTATTTTGTGCCAAAATTTTTGGCCCAGTTAAAGATTACGAATGCTTATGTGGAAAATATAAGCGTTTGAAACACCGTGGTGTCATCTGCGAAAAGTGTGGCGTTGAAGTGACACAATCTAAAGTACGTCGTGATCGCATGGGTCATATTGATCTCGCCAGCCCAGTCGCACATATCTGGTACTTAAAATCTTTGCCTTCTCGTATGGGTTTGATTTTAGACATGACGCTACGTGATATAGAGCGAGTACTTTATTTTGAAGCATTCGTGGTTATCGATCCGGGTATGACGACTCTGGAGAAAAACCAGATTTTAACCGATGATCAATATCTGGATGCCATTGAAGAATATGGTGATGATTTTGATGCCCGCATGGGTGCTGAAGCGGTTCGTGAATTGTTAAAAGTCATTACCGTGCCTAAAGAAATCGCCATGATCCGCGAAGCTATGGATGGTACGGAATCAGAAACCAAACTGAAAAAGTTCAGTAAGCGTCTGAAGTTAATGGAAGCTTTTCAGCAATCCAATAACAAGCCAGAATGGATGGTAATGACCATTCTACCTGTTCTGCCACCTGATTTACGTCCGTTAGTCCCACTTGAAGGCGGACGTTTTGCTACTTCAGATTTGAATGACTTATACCGTCGTGTTATTAACCGTAATAATCGTCTAAAACGCTTATTAGAGTTGAATGCACCGGATATTATTGTCCGTAACGAAAAGCGTATGTTGCAGGAATCCGTTGATGCCTTGTTAGATAATGGTCGTCGTGGTCGTGCTATTACGGGTTCTAACAAGCGTCCTCTAAAATCCTTAGCTGATATGATTAAGGGTAAGCAAGGTCGTTTCCGTCAGAACTTGTTGGGTAAACGTGTGGATTATTCCGGTCGTTCTGTGATCGTGGTTGGTCCTACCCTACGTTTACATCAGTGTGGTCTGCCTAAGAAAATGGCCTTGGAATTATTCAAACCCTTTATTTTCAGCAAGCTGGAATTACGTGGCTTAGCCACTACCATTAAAGCCGCTAAGAAAATGGTCGAGCGTGAAGGTCCGGAAGTTTGGGATATCCTCGAAGAGGTGATTCGTGAACATCCCATCATGCTTAACCGCGCGCCTACACTTCACCGTCTGGGCATTCAGGCCTTTGAACCAGTATTAATTGAAGGTAAGGCGATTCAATTGCACCCATTAGTTTGTACTGCGTTCAATGCCGATTTCGATGGTGACCAAATGGCGGTTCACATACCATTATCCATTGAAGCGCAGCTTGAAGCGCGCTCCTTGATGATGGCATCAAACAATATTTTATCACCAGCTAATGGTGAGCCTATTATCGTTCCTTCACAGGATGTGGTCTTAGGTCTGTACTATATGACCCGTGAACTGATCAATAGTAAGGGTGAGGGCATGATGTTTGCCAACCAGATGGAAGCTGAGCGTGCTTTTGAAGGTGGTCATGTTGTGCTTCATGCGAAAGTGAAATCACGTATCACTGAAGCCTTCCCAAATGAAGACGGTGAGTTGGTAGATCGGACTCGTATTGTCGATACTACGGTTGGTCGTACGATTTTAACGAAGATATTACCACGTGGCCTATCATTCGACTTACTGAATAAAGATTTGACCAAAAAGGCAATCTCTGCCCTGATCAATGCTTGTTATCGCAATGTTGGTTTGAAAGAAACAGTTATTTTTGCTGACCAATTAATGTATATCGGTTTTGCTTTTGCGGCACGCTCGGGTGCATCCTTTGGTGTTAACGACATGGTGATTCCTGACGATAAATATGAAATTATCGACAAGGCAGAAAAAGAAGTTCAAGAAATTCAGGAGCAATATGAGTCGGGTCTGGTCACTAATGGTGAGCGTTATAACAAGGTAATTGATATTTGGTCACATGCCAATGAGCATGTTGCCAAATCAATGATGGATAATTTGGAAACTGACTCCATTGAAATTGATTATGTACCGACTTCTACTGTTTCTGGCTTACCGTTAAAAGACATCGTACCTGATGACCTTAAAGATTCAATTCCAGTCAAAGGCACGGTCATTAAACAGACCTCGTTTAACTCTGTTTATATGATGGCTGACTCTGGTGCTCGTGGTAGTGCCGCACAGATTAGACAGTTGTCAGGTATGCGTGGTTTGATGGCTAAACCCGATGGTTCAATCATTGAAACACCAATTACAGCAAACTTCCGTGAAGGACTGAGCGTACTTCAGTACTTTATTTCCACTCACGGTGCGCGTAAAGGTTTGGCCGATACGGCACTGAAAACAGCAAACTCCGGTTATCTGACCCGTCGTCTGGTAGATGCATCACAAGATTTAGTGGTGGTTGAAGATGATTGTGGTACTGATGATGGCATCATGGTTCAGTCTCTGATTGAAGGTGGTGATGTTGTTGAGCCACTACGCGAAAGAGTGCTAGGTCGTATCGTTGCTGCGGATGTAATCAAAGCCAATGGTGACGAAGTCATTATTCCCAAGGGAACACTACTGGACGAAGCCTGGTGTGAACAACTCGAAGAGTTAAATGTTGATCACATGAAAGTGCGTTCACCGATTGCTTGTGAAACCCGTCATGGTATCTGTGCGACCTGTTATGGTCGTGATTTGGCGCGTGGTCATAAGGTTAATATGGGTGAAGCTGTCGGTGTTATTGCCGCGCAATCGATTGGTGAGCCGGGAACACAGTTAACCATGCGTACCTTCCACATTGGTGGTGCTGCATCACGTGCCGCTTCGGTTAATAGCATTGAAATTAAATCAACTGGTACCGTGCGTTTACATAATATTAAGACCGTTAAGCAAATTTCTACCGGCAATAATATCGCTGTTTCTCGTTCTGGCGAATTAACAGTTGCTGATAGTCATGGTCGTGAACGTGAGCGTTATAAAGTCCCTTATGGTGCTTCTTTATCGGTCAATGATGGTTCAGAAGCCAATGGTGGTGATGTGGTTGCTAATTGGGATCCACATACCCATCCTGTTATTACTGAAGTGGCTGGTGTGGTACGTTTTATTGATTTTATTGACGGCATTACGGTTAACAAAGAAACGGATACCATTACTGGACTGAGTTCATTGGTGGTCATTGATCCGAAGCAACGCGCAGGCAGTGCTAAAGATTTACGTCCTATGGTGAAATTACTTGATGCCGATGGTAATGAGCTGAATATTCTGGATACCGATATTCCAGCGCAATATGCCCTACCGGCTGGTGCGATTGTCAACCACGCCGATGGCGATACGGTTGGTGTGGGTGATGCGGTTGCTCGTATTCCTCAGGAATCTTCAAAAACTAAGGATATTACCGGTGGTTTACCACGGGTTGCCGACTTATTTGAAGCGAGAAAGCCAAAAGAGCCTTACATCTTGGCAGAAATCTCCGGTGTTGTGAGCTTTGGTAAAGAAACCAAGGGCAAGCAACGTCTGGTTATTACGCCTAAAGAAGGCAAGGGATATGAAGAGTTACTACCAAAGTGGCGTCATATTAATGTCTTTGAAGGTGAGTCAGTTGAGAAGGGTGAAGTCGTTTCTGATGGCGCAACAAACCCTCATGATATCTTACGTCTGAAAGGCGAACAGGAACTGGCGAATTATATTGTTAATGAAGTTCAGGAAGTGTATCGCTTACAGGGTGTAAAAATTAATGATAAGCACATCGAAGTCATCGTACGTCAGATGATTAAGCGTGCTGAAATTAATGATGCCGGTGATACGCGCTTTATCAAGGGTGAGCAGGTTGAATTTTCTACCATTGTTGAAGAAAACCTGAAAATGGAAAAAGATGGCAAAATGCCAGCTACTTTCCAGCGCTTGCTATTAGGTATTACTAAGGCATCTCTGGCAACAGAATCCTTTATCTCAGCGGCTTCATTCCAGGAGACTACCCGTGTTCTGACTGAAGCATCGGTGAGTGGCAAGATAGATGAACTTCGCGGCCTGAAAGAAAACGTCATTGTTGGTCGTCTGATTCCAGCTGGAACCGGACTGACTTACCATAAAGAACGTCGCAAACGTCGTCAGAAAGATAAAGAACGCTATTCATTGAAAGATGAAATCAGCAGTTTAGAAAGCTAGTTTTTAACTCCCTTTTAGAGGGAGAACCGTAGGTTGGCGTTGAGCGCAGCGAACCCCAACATATAATTGAGCAGATTTAAGTCTTTCTGTTCAGCGTTGTTGGGGTTCGTTGTACTCACCGCCACCTACAAATAACTTGACAAATACAAGCCAAGTGTTTATATTTGTCCGTCCTTGCAGGCTGGGGTGTTCCCAGCCTGTTGTTTATTGTGTGGAGAAAAAAAGTTTATGGCAACTACCAACCAATTGGTACGTAAACCACGTAAACGCCAAGTAACCAAGAGTAATGTTCCAGCACTGCAGGCTTGTCCTCAGCGTCGTGGCGTTTGTACTCGTGTTTACACAACAACACCTAAAAAACCTAACTCAGCATTACGTAAAGTAGCGCGTGTTCGTCTGACCAGTGGCTTCGAAGTATCTACCTATATTGGTGGTGAAGGTCACAATCTTCAGGAACATAGTGTTATCTTGATTCGTGGCGGTCGTGTTAAGGATTTACCGGGTGTTCGTTATCATACGGTACGTGGCACATTAGATACTGCGGGTGTTGACGATCGTCGTCAAGGTCGCTCGAAATACGGTACTAAACGTCCAAAATAAAGTCTTGTTTTTATACAGCCTTGAGCTATATAAACAGCCTTGAGCTATATAAACAGCCTTGAGCTATATAAAACGAGCAAAGCGCATACAGGCCTGAAATGTCAGATAATTGCTCAGTCAGTTATCTTCCAAAGACGTCACCTGTAAGTATCTTAGAACATACGACCCAGCAAAAGCTGAGTCAAATAGAGAAAGGTAATTACCTATGTCTAGGAGAAGAGCCGCAGTAAAACGCGAAATTCTACCTGATCCCAAGTTTGGGGATAAAAGTCTGGCTAAATTCATTAACATTATTATGTTCAGTGGCAAAAAATCAGTTGCTGAAAAAATAGTCTATGGTGCACTTGAGATCGTTGTCGAGAAAACCAAGGGTGAGCCAGTTGAGTTGTTTAACAAAGTGATTGAGAACATCAGACCAACAGTGGAAGTAAAATCTCGCCGTGTGGGTGGTGCAACTTATCAGGTGCCCGTTGAAGTTCGTACTGAACGTCAAGCAACACTAGGAATGCGTTGGTTAGTTGATGCTTCTAGAAAACGTGGTGAAAAATCTATGGGCCGCAGACTTGCGGGCGAAATGATTGATGCCCTAGAAAATAAAGGTTCTGCAGTTAAGAAGCGTGAAGATACGCATCGTATGGCAGAAGCTAACAAGGCATTTGCTCACTACCGCTGGTAAAAAAACGATAAACTTGTTTTATCATGTCCTGGGACAACTTAGCGGTTGTTCGCAGGCGAAAATTTTAACCATCCAGTCCCAATAAAAACGTTTAGAGGTTTTTTTAGCAGTGGCACGTAAAACACCGATTACCCAATATCGCAATGTGGGCATTATGGCTCATATTGATGCGGGTAAAACCACCACCACAGAACGCGTTCTGTATTATACGGGGGTTTCACATAAAATCGGTGAAGTACACGATGGCGCTGCAACAATGGACTGGATGGAACAGGAACAGGAACGGGGTATTACCATTACCTCAGCAGCAACTACCTGTTTCTGGAAGGGGATGGACAAACAATTTGATGCCCATCGCATCAATATTATTGACACCCCTGGACATGTTGACTTCACCATTGAAGTAGAGCGTTCATTACGCGTACTTGATGGTGCAGTTGCGGTTTTTTGTGCCGTAGGTGGTGTGGAACCGCAGTCTGAAACCGTATGGCGTCAGGCAAATAAATACGCAGTGCCCAGAATGGCCTTCATTAATAAAATGGATCGTTCAGGTGCTGATTTTTTACGCGTTGTTGAACAAATAAAAACGCGTCTTGGTGCTACCCCCGTGCCACTACAGCTACCCATTGGTGCTGAAGAGGAATTAGAGGGTGTCGTTGACCTAGTAAAGATGCAAGCCATCTACTGGGAAAACGAAAACATGGGCATTAATTATCAGGCCAAAGAAATTCCTGAAAATATGCTAGCACTCTGCGAAGAGTGGCGAGAAAACTTGCTGGAAATGGCAGCAGAAGCCAATGAAGAATTAATGGATAAGTACCTTGAAGAAGGTGATTTATCTGCAGAAGAAATACATCAAGGTATTCGTGAACGCTGTTTAACCACAGAAATTGTTCCCGTTTGCTGCGGTAGTGCCTTTAAGAACATCGGTGTGCAAGCCATGCTTGACGCGATTGTTTATTATCTGCCTTCACCCACGGAAGTGAAAGCAATAAATGGCGTACTGGATGATAAGAATGAAACCGAGGCGCATCGGGAAGCATCCGATGATGAACCTTTTGCCGCTTTAGCCTTTAAAATTGCCACTGACCCCTTTGTTGGGACGCTGACTTTTTTCCGGGTTTACTCCGGGGTGCTGAAATCGGGTGATATGTTATATAACCCGACCAAGGGCAAAAAAGAACGTATTGGCCGGATATTGCAAATGCATGCCAATTCTCGTGAAGAGATTAAGGAAGTACGTGCTGGTGATATTGCCGCTGCAGTTGGCTTAAAAGATGTGACTACCGGCGAAACACTCTGTGCTCAGAATGCTGTGATTACTTTAGAGCGAATGGAGTTTCCAGAGCCTGTTATTTCTGTTGCTGTTGAGCCTAGAACACAGGCTGATCAGGAAAAAATGGGTGTCGCTTTGGGCAAATTAGCCCATGAAGATCCTTCTTTTCGGGTTAAAACCGATGAAGATTCCGGTCAGACCATCATTTCCGGTATGGGTGAACTGCATCTGGATATTATTGTCGATAGAATGAAACGTGAGTTCGCTGTTGAGGCTAATGTCGGAGCACCACAGGTATCCTATAGGGAAACCATCCGTAAAACGGCTGAAGTCGAAGGTAAATTTATTCGTCAATCGGGTGGTCGTGGTCAATATGGCCATGTCTGGTTAAAACTAGAGCCGCTTGAAGAAAATTCAGGTTATGAATTTGTCAACGAAGTCGTTGGCGGTACCGTACCTAAAGAATATATTGGTGCAGTGGATAAGGGTATTCAGGATCAAATGCAAAACGGCGCGATTGCCGGTTTTCCATTGGTTGATATCAGAGCTACTTTATATGATGGTTCTTACCATGATGTTGACTCCAATGAGATGGCATTTAAAGTGGCTGCATCGTATGCTTTACGCGATGGCGCGAAAAAAGCAAATCCGGTATTACTTGAGCCAATAATGAAAGTAGAAGTCGTTACCCCGGAAAATTACATGGGTGACGTGATGGGCGACTTAAATCGCCGTCGTGGTATCCTTGAAGGGATGGATGATGGGCCGATGGGTAAGCTATTACATGCAGATGTACCTTTATCTGAAATGTTTGGTTATGCGACGGCACTGCGTTCAGCGACTCAAGGGCGCGCCAGTTATTCGATGGAATTTAAGAAATACGCCGAAGCCCCTAGCAGTGTGGTTGATGCCATACGTAAAAAGCAGGGTTATTAGATTTTAGCTGAGGTTATAGCTAAGGGGGGCGGAGTCAAATTACAAAAACTTCGCACTCCAAATGTTTAACTGGGGTGGATGTGATTTGACTCCGACCTCGGATAGATTGCCTTCTTTAAATAGAGGGGAACCGAGCAAGACCATTTAAGATAGGACTTACCTATTTTGAATGTAAACAATTTGTGTAATGAATGTGACTCTGATTTTACCCGATCACTTTTGTAAGAAAGTGTGAATGTATAAGGTGTCTGTGTAAATTAATATTTAGTCAGGAAAAGAAAATGTCTAAAGAAAAGTTTGAACGTACAAAACCCCATGTCAACGTTGGTACAATTGGCCACGTCGATCATGGTAAAACAACTTTAACTGCAGCAATCACCAAATGTATGGCAGAAATTCACGGTGGTGAAACTCGCGCATTTGATCAAATTGACTCAGCACCAGAAGAAAAAGCACGTGGTATCACGATTGCAACTTCTCACGTAGAATATGAATCAGTCGTTCGTCATTACGCACACGTTGACTGTCCAGGACACGCCGATTATGTTAAAAACATGATTACCGGTGCTGCTCAAATGGACGGCGCAATCCTTGTTTGTAGTGCGGCTGATGGCCCTATGCCACAAACCCGTGAGCACATCCTATTATCTCGTCAGGTTGGTGTACCTTATATCCTTGTTTATATGAACAAAGCCGATATGGTAGACGACGAAGAATTACTCGAATTAGTTGAAATGGAAATCCGTGAATTATTGGATCTCTATGAATTTCCAGGTGATGACACGCCAATTATTATCGGTTCAGCACTCAAAGCCCTAGAAGGCGATACCAGTGACATCGGCGTGCCATCAATCGTTAAACTCGTTGAAGCAATGGATACCTACATTCCAGAGCCAGAGCGTGCGATTGATGGTGATTTTATTATGCCCGTTGAAGACGTATTCTCAATCTCAGGTCGTGGTACGGTGGTAACCGGTCGTATTGAGCGTGGTATTGTTAAAGTCGGTGAAGAAATCGAAATCATCGGTATCAAAGAAACTCAAACGACTACCTGTACGGGTGTTGAAATGTTCCGCAAATTGCTTGACCAGGGTCAGGCAGGTGATAACGTCGGTATCCTTCTACGTGGTGTTAAACGTGAAGACGTCGAACGTGGTCAAGTACTGGCTAAGCCGGGTTCAATCACCCCTCATACCATTTTCGATGCTGAAGTTTATGTGTTGAGCAAAGATGAAGGTGGTCGTCATACTCCATTTTTCAAAGGCTATCGTCCACAGTTTTACTTCCGTACAACTGATGTGACCGGTGCTTGTGAATTACCCGAAGGTGTAGAAATGGTTATGCCAGGTGATAACGTGCAAATGGTTGTTACTTTGATTGCACCGATTGCGATGGAAGACGGTTTACGTTTTGCAATTCGTGAAGGTGGCCGTACCGTTGGTGCGGGTGTTGTTGCTAAGGTCATCGAATAATAGACGATTCTTTACTTCCCCCTTCTTAACGAAGTGGGAAGGCACACGAATCCTATAAAAAATTGAACAGGACAAAAAATAATGTCAACAGAAGATCAAACAATCCGTATTCACTTAAAAGCTTTTGATTATCGTTTAATTGATATCAGTGCTAAAGAAATTGTTGAAACCGCTAAACGTACTGGCGCAATGGTTAAGGGTCCTATCCCACTGCCTACACGCAAAGAACGTTTCGACATATTGACTTCTCCACACGTTAATAAAGATGCTCGTGATCAGTATGAACTACGTACTTACAAACGCTTAATGGATATTGTTAAGCCAACTGATAAGACTGTAGACGCACTGATGAAACTGGATCTTGCCGCAGGTGTTGATGTTCAGATTAAATTGAACTAAAATACTGCCTCTTGTATTTTTGATCAAGACAGAACGAGTAAATGTCTAAGTTGATGTCTAAGTTATTTTTTTGTTAAAAAACATTAGCTTAGACATTAGCTTAGAGAGTCATAAGCTATTCTGTTTTGGTTTTTACACTCTTAGCCCCTTTGTTTTGAAGGTTTTCTGTCATTGACGGAGCTAAATTAAATTTAATTTAGCCAGCGAGAGAGTGTTTTCACTTAAAGATAGTGCAACAATCAACCGGAATTTTTGCACATATTGTAATTTAGCTAACTAAAGCAACTATTAATAGCGGATTGCAGAGGAAAATAAAATGAGTTTAGGTTTAGTAGGCCGTAAAGTGGGTATGACCCGTATCTTTACGGAGCAGGGAGAATCAATCCCTGTGACAGTGCTAGAAATGGAACCTAATCGCGTAACACAGGTTAAATCCAGTGCTACCGATGGTTACAATGCAATTCAGGTTACCGTAGGCAGTCGTCGCGCAACCCGCGTCAACAAAGCCGCAGCAGGACACTTTGCGAAAGCAGGTGTTGAAGCTGGTCGTAAAACCGTAGAGTTTCGTTTAGACGACAGCTCTGAGTTTACTGCTGGTTCTGAAGTTAAAGTTGATATTTTTGCTGAAGGTCAGATCGTTGACGTAACCGGCATATCAATTGGTAAAGGCTTTCAGGGTGGTATCAAACGTCATCATTTCCATCGTCAGGATATGACACACGGTAACTCGGTATCTCACCGTTCAAATGGTTCTATTGGTCAGAACCAAACACCAGGACGCGTATTTAAAGGCAAGAAAATGTCTGGTCACATGGGTGCTGCACAGCGCACAATCCTGAACATTGAAGTCATTCGCGTTGATGTTGACAAAAATTTGATATTAGTACGTGGCGGTGTTCCCGGCGCGAAAAATTCAAATGTTATCATCAAACCTGCTGTTAAAATGCAATTTGCAAACAAAGAGTAGAGGATAATTAAATGGAACTGAATTTAACAACAGCTTCAGGTAAAGCCTCTAAAAAGACGGTAGAAGTATCTGAAGAAACATTCAACAAAGATTTCAATGAAGCACTGATCCATCAGGTTGTCACCGCTTATTTAGCTGGTGGACGCTCTGGAACTAAAGCTCAGAAAAATCGCTCTGCAGTAAGCGGTGGTGGTGCTAAACCATGGCGTCAGAAGGGTACAGGTCGTGCTCGTTCGGGTACTATTCGTAGCCCAATTTGGCGTAGTGGTGGTACTACTTTTGCAGCAACAAATCGTGACTTTTCACAAAAAGTGAATCGTAAGATGTACCGTAGTGCAATGGTCTCCATTGTTTCAGAACTCGTTCGTAATGACCGTTTGGTTGTTATCGAGTCACTGAAAATGGAAGGGCCTAAGACTAAGGAACTTGCTGAACAATTAAAAGCACTTGGCTGTAGCAATGCATTAATAGTGACTGAAGATTTTGATCAGAATATCTATTTATCATCAAGAAACTTGATTAACATCGAGTACACTGATGCACAGCACATTAATCCGGTCAGCTTGGTACGTTATGAGAAAATTATCATAACCGCCGATGCTGTCAAGAAAGTTGAGGAGATGCTCAAATGAATCAGGAACGTATCTTCAACGTATTAGTTGCACCACATGTCTCTGAAAAAGCGGCATTAAACCAGGAAAACAATAATCAATATGTTTTCAAGGTCGCAATTGATGCCAATAAACCAGAAATTAAAAAAGCAGTTGAAAGTGTATTTGATGTGAAAGTATCAAATGTACAAACCAGTGTTGCTAAGGGTAAAGTGAAACGTTTTGGCCAGAGAGTTGGTCGTCGTAAAGACTGGAAAAAAGCGTATGTCACCTTAGCAGAAGGTTCAACCATTAAAATGATGTCGGGCGAGTAGCCGGGCTAAAGTTGAGGTAAACAGAAATGGCTGTAATTAAAAGCAAACCAACTTCAGCAGGGCGTCGTTTTGTAGTTCGCATTCAAACCGAAGGTCTACATAAAGGCTCAGGTCATGCACCGCTGCTCGCTAAGAAGTCAAAATCAGGTGGTCGTAACAATAATGGGCGTATTACTACGCGTCATATTGGTGGCGGACACAAACAACATTATCGTGTTGTTGATTTTAAAAGAAATAAAGATGGTATCCCAGGCAAAGTAGAACGCTTGGAATATGATCCCAATAGAACGGCTCATTTAGCATTAGTATTATATGCTGATGGTGAACGTCGTTATATTATTGCACCGAAGGGCGTATCTGAAGGTACACCTATTCATTCTGGTGCAGAGTCTGATATCAAACCGGGTAATGCCATGCAATTGCGTGACATCCCAGTGGGCTCAACCGTTCATTGTATTGAAATGAAGCCAGGCAAAGGTGCACAAATCGCACGTAGCGCCGGTACTTCAGCTCAATTGATTGCGCGTGAAGGTGCTTATGTTACCGTGCGTTTACGCTCCGGTGAGATGCGTAAAATTCACGTTGATTGTAAAGCAACGATCGGTGAAGTCAGTAACTCAGAACATAGTCTACGTAAGCTAGGTAAAGCTGGCGCGACCCGTTGGAGAGGTATTCGTCCAACAGTTCGTGGTGTTGCTATGAACCCCGTTGATCACCCGCATGGTGGTGGTGAAGGGCGTACATCTGGAGGCCGTCATCCGGTTTCTCCATGGGGTACTCCGACTAAGGGTTATAAGACACGTAGTAATAAACGTACTGATAAGTTTATTGTACGTCGTCGTAACAAAAAATAATCGTTATTAAGGAGTATTAATAGTGCCACGTTCAATTAAAAAAGGACCATTTATTGATGGTCACTTAATGAAAAAGGTGCTTAAGGCAGTTGAAACTAATGATCGTAAGCCAGTTAAAACCTGGTCACGTCGTTCAATGGTTATGCCTGAGATGGTTGGTTTAACTATCGCAGTGCACAACGGTCGTCAGCATGTACCTGTATTAATTAATGAAAACATGGTTGGTCACAAGTTAGGTGAAATGGTTCCTACCAGAACCTTCCGAGGCCACGTTGCAGATAAGAAGGTTAGGTAAGCATTATGGAAGTTTCAGCAAAATTAAGAAATGCTATGATTTCTGCTCAAAAAATGCGCTTGGTAGCCGATCAAATCCGCAACAAACCAGTAGAAGCAGCACTCGATCTATTAGCATACAGTCCTAAAAAAGCTGCAGTTATTATCAAGAAGGTGCTTGAATCAGCTATTGCCAACGCCGAGCACAATGAAGGCGCAGATATTGATGAATTAAAAATCACTACAATATTTGTTGACGAAGGGCCGACATACAAACGTATGCAGCCTCGTGCAAAGGGTCGTGGTAATAGAATTTTAAAACGCACCAGTCACGTTGTCGTGAAAGTTAGCGATAGATAATAGCGGAGCAGAATAATGGGACAGAAAGTACACCCAATTGGCATTCGCCTGGGTATTATTAAGGATTGGACATCGAAATGGTATGCCAATTCTAAGGACTATGCTGATTTTCTGAATAAAGACATCGAAGTAAGAACATTTCTTGAAAAGAAATTAGCTCATGCTTCAGTCAGTCGTATTCAGATCGACAGACCAGCACACAATGCTAGAATCACTATTCACACCGCCCGTCCAGGCATCGTGATTGGTAAGAAAGGCGAAGATATTGAAAAACTAAAGACCACCATTGCAGAAATGATGGGCATACCAGTTCATATCAATATTGAAGAAATTCGTAAGCCTGAAGTTGATGCCGTTTTAGTTGCCCAGAGTGTTGCGCAACAATTAGAACGCCGTATCATGTTCCGTCGTGCGATGAAACGTTCAGTCACAAATGCAATGCGTTTAGGCGCTCAAGGGATCAAGATCAATGTATCTGGTCGTTTGAACGGTGCAGAAATTGCCCGTGCAGAATGGTATCGTGAAGGCCGTGTGCCGTTACATACATTTCGTGCTGACATTGATTACGGCACTGCAGAAGCGAATACCACTTACGGCATTATTGGCGTAAAAGTATGGATATTCAAAGGTGAGGTTCTGGATACTGAATCACTGATGAAAGACAAGTTATTGTCCAAAAAATCAGCCGATTCAAAGTAAACCAGTTCCGATGTACTCTTTAGGTGCATCGGACTCATCAGGAACAAACTAGAAGGGTTAGACAATGCTTCAACCAAAAAGAACAAAATTTCGGAAACAGTTCAAGGGTCGCAATCGCGGACTTGCTGCAACTGGAAATAAAGTGAGTTTTGGCGAATACGGTCTAAAATCTATGTCGCGCGGTCGCTTGACTGCACGTCAGATTGAAGCCGCACGTCGTGCAATGACTCGTCATATTAAACGTGGTGGTAAAATTTGGATTCGGGTCTTCCCAGACAAGCCGATTTCTAAGAAGCCACTAGAAGTAAGACAAGGTAAGGGTAAGGGTAACGTAGAATATTGGGTTGCCCAAATTCAACCAGGCTCAATGCTATATGAAATGGAAGGTGTCTCTGAAGAGATTGCACGTGAAGCTTTCAAACTAGCAGCTGCAAAGTTACCTTGTGCAACAACATTTGTTAAGCGTACGGTGATGTAAATGAGCAGTGAAAATAAATTGAAATCAAGCGATCTGCAAGCCAAGTCTCCTGAAGAGCTGACTGAAACATTGCACGAATTGCGTAAAGAGCAGTTTAACTTAAGAATGGGACAAGGCAGTGGCCAACAGGTCAAGCCTCATCTTTTTAAAATAGTTAGACGTAATATTGCACGCGTAAAAACCGTTCTTAGTTCAAAGTAACAGGTACTTATTGTGAGTGAAGATAAAAAACAAAGAACGGTTAATGGTGTTGTTCTAAGTGATAAAATGGACAAAACTGTAACCGTGATGATTGAGCGTAAAGTGAAGCACCCGCTATATGGTAAATACATAAAGCGTTCTACTAAACTGCATGTTCATGATGAAAACAACGAATGTGGTATTGGTGATACTGTCACCATTACTGAATGTCGTCCAATGTCTAAGACGAAGTCATGGGCATTAGTCGCAGTTGTCAATAAAGCAGGTTAACGAATTGTTGCCTTAGCGATAGGGTAATGGTGATAGTTAGCCAGTACGCGCAATAATAAGCACTGTACAAGAGAAAAGAAGCCATGCTATAATGTTTGGCTTTCTTGGCTATGCTTGTTTATATGACTTGTCTATCTATATGGAAAGATAAGTAAAGCGCCGAATTAGCATTGTTTGGAGATTAACAATGATTCAGATGCAAACGGTACTTGATGTAGCCGATAATAGTGGAGCTCGAAGAATTCTTTGTATTAAGGTTCTTGGTGGTTCTCATAGAAGATATGCTCGTGTGGGTGATATCATCAAATGTAGCATCAGAGAAGCTATACCTCGCGGTAAAGTAAAAAAAGGTGACGTTTATAATGCTGTTGTTGTTCGCACAACAAAAGGTGTTCGTCGTCCTGATGGTTCTTTGATTCGTTTTGATAGTAATGCAGCAGTTTTATTAAATGCAGCACATCAGCCTATCGGTACACGGATCTTTGGTCCAGTTACCCGTGAACTACGTAATGAAAAGTTCATGAAAATTATTTCATTAGCACCTGAAGTTCTTTAATTAATTTTATCGTCCACTTATTATAAGCGGGCTATAAATGGTTAGTTAAATTATTATTAGATGCACTTTAGTGATGATATCACCTGATGATCTTGAGGTTTAAGATTACTCGGGAGTGATCACTGCTAAAAAGACGTAAGAGAGAAAGTGATGCGTAAGTTAAGAACAGGTGATGAAGTTATTGTTATCGCCGGAAAAGATAAAGGAAAACGCGGTCAGGTTGACTCGTTTGTTGGCGAAAACCGGTTAATCATACCGAATGTAAATATCGCTAAAAAACACGTCAAAGCTAACCCCAATGCTGGAGAAGCTGGAGGCATAATCGATAAAGCTATGCCTTTGAACATCTCCAATGTAGCAATTTTTAATGCTGCCACGGGTAAAGCTGACCGAGTAGGTATTAAGTTCTTGGAAGACGGCAAAAAAGTCCGTTTTTACAAGTCAAACAATGAAGTGATTGCGTAAGTAATTATTTCATTGATGACGCAACAGATTCTTAGTCATCCTTACTAAATTCGAAGTAGGACAAGTTCAAAAATGGCAACTTTACAAACGTTTTATAAAGACACAGTTGTAGCTCAGCTACAAAAGGAATTCAATTACAAAAGTGTAATGGAAGTTCCTAAGATCACCAAGATCACCCTGAATATGGGTCTTGGTGAAGCAATTGGTGACAAAAAGATTATTGAGCACGCAGTAGGCGATATGACCAAGATATCCGGTCAAAAACCTGTTGTGACCAAAGCTAGAAAATCTATCGCTGGATTCAAAATTCGTGATGATTATCCTATTGGTTGCAAAGTAACTTTGCGCAGAGAAAGAATGTATGAATTTCTTGAGCGCTTGATCAGTATTTCTATTCCTCGTATCCGTGACTTCCGTGGTTTAAACCCCAAGTCATTTGATGGTCGTGGTAACTATAGTATGGGTGTGAAAGAACAAATCATTTTCCCTGAAATAGATTATGACAAAATTGATAAGATACGCGGTATGGATATTACTATTACTACAACCGCAAAAACCAATGACGAAGCCAAAGCTTTATTAAAAGCCTTTAGCTTCCCATTGAAAGCTGAAGCAGAAGCAAAAGGATAGTCAGATGGCCAAACAATCAATGATTCAACGCGAATTAAAACGCGAAAAGATGGTTGCTA
Organism: sulfur-oxidizing endosymbiont of Gigantopelta aegis; assembly: GCF_016097415.1. Lineage (NCBI taxonomy): Bacteria > sulfur-oxidizing endosymbiont of Gigantopelta aegis. Next base: position 150,170 of record NZ_JAEHGE010000001.1, on the reverse strand, counting down.
AATATGCTGCTAAACGTGCTGCATTAAAAGCGGCTATGTCCGATCCCAAAGCAAGCTATGAAGAACAAATGGCAGCGCGTGAGAAATTTAACGCCCTACCAAGAAACTCTTCTCCAGTTCGTCTGCGTAATCGCTGTCGTATTACAGGTCGTCCACATGGTTATTTCCGTAAGTTTGGTATGTCAAGAAACAAACTACGCGAGCACACCATGAAGGGAGATGTCCCAGGTTTGCGTAAAGCCAGCTGGTAATCGACGATTAGATTCAGGAATTAGGAGAAAGTTATGAGCATGAGTGATCCAATTGCAGATATGCTAACTCGCATAAGAAATGCATTAGCTGCAAACAAAGTAAACGTATCCATGCCTTCATCTAAAATGAAGGTTGCTATCACTAAAGTTTTGGAAGACGAAGGTTTCGTTCTTTCACACAAAGTGAGCGATGGTAGCAAGCCAGTTCTAACCATTGACTTGAAATATTTTCAGGGCAAACCAGTTATTGAACTGATCAAAAGAGCCAGCAGACCCGGTCTTAGACAATATAAGTCAGCTAATGACATTCCAACTGTTTGGGATGGCTTAGGTGTTTCTATTGTTTCTACTTCTAAAGGTATTATGACTAATACTGCAGCTAAAAATATTGGACAAGGTGGCGAAGTATTGTGTTTCGTAGCATAAGCTAACATGCTTATGTCTGGGGAAACTGGAATCTAGCAGATTCTAAGTCTCCTTAATATGAAATCAAGAATTATGACACTATAAGGTGAATATATGTCTAGAGTAACAAAGCCGGTAGCAATTCCTTCCGGTGTTGAAGTCTCCCTTAACGGGCAAGAGGTTTCAGTCAAAGGAACTAAGGGTCAATTGCAAATGAATTTAAACACAGCAGTTGAACTAACACTTGAAGATGGCAGCGCTGCGTTTAAGCCTGTTGATCCGAAAGATAAACAAGGTGATGCATTGACCGGTACTATGAAGTCAATCGTTACCAATATGATGACCGGAGTGAGTGTTGGGTTCGAAAAGAAACTTACACTCATCGGTGTTGGTTATAGAGCAAAAGCACAGGGCAACAAAGTTGATTTGACCCTGGGCTTTTCTCATCCTGTAGAACACCAGTTACCTGAAGGTATCACTGCAGAAACACCTAGTCAGACTGAAATCATTATCAGAGGAATTGATAAACAGAAAGTAGGTCAAACTGCTGCTGATATTCGTTCCTATCGTCCACCTGAGCCTTATAAAGGTAAGGGTGTTCGTTATGCTGATGAGCATGTTGCTCGTAAAGAAGCTAAGAAGAAGTAGAGGCGGCTGTAATGGATAAAAAAGAAAAACGTATACGTCGTTCTCGCAGAGCGCGTGCAAAGATAAGAGAGTTAGCGGTTAATCGTCTGACTATTCATAAAACACCTAGACATATTTATGCTCAAGTGATTGCGCCTAATGGTTCTGAAGTGATTGCTGCTGTGAGTACTGCTCAAGCAACGATTAAAGCAGAAGTCAAATATACGGGTAATTGTGATGCTGCAACTGTAGTGGGTAAGGCCATTGCAGAAAAAGCAAAAGCAGCCGGCATTACGAAAGTCGCATTCGATAGAAGTGGTTTTAAATACCATGGACGTGTCAAGTCACTAGCTGATGCAGTTCGTGAAAATGGTCTGGAATTTTAAGGGTAATATCATGGCTGGAAAAAACCAAGCAAGAGAAAAACAAACAGACGATTTGATCGAAAAGCTGATCAACGTGAATCGTGTTGCAAAAGTTGTTAAAGGTGGTCGAGTTTTCGGATTCGCAGCTCTGACAGTTGTCGGTGATGGTAATGGTCGTGTTGGCTTTGGTCGCGGTAAAGCGAAAGAAGTACCAGCGGCAATTCAAAAGGCAATGGAAAATGCTCGTCGTAACCTGGTTAAAGTGCCTGTTAAAGATGGTACTTTACAATATGGTTTGTACGGAGTTGAAGGTGCGGCGCGTGTTTACATGAAGCCCGCATCTGAAGGTACAGGTATTATTGCTGGTGGTGCAATGCGTGCAGTGTTCGAAGCTGTTGGTATTCGCAACGTGTTAGCAAAATGTATTGGTACACAGAATCCAATCAACGTGGTTCGCGCAACAATTACTGGTTTATCAGAAATGCGTTCACCAGACTTTATTGCTGCTAAACGTGGCAAGACCGTTGAAGAAGTCACTGGTTAAATAACAGGTAACAATGATGTCAAAGACAATTAAAGTAACTCTAATTAAGAGTATTAATGGTCGACTGAAAGCACATAAAGCCTGTGTTGCCGGTCTTGGCCTAAGAAGAATTAACCACACTGTTGAAGTTATCGATACCCCGGAAAACCGTGGTATGGTCAACAAGGTGTCCTATCTATTAAAAGTTGAGGACTAAGATAATGTATCTTAATTCACTAAAACCTGCTGCAGGTTCGAATAAAACGGGAAAGCGAGTTGGTCGTGGTATCGGATCTGGTACAGGCAAGACTTGTGGACGCGGTCATAAAGGTCAGAAGTCACGTTCTGGTGGTAAAGTAATGGTCGGTTTTGAAGGTGGTCAAATGCCTTTACAAAAGCGTCTACCTAAAGTCGGCTTTTCATCACGTGTGAGCATTATTACTGATGAAATTCGTTTACACGAATTAAACCGTTTTGATGGTGTTGTTGATATAGAAGTGCTGAAAAAAGCTAATCTAGTCAATAAAAACATTAAACGTGTCAAAGTATTTGCTTCAGGTGAACTGACTAAGGCGGTTACTCTTAAAGGTCTTAAAGTCTCTAAGGGTGCGCGTGCAGCAATTGAAGCTGCCGGTGGTAAAATCGAAGATTAAGTTAATCTTCGTTTTATAACAATTTTAGTCAAAATTATTTGAAGAAAAGGGACGATTTGTGGCAGCATCAGCAGCGCAATTGGCCAGTTCACTAGGAGGCGGTAAACTCTCTGAGTTAAAAAACCGCCTTCTTTTTGTTCTTGGTGCATTATTAGTTTTTCGTATAGGAACCTATATTCCAGTTCCTGGTATTAATCCAGATGCACTTGCTACTTTATTTGATCAGCAACGTGACTCCATCTTAGGCATGTTTAATATGTTCTCAGGTGGTGCTTTGGAGAGACTTTCAGTCTTTGCTCTGGGGATTATGCCTTATATTTCTGCTTCGATTATCGTTCAACTTATGACCAAGGTAATCCCTACACTTGAGCAATTGAGTAAAGAAGGTCAGTCAGGAAAAAGAAAAATTACCCAATACACACGTATTGGTACTGTTTGTCTGGCAACATTCCAGGCATTAGGTGTTGCAATCACCCTTGAAAGTCAGACTGCTGGTGCGACCAACGTAGTAGTTGACCCAGGTATGATTTTTAGAATTTCAACAGTGGCAACACTGGTTACAGGTACGATGTTTTTGATGTGGCTAGGTGAGCAGATCACGGAACGCGGTATTGGTAATGGTATTTCATTGATTATTTTTGCCGGTATTGTGGCTGGTTTACCTAGCGCCTTAGGTGGTACATTCTCTTTACAGAGTGAAGGTGCAATTTCTTCTGGCGTGTTATTGCTACTCATCTTAATCATCATTGCAGTGACTGCATTTGTGGTATTTGTTGAGCGAGCCCAGCGCCGAATAACGGTCAATTATGCAAAACGACAACAAGGTAAAAAGATGTATGCTGCGCAATCATCTCACCTACCTTTGAAAGTGAATATGGCGGGAGTTATTCCACCTATTTTTGCTTCAAGTATTATTTTGTTCCCGGCGACGATTGGTAAGTTATTTGCTAATTCAGAAGGGATGGGTTGGATGCAGACAATGGCAGACGCTATTTCTCCAGGACAACCTTTATATGTATTGTTTTATGCTTTAGGTATTTTCTTCTTTTGTTTTTTCTATACTGCGATTATGTTTAATCCCAGAGAAACAGCGGATAACCTAAAGAAATCAGGTGCTTTTATTCCGGGTATTAGACCGGGTGAAAATACATCACGTTTTATTGATGCCATTATGAGTCGTTTAACACTCATTGGTGCAGTTTATATTACCGGTGTTTGCTTGCTACCTGAATTTTTAATACTTAACTGGAATGTACCATTTTATTTTGGTGGTACATCCTTATTGATTATTGTTGTTGTTACTATGGACTTTATGGCACAAATTCAAACCTACATCATGTCACATCAGTATGAAGGTCTAATGAAGAAAGCCAACCTGAAAAAAGGTTCTAAAAAGTAGTTAGTAGCACATTATAAAGAATTACGATTTAAATTTTTAGAGGTGTATTATGAAAGTACGTGCTTCAGTGAAAAAGATTTGCAGAAATTGCAAAATTATCAAACGTAAAGGCGTAGTACGCGTCATCTGTTCAGATGGCCGTCACAAACAACGTCAGGGTTAATTTTTAACCTGGTATTATGTTTTTTTAAATAATTAATCCTAACCCGATTAATTTTAAATACTGTCATATCAATTAATCTTTAGAGTTTAAAAGGTTTCTGATTGACAGACCTAATGAGGGCGCGTATACTTACGCGCTCTTTGTATTACTATTAGATTGATGGGAGTGCCTTTATGGCTCGTATTGCTGGTGTAAATGTTCCAGATAGAAAACATGCAGTTATTGCGTTAACATCGATTTATGGAATTGGAAGAACCCGTTCAACTCAAATTTTAGAAAAAGCCGGTATTGCTGGTGATACTAAAATTGACACTTTATCCGAAGCGCAGTTAGATGCAATTCGTGGTTTTGTGGGTGAGTTCAGTGTAGAAGGTGATCTACGACGTGAAACGTCTATGAACATCAAACGCTTGATGGACATGGGTTGTTACCGTGGTTTAAGACACCGTAGAAGTTTACCTCTACGCGGTCAGCGTACTAAAACGAATGCTAGAACACGTAAGGGTCCTAGAAAACCAATTCGTAAGTAAGCTTTTACCACGAGCCAATCCGTAAATCGTAAATGAATAATTTGCGAATTAACACGAACTGATTGTTAATTGAGCTGCCTTAGTAAACTGTTTTATCAAATAAACAGCCATTGGTAACAAGTGTTACCAATAAAATAACTAATACTATGCAACTAAATAGATGCTCAATTAAGTTTCATTTATTATATCCCGAATTGATTATTTCAAAAGGGATCAAAATGTAGGTACAACTATGGCTAAACCAAGTCGTTCACGTAAGAAAGTAAAACGTACAGTTGTTGATGGCATTGCACATATACATGCATCCTTCAATAACACTATTATCACAATCACAGACCGTCAGGGTAATGCTCTGTCTTGGGCTACCGCTGGTGGCTCTGGTTTCCGTGGTTCAAGAAAAAGTACCCCTTTTGCAGCACAGGTTGCTGCTGAAAGAGCGGGCAAAATCACCCTTGAAATGGGTATGAAAAATCTTGACGTGAATGTTAAAGGTCCTGGTCCTGGTCGTGAATCTGCAGTTCGTGCATTCAATGCCTTGGGTTATAAAATTAATAGTATTACAGATGTGACACCGATTCCACATAACGGTTGTCGTCCATCTAAGAAACGTCGTGTATAGGGTAGGGAGATAAATAATGGCTAGATATATCGGACCAACTTGTAAATTAGCACGTCGTGAAAAAACTGATTTAGGTCTTAAAAGTGGCTTACGTTCACTGGATTCAAAATGTAACATGGAACAGCCTCCTGGCGTTCATGGTGCAGGCCGTGGTCGCTTAAGCGAATTCGGACTTCAGTTACGTGAAAAACAAAAAGTAAAAAGAATCTATGGTGTTCTGGAAAAACAATTCAGAAATTACTATAAAAAAGCATCAGGTCAAAAGGGTGCTACGGGTGAAAACCTGTTAAAACTTCTTGAGCAACGTCTCGATAACGTTGTTTATCGTATGGGTTTTGGCTCTACACGTGCAGAAGCAAGACAATTGGTCGGTCATAAAGCCATTGTTGTTAATGGTCAGACTGTTAATGTCGCTTCTTTTTGCTGTAAGCCGGGTGATGTTATTTCCATACGTGAAAAAGCAAAAAAACAACAACGCGTTAAAGATGCTCTAGAACTACGCAAGCAACGTGAAACTGATGAGTGGATTGCTGTTGATGAAAAATCAATGGAAGGTACCTTTAAATCCATTCCTGAACGTGCTGATTTACCAAGCGAAATTCAAGAAAATCTAATTGTGGAATTATACTCTAAGTAATTCTACTTTTTGTAAAAAGCACTATATCATCCTGGCTTTATTGCAGGGTGCTATTGGTGCTTTTGTCGTTCAAATAAACTTAAAATGCTATGAGGACACTTCATGCAGGACTCTGTATCACAGTTTCTAAGACCTAAACTGGTTGATGTACAACAATATTCAGAAAATCATGCGAAAGTAGTTTTGGAACCTCTCGAACGTGGTTTCGGACATACTTTGGGTAACTCATTGCGTCGCATCTTACTTTCTTCAATGACTGGTGCTTGCATCCATGAAGTTGAAATAGATGGTGTATTGCACGAGTATTCGAGCATGGAAGGCGTGCAGGAAGATGTGATTGAAATCTTGCTGAACCTTAAGGGTGTTGCAATTGTTTTAAATAATCGTGATGAAGTTGAGCTTAGCTTGACTAAGAAAGGTCCTGGTATAGTTACTGCGGCTGATATCGCTTTGGATCATGATGTTGAAATCATCAATCCTGATCACGTTATTTGTAACCTATCCTCAGGTGCTGAAATTTCTATGAAATTACGCATCAATAAGGGAATTGGTTACCATCCTTCAAATGCACGTACTAATGCTGAAGAGTCAGATACTGTTATCGGTCGCTTACAATTAGATGCAAGCTATAGTCCGGTTATCAAAGTTTCTTATTCCGTTGAAAGTGCCCGTGTTGAACAGCGTACTAATCTGGATAAATTAATTATTGATTTAGAAACAAACGGTACGATTGATCCAGAAGAAGCAATTAAACATGCTGCGACTATTCTTACTGACCAACTGTCTTCTTTCGTTAATCTGAATGTGCGTGAAGCAGAAGCACCAGAAGAGAAAGAGCCTGAAATTGACCCAATTCTATTACGTCCAATTGATGATCTAGAATTGACTGTTCGTTCAGCAAACTGTTTGAAAGCAGAACAAATTTACTTCATTGGTGATCTGATTCAGAGAACTGAAGTTGAATTGTTGAAGACACCTAACCTAGGTAAGAAGTCTTTAACTGAAATTAAAGATGTACTTGCTTCTAAGGGCTTAAGTCTTGGTATTAAATTAGAAAACTGGCCACCTGCTATCCTTAAGGACAGCACTAAGTTATAAGCTGGTTGTTTTTTAAGTTTTAAAAATCTATGTAAATAGTGTTTACAGTTACTTTGATTCAGTGCATGTTTTTATTCACTGGGTGCTGTGAATTAGTAAAAGGGTTTTATCATGCGTCATCGCCATAGTGGTCGTCAATTAAATCGTAATAGCTCACATCGTAAAGCGATGTTTAGAAATATGTGTGTTTCTTTGTTACGCCACGAAATTATTAGAACAACTTTGCCTAAGGCAAAAGAACTGCGTCGTTTTGTTGAACCATTGATTACTCGTGGTAAATCTGACAGCGTTGCTAACCGTCGTATCATTTTTGCTCGTACTCGTGATAGCGAAATTACAGCAAAATTATTCACTGAGATTGGTCCTCGATATGAAGATCGCCCAGGTGGTTATGTACGTGTCTTGAAATGTGGTTTCCGTAAGGGTGACCGTGCACCAATGGCTTATGTAGAATTGGTTGACCGTCCTATCATCGAAGATGAAGAAGAAGACGATATTGAAGAAATTGATGAATAAATAAGTTTCACTGACTTAATGTTCTAGCCTGTAAGGGCATAAAAACCGGGCTTGCTCGGTTTTTTTATGCCTGATAAATATTCTATGAGACTTTAAACTTGATGCGCTTCGTACCTCAGCAGCATCCTACAAATCTACCTAGTCAAATTTATATGGAATGTAGGATGCTGCTGAGGTACGAAGCGCATCTTCAACATCATAAACTAAGTTGAGATTATCTATAAATAACTCTTCAAATACTGTCCTGTATAAGATTTCTTATTCTTAATTAATTTTTCTGGTGTGGTACAAGCAATCACTGTCCCTCCCTTGTTACCACCCTCAGGTTGATGTGTCAACACTTTTCCGGACAGTTTTCTAAATATTTTTTTGGCTGTTTCAAGTGATTTTTGTCATTTTGTATTTCCTATCATTTTAGTTTCTCATGTTAACTTTAAACAGATGAAGAGAAAGGGCTTTGCCCTCTGGAACGATAGAGCCGTTCCATTCACCCAAGGTATTTTCACAACGGTAATGATCCTGTTACAATATCTTCACGGCACAGGCTGAGGAGCCGATGGCCGTCAACGGTAATGGGCGGCATTTATGTCGCCTTTTACCCCTCTTCAATCAATCGATTTAAGCTATTTCCTGCTGTATTTCATAATCGACTGGTGACAAATAATCATTAGCCGAATGAAGTCGCTCCCGATTATAAAATACCTCAATATATTCAAATATTGCCTGCTTTGCTTCTACTCTGGTTTTGAATCGACAATGGTGCGTCAATTCAGTTTTCAAACTATGAAAGAAGCTCTCTGATACAGCATTGTCCCAGCAATTTCCTTTGCGGCTCATAGACTGAATTATGTTATGATCCGACAATATTTTTCTATGACTATCAGAGGCATATTGGCTACCTCGGTCAGTATGCCAAAGCAATCCATCCATTGGTTTACGCTTCCATATGGCCATCAGTAAAGCATCATTGACTAGCTTGGCTTTCATTCGCTCATCCATCGACCAGCCAACAATTTGCCTAGAGAATAAGTCAATGACAACCGCTAAATATAACCAGCCTTCCTTGGTGGCAATATAGGTAATATCACCCACATAGTAGCGATCAGGTTGAGAGACAGTAAACTCTCTTTCCAGTAAATTTGGAGATATACGCTTATTATGCTTGGAATTAGTCGTCGCTTTAAAGCGTCTCTTCGTTTTACAAAACAAACCGGCTTTTTTCATTAATCGACCAATTCTCCGGCGGCTTATATGAACGCCTTTTTCAGCCAGTTTTCTTTTTAAGACGACGGGTTCCATAAGTCTTGCGACTGTCTTCAAACAGTTTTTTAGCTGCTCAGTAAGCGCTTCATTTTCTTTCTCTCTATCCGTTTTAGGAGAGCTAACCCAATCATAATAGCAACTACGGGAAACATCCATAAAACGGCACAGAATCGTTACCGGGTAATCTTTAGCCTGATCAGTTATCCATGCGTACTTCACAAAGTTTCCCTTGCAAAGTACGCTGTGGCCTTTTTAATAAATCACGCTCCTGAATCACTTTTGCCAATTCTTTTTTCAGACGTTTTACTTCATCATAAATGTGTTCATCACTTCTATTGGCTACCGTCTTCACCGGTTTGGAATATTTACTGATCCAGGTATGTAGAGTATTTACATTAACACCTAGCTCCCTGGCAGTCTGAGAAACGGGTTGATCCGTCTCATTAGCTAATTTGACAGCTGATTCTTTAAATTCTGATGTATAGCTTTTATTCGGTTTTTTTGTTTGATCATTCATTTTAGGTCACACTTTTTATTTTTTAGTTATTTTAAGTTGTGTGTCCGGTTAAGTATAGCCACATTACACCATCACCCTGACATGCTTCACAGCGTCCACCTTTGACATTGAAACTAAAGCGTCCAGGGGTATAACCACGAGAACGTGCCTCATTAGTTGCAGTGAAAAGATCACGAATAGAAGTGAATAAGCCAGTATAAGTGGCAGGATTTGAACGAGGCGTGCGACCAATGGGGCTTTGATTAATATCAATCACCTTATCGAAATGTCCTATGCCCTCAATTGATTTAAAAGGGGCAGGAGAGGTGTTGGCACGATTAAGCTTGGCTGCTGAATAAAGATAAAGAGTATCGTTAATAAGGGTTGATTTACCTGAGCCAGAGACGCCGGTCACAACGGTTAATAGACCCACAGGGATGGTCACTTTGACATTTTTTAAATTGTTTCCTGATGCTCCGGTGATTGTTAATACACGTTCAAGATCAGCCTTAGTACGTTCTTTAGGCACAATAATGCCATCCGTACCATTTAAAAATTGTGCAGTAATGGATTTTTTATTTTTTAAAATATCCTCCAATGTCCCTTGAGCAATGATCTCACCGCCATGAATTCCTGCACCAGGGCCAATATCCACAATATGATCAGCAGCACGAATTGCATCTTCATCATGTTCGACAACAATAACGGTATTGCCCAGATCGCGAAGATAGATAAGCGTATTCAGTAAGCGCTGGTTATCACGTTGATGTAAGCCAATGGAAGGTTCATCAAGGATATACATTACCCCAACGAGTCCCGCTCCTATTTGGCTGGCTAAACGAATACGTTGAGCTTCACCACCCGATAGTGTTTCTGCTCGACGATCAAGGCTCAGGTACTCAAGCCCGACATTCATTAAAAAATCCAGTCGTTGAGAAATTTCTATAATGATTTTTTTGGCAATTTGACCTTGTTTACCGCTTAAGTTCAAATTTTTAAAGAAATCCTGAGTTTCTGCTATGGAGAGGGCAGTGACTTGGGGCAAGGTTTTATCTTCAATAAAAACATGCCGTGCGGCGGTATTTAAGCGGCTACCATTACATTCCTGACAAGATTGTATGGTTTGATATTTACTCAGTTCTTCACGCACAACATTGGAATCTGTTTCACGATAACGACGCTGCATATTATGAATGACACCTTCAAAAGGGCCATTACGGGTGGTTTTTCTACCCTTGTCATTCACATAAACAAAATTAATGGCTTCACCCTGATTACCATAGAGGATCATTTTCTGAATCTTTTTGGGTAGATCCTGGTAGTCAGCCTCAATATCAAATTTATAATATTTGGCTAATGATGTGAGCATTTGGTAATAATAGGCATTGCGGCGATCCCAGCCACGTATTGCACCAGATGTCAGTGAAGCAGAAGGATCATGAACAACTTTGGTCGGATCAAAAAATTGATCGACACCTAGACCATCACAGCTAGGGCAAGCTCCTGCAGGATTGTTAAATGAAAATAGGCGTGGTTCTAGTTCGCTTAGATTATAACCACATTCAGGACAGGCAAATTTTGCTGAAAAAGTAATATCTTCGTGGTGAGTATCGTCCATATAAGCAATGCGGGCTATGCCATTGGATAATTCTAGGGCAGTTTCAAAAGAATCTGCCAGACGTTGCTTTAAATCAGGCCGTACTTTAAAGCGATCGATGACCACTTCAATGGTATGTTTTTTATGTAGATCCAGAGCCGGAGCATCATCCAGCTCATATAATTCTCCGTTAATGCGCGCACGAATATAGCCCTGAGACTTTAACTCATCGAACAAGCCATGATGTTCACCCTTACGTGCCTGAACAACCGGTGCGAGCAACATAAGTTTAGTGCCTTTATTTAGCTCCAGCGTTCGATCAACCATCTGACTGACGGTTTGTGCATCCAATGTTGTATTGTGCTCAGGGCAACGTGGAATGCCCGCACGGGCAAACATCAGACGCAAGTAGTCATATATTTCTGTCACTGTGCCAACGGTTGAACGAGGATTATGAGATGTTGATTTCTGCTCGATGGAAATAGCCGGTGATAAACCTTCTATGTGATCAATGTCCGGCTTTTCCATAATGGATAGAAATTGGCGAGCATAGCTGGATAATGACTCAACATAGCGGCGCTGACCTTCGGCATAAATCGTATCAAAAGCCAGAGAGGATTTTCCTGAACCTGAGAGCCCAGTGATGACAATTAATTTGTCACGCGGTAGTTCGATATCAATATTTTTTAAATTGTGGGTTCTAGCACCCTGAATTTTGATTGTGTCCATAAAAAATATAAGCAAGCCTAGTGAAAAACTGATAAAATGTTATCTTTCTTTGACATGGAATGCCGTCAAAAGATTTTTAAAATAAGTAATAGCTCAACATGTTTTAAACTCTTGTTTTAAAACCAGCACTAAGTATATGGTTACTTATTAATAACATGCTGAATGATTACACAAATTATATTGTAAATGAAAGACACTGAAATAGATAAACTTAATCCATTAGAACAACGTGCCGCAATGTCATTGGCCAGCATCTATGCATTGCGTATGCTTGGCTTGTTTATGATTTTTCCGGTGTTCTCTCTTTATGGTCAGGAGCTTGATGGCAATACGCCTTTTTTAATAGGCTTTGCGATTGGTGCCTATGGACTGACACAGGCCATCTTTCAAATTCCTTTTGGTATGCTGTCTGACAAAATTGGCCGTAAACCGGTTATCATTGTTGGCATGTTGATTTTTGCCATAGGCAGTATCGTTGCGGCTATGGCAGACTCAATTTATGGCGTAATCATTGGCCGAATTATTCAAGGCAGTGGTGCGGTGGCGGCTGCCGTTATGGCCTTGGCAGCTGATTTAAGTCGTGAAGAACAACGGCTTAAAATCATGGCTGTTATTGGCATGAGTATCGGCTTTGCCTTTGCTATTGCAATGGTATTAGGTTCGATTTTAAATGAAATGATTGGCGTAGATGGTATTTTCTGGCTCACCGCCTTATTTGCTATGCTGGGTGTCGTAGTGGTTATTTTTTGGGTACCGGATGCACCAAAAGTTTTTCATCGCGATACCCAGCCCGTGCCTGAGCAGTTTAAAAGGATTCTTGCTGATAGACAATTATTACGGCTGGATATTGGCATACTGATTTTGCACATGGTGTTAACGGCAACTTTTTTAGTGATCCCCATTGCTCTGGTCAATGAGCAGGCGGCAAATTTTCCATCGGCAGAACATTGGAAATTGTATTTGCCTGTGATGTTAGTCTCAATGTTATTGATGTTGCCCTTTATCATTATCGCCGAAAAAAAACGCCGCATGAAAGAAGTCTTTGTCGGTGCCATTGTGGTAGTTGCGCTGGCAGAAATGGGTTTTTGGGCATTTAACGATTCCTTGTATGCACTGGCTTTTTTTATACTGATTTTTTTTGCTGGCTTTAATTTACTCGAAGCATCATTGCCTTCACTTATCTCTAAAATGTCACCCTCAGAGTCGAAGGGAACTGCTATGGGGATTTATAGCACCAGCCAGTTTTTTGGCGCATTTTTAGGTGGCGTAATAGGTGGTAAATTACTGGGTTTATATGGTATAAATGGAGTCTTCCTGTTTACAATGTTTGCGATGCTTCTTTGGGCCTTAATTGCCCTGACGATGAAAAGTCCACGCTATTTAAGCAACTACATTGTTAAGCTAGGTAATATAACAACTGCAGATAAGGCAAAAGTGACTGCAGGATTGACCGGCATTTGTGGTGTAGCCGAAGCCGTCGTGATCCCAGAGGATGGTGCGGCTTATTTAAAAGTCGATTTACATGCTTTAGATCGAGCAGGACTAAAAGAATTTTCACAACGATTTTTATAATAGATTTTCACAAGAGGATGAATAATGGCTGGAGTCAATAAAGTAATTTTAGTGGGTAATTTAGGCAAAGACCCTGAGGTAAGATATACCCCCGATGGTAAAGCTATCACCAATATTACTTTGGCAACCTCAGAAACCTGGAAAGATAAAAATACCGGCCAGAAACAGGAAAGAACTGAGTGGCATCGTATTGTCTTTTTTGGCGGTTTAGCGACAATCGCTGGGGAGTATTTAAAGAAAGGTTCAAAGGTTTACGTTGAAGGGCAATTACGAACTAATAAATGGCAAGATAAAAGTGGTCAGGATCGCTACACTACGGAGATAATTGTTTCCGGTGCCGGTGGCACAATGCAAATGCTAGATAGCCGCACCGGTGGTGATACCGCTTTTGGACAACCAAACGGTGGCAATCAAAACTACCAGCAAAATCAAGCCCCTCAGCAACAAATGCAACAGCAACAAGCACCACAGCAAAATAACCAACAGAATCAGGCACCAATGCAGCAACAGCCCCAAGCCGCACCTGCCAGCCAAGCTTTTGATGAGGAATTTGATGACGATATACCCTTTTAAAAAGCACCTTATACTTAAAGTGTAAAGTTTACCTCAAAACCCTTTAACAAAGGGTTTTGTTGTTTTTGGACTGTTTAAAAAGGTTTGAATTGCCAGTCAGTTAATACTCAATGCATTACAACTGGCTACTGAGAAGAAAATCAATCATCTGCCGGATGATGTGAGCTAGGAAGCCATTGAGATCTTTAAGTGAGAATAAGATGAAATTAGGTCGAAGCAAGCCCTAGATGATAAAGCGGAACGGTACACTAAGCCATAAAGAAACCCGAAAAACACTATAAATTATATATTACTACCTATCTTTGGTATATACTTTATGTATACTCATGAGAAAATAAATGCAAATTAACTGGAATGAAGATAAAAATGAATTATTAAAGCAAACCAGAGGTGTCTGTTTTGAAGAGATTGAGTATGCAATGATGAATGATGGAATATTAGACATTATTCCCCATCACAATAAACAGAAATACCCCAATCAAGAGATAATGATTATCTCACTGAATGATTATACTTATTATGTACCATTTGTTATGAATGAAGAACAAATTTTTTTAAAAAATATTATACCGAGCAGGAAGCATCATAAAACATATAAAACTAAGGAATCATAAGATATGTATACCAAAGATGAACTTGCCATTGTTGATTACATTGAATCAGATAAACCCCAAAGTGTCGATCACCTTGAACAAAAAACTCAGCAATTAAAATCAGCGGCTAAAGCGAAATACAGCAAAAGAAAAGCCATTAATATTAAAGTCTTAGAAAGCGATATTGAACGTTTTAAAGCAAAAGCCTTATCCGAAGGTATGCCTTATCAGACATTGATCAACTCTATTTTACATAAGTACATTACCGGTCAGTTAACAGAAAAGCACTGATTGCTTATCACTTATTATTGAGCCTGAGCAATCTATACCCATGATACTTGGAAATGCAGACTTCGTTGTTTTAACTAAAAGTCTCAATCATGTAGTACTTATACGCCCAGAGTGTGCCCTTGGGGTGCATTTCCAAGTATCACGGGTATACATGAGGCCAATACCTGAATTTTTAACCACAATAAATGATGCTACAAAGTAAAAAGGTTTCTAGGTTAAAAGAAAATTTGGGAATTGTTGAGATGGAACGATTTATTATGCTGATAAACCGTGAAAAATTTGACTGTACTAAATGGAGAAAAGATCTATTTGAAGATATGGATATTGCTGACTTATCCGACAAGGCTAATGAATTTTCTAAAGGTTTATAAAATTCATTAGGTAAAGTTTTATATAGTGATGTGTCAACACTTTTCCGGACAGTTTTCTAAATATTTTTTTGGCTGTTTCAAGTGATTTTTGTCATTTTGTATTTCCTATCATTTTAGTTTCTCATGTTAACTTTAAACAGATGAAGAGAAAGGGCTTTGCCCTCTGGAACGATAGAGCCGTTCCATTCACCCAAGGTATTTTCACAACGGTAATGATCCTGTTACAATATCTTCACGGCACAGGCTGAGGAGTCGATGGCCGTCAACGGTAATGGGCGGCATTTATGTCGCCTTTTACCCCTCTTCAATCAATCGATTTAAGCTATTTCCTGCTGTATTTCATAATCGACTGGTGACAAATAATCATTAGCCGAATGAAGTCGCTCCCGATTATAAAATACCTCAATATATTCAAATATTGCCTGCTTTGCTTCTACTCTGGTTTTGAATCGACAATGGTGCGTCAATTCAGTTTTCAAACTATGAAAGAAGCTCTCTGATACAGCATTGTCCCAGCAATTTCCTTTGCGGCTCATAGACTGAATTATGTTATGATCCGACAATATTTTTCTATGACTATCAGAGGCATATTGGCTACCTCGGTCAGTATGCCAAAGCAATCCATCCATTGGTTTACGCTTCCATATGGCCATCAGTAAAGCATCATTGACTAGCTTGGCTTTCATTCGCTCATCCATCGACCAGCCAACAATTTGCCTAGAGAATAAGTCAATGACAACCGCTAAATATAACCAGCCTTCCTTGGTGGCAATATAGGTAATATCACCCACATAGTAGCGATCAGGTTGAGAGACAGTAAACTCTCTTTCCAGTAAATTTGGAGATATACGCTTATTATGCTTGGAATTAGTCGTCGCTTTAAAGCGTCTCTTCGTTTTACAAAACAAACCGGCTTTTTTCATTAATCGACCAATTCTCCGGCGGCTTATATGAACGCCTTTTTTCAGCCAGTTTTCTTTTAAGACGACGGGTTCCATAAGTCTTGCGACTGTCTTCAAACAGTTTTTTAGCTGCTCAGTAAGCGCTTCATTTTCTTTCTCTCTATCCGTTTTAGGAGAGCTAACCCAATCATAATAGCAACTACGGGAAACATCCATAAAACGGCACAGAATCGTTACCGGGTAATCTTTAGCCTGATCAGTTATCCATGCGTACTTCACAAAGTTTCCCTTGCAAAGTACGCTGTGGCCTTTTTAATAAATCACGCTCCTGAATCACTTTTGCCAATTCTTTTTTCAGACGTTTTACTTCATCATAAATGTGTTCATCACTTCTATTGGCTACCGTCTTCACCGGTTTGGAATATTTACTGATCCAGTATGTAGTAGAGTATTTACATTAACACCTAGCTCCCTGGCAGTCTGAGAAACGGGTTGATCCGTCTCATTAGCTAATTTGACAGCTGATTCTTTAAATTCTGATGTATAGCTTTTATTCGGTTTTTTTTGTTTGATCATTCATTTTAGGTCACACTTTTTATCTTTTAGTTATTTTAAGTTGTGTGTCCGGTTAAGTATAGCCACATTAATTCAGGAACTACAATATAGCATAAAAGCATTTAAAAAGTCTGTCCAATAAATATTTATAGGGCGGCCACGCTTTTTGAAACCACGCTGAAAGTGCACATAATAAACTCTTGAGTCAGCGTAGTCAGATAAAGCCATTGTGATGTGTCAACACTTTTCCGGACAGTTTTCTAAATATTTTTTTTGGCTGTTTCAAGTGATTTTTGTCATTTTGTATTTCCTATCATTTTAGTTTCTCATGTTAACTTTAAACAGATGAAGAGAAAGGGCTTTGCCCTCTGGAACGATAGAGCCGTTCCATTCACCCAAGGTATTTTCACAACGGTAATGATCCTGTTACAATATCTTCACGGCACAGGCTGAGGAGCCGATGGCCGTCAACGGTAATGGGCGGCATTTATGTCGCCTTTTACCCCTCTTCAATCAATCGATTTAAGCTATTTCCTGCTGTATTTCATAATCGACTGGTGACAAATAATCATTAGCCGAATGAAGTCGCTCCCGATTATAAAATACCTCAATATATTCAAATATTGCCTGCTTTGCTTCTACTCTGGTTTTGAATCGACAATGGTGCGTCAATTCAGTTTTCAAACTATGAAAGAAGCTCTCTGATACAGCATTGTCCCAGCAATTTCCTTTGCGGCTCATAGACTGAATTATGTTATGATCCGACAATATTTTTCTATGACTATCAGATGCATATTGGCTACCTCGGTCAGTATGCCAAAGCAATCCATCCATTGGTTTACGCTTCCATATGGCCATCAGTAAAGCATCATTGACTAGCTTGGCTTTCATTCGCTCATCCATCGACCAGCCAACAATTTGCCTAGAGAATAAGTCAATGACAACCGCTAAATATAACCAGCCTTCCTTGGTGGCAATATAGGTAATATCACCCACATAGTAGCGATCAGGTTGAGAGACAGTAAACTCTCTTTCCAGTAAATTTGGAGATATACGCTTATTATGCTTGGAATTAGTCGTCGCTTTAAAGCGTCTCTTCGTTTTACAAAACAAACCGGCTTTTTTCATTAATCGACCAATTCTCCGGCGGCTTATATGAACGCCTTTTTCAGCCAGTTTTCTTTTAAGACGACGGGTTCCATAAGTCTTGCGACTGTCTTCAAACAGTTTTTTAGCTGCTCAGTAAGCGCTTCATTTTCTTTCTCTCTATCCGTTTTAGGAGAGCTAACCCAATCATAATAGCAACTACGGGAAACATCCATAAAACGGCACAGAATCGTTACCGGGTAATCTTTAGCCTGATCAGTTATCCATGCGTACTTCACAAAGTTTCCCTTGCAAAGTACGCTGTGGCCTTTTTAATAAATCACGCTCCTGAATCACTTTTGCCAATTCTTTTTTCAGACGTTTTACTTCATCATAAATGTGTTCATCACTTCTATTGGCTACCGTCTTCACCGGTTTGGAATATTTACTGATCCAGGTATGTAGAGTATTTACATTAACACCTAGCTCCCTGGCAGTCTGAGAAACGGGTTGATCCGTCTCATTAGCTAATTTGACAGCTGATTCTTTAAATTCTGATGTATAGCTTTTATTCGGGTTTTTTTTGTTTGATCATTCATTTTAGGTCACACTTTTTATCTTTTAGTTATTTTAAGTTGTGTGTCCGGTTAAGTATAGCCACATTATATGAGTGCTTTTGCCTGCATGTATTTTCAAGATCCTCTTTAAGTGAATTTCAGAAACAGATGGAAGAGGAACAGAATCAAAATAATTTACGCACTCTTTTTAATGTTGAAAAAATTTCTAAAAATAGTCAACTAAGAGATATTTTGGATCTCATACCCTCTAAAACATTTGCACCTGCATTTAAAGATTTATTTGAACGACTCAGACGACATAAGCATCTTGAAGAGTATGCCATATTACCCAACACATTGCTTTGTGTTATTGATGGCACGCAATATTATTCCTCTAAGCAAATCCATTGTGACTGTTGTCTTCATAAAGAACATAGAACGGGTGAAATAACCTACAGTCATGCTGTTTTACAAGGTGCCATTATGCACCCCGATAAAAAACAAGTGCTCCCTGTCATGCCTGAAGCAATACAAAATACGGATGGTACAAAAAAACAGGATTGTGAAAGTAATGCAGCCAAACGTTTTATAGCCAATCTAAAAAAGCACATCCAAGACAAGGATTTATGGTTTGTGGTGATGGTTTGATGTCACATCAACCTATGATAGAAGATGTAATTGAAGAAATGATGCATTATTTATTGGTTGCCAAACCTGGTGATCACACATATTTATTTGAATGGCTTGAAGCATTTTCTGAACTCCCATCAATGGACTGGATTGACGAAAAAGGGCACCAACATCATTATCGATGGAAAAATAATGTCCCTTTACATGGCGAAAAAATGCCATTGAAGTTAACTTTTTTGAATATACCCTCACCAATACCGCAGGGAAAATTATCTACCGAAATAGCTGGGTCACCGACATAAAGATCAGTGAACATAATATTCAAACAATGACCCAGGCGGGTCGATGTCGTTGGAAAATAGAAAACGAATGTTTCAACACATTAAAGAACCAAGGCTATCACATTGAGCATAATTATGGTCATGGGAAGAAGCACCTGAGCTTTAATATGTATCTGTTAACCTTGCTGGCTTTTTATTTCCATCAAATTTTTGAATTAACCGATGGGACTTATCAAGCTTGTCGTAAAAAGTTTGGCTCTAAAAAATTAATGTGGGAAAAGTTCAGAGGGGTTATTACCTTTTTTGTGATGGACTCCTGGGAACATTTAATGGATTTTTTATTGTACAGAGACGATTATGAGGAGATGAGACCTGTAAAAATAAGAAAATAAACCTATTTTAGGGAAAATGCGTCGATTAAACGCAGCATCTCCCGTGCCTGCTATTTAGAAAGAAAGAACAAAAAAATTTTTAAAAAGCATCAGGCAAACAAAAAATGCTGTTTTCAGCTTAATTCATAAGAATAAGTTACTTCACCGAGTTTTGCTGATTAATCGAGTATAGACTTGACTCCAACGGAAAAAAATTAGTTAAATATTCCATTTAGTGATGATTGCTTGCTTTTTCGACCAGCTCTTTTCCTTTAATTATAAATTCAGGAATATTACTTTTCCTCATTTTTTGTTATGTTGTTATTGATATCATTCCTTTTCGCTTGAGACAAAGAAGATGATAATATCCCTGCAGGCACTGCAACAATTCCTAGACCAATCATTAAGATAAAAAAAGTAAATATTTTTCCTCCAACAGTTATGGGATAAACGTCACCGTAACCAACTGTTGTTAAAGTAGATACAGCCCACCATAAACTGTGGAAGATAGATTTGAATGCCTCTGGCTGGACTTCATTCTCGTAAACGTCAATTAAAACCCACGTTCACAATAAGCTTCAGTTAGCTCAAAGTATTTATTGCCACCCACCTAATAAAAAGCAATATCAAAGCTAAATTGTAAAAAAATTTCTTCTCGAAATGTGAATTTACAAAAATTGAATGTTTTTCAGTGGAGTGGGCAGGGAATGGGTAGTAAAAGTAGCTAATTGAATGGGTTGCTCTGCATGACGAACAAGGGGAGGCCTGCACTGTTCTGCTAAGGTGTGGTGCTTTTTGGTAGGCTGTTATGTTTAAGTCGTGACAGGGACGGCAGAATTGATTTTAAATAATCTCCTGCACAAATTAATACCGCGCACCCAATGCCGTTTTTGTTTTAAGCATAATGATTTTAATTGTTTCTCTGGGCCAACAAAGGAATGAAAGCCTTTTGAAAAACCATCGACTGTTTCTAGCCAAGCATCTTCATTGAGTTGTAATTTTTGTAATATAGCGGGAGTGCCCGATTTTATATAGCCACGTTTATCATCTCTCTTTATTCGCCCTGTCCATTCTGTAAGTTCCAGATAGTCGTTAAGGTCAAAGGCAATGCCCTTGTTTTTAAGTGAGCTACCGATAAAGGGAGCGAGCTTAATCGTGGCTGTGCTTTGTTGCGTTATTTTTTGGCTAATGCTTGTTGTCTTTTTAATTGAGTCGATACGCTGTTTTACTGAAGTATATTCAGAGCCTTCTAATGTTTGGCTGATATCCGCTCTAATGGGATTTAAATCAACATAGACCATGCAGCTAAGAATGGCTTGCTCATCAAGCAATGCCTGGCTCTTAAAGCGTCCTTCCCAAAAACGACCTGTACATTTATCTTCAGCATTGGCTCTGCGAGCAATGTGTTCATTGAGGCAACGCATGAACCAACTGATATCCATTAACCGGTCTCTGAAGATGGCAATGGTTTCTTGTGCCCTATTTTTCTCAGCCTTAGAATGGCATTCACCATTAAGGTAGCGTTCTACCAATACAGGAATTGAGCAAAGTTGTTGCCAGTGTTGTACCACAGTTTCATCTGACCAACTTTGGGCAAGTGAGGCGTTGATTTTCAATACTGTGTGCAGGTGATTGGACATAATAGCGTAGGCGCAGACGTCAATGGCAAAGGTTTTTGATAGTAAGGCCAGTCGTTCAATGAACCATTGTTTACGGTAACTGTAATCTTTGTTGGTGACGCTATCGATACCACATAAGAACGTTCTGCGGACACAGCGAGAGATGCAATGGTAGTAAGGGGTATCTGAAAGACTGATTTGTTGGCTTCTTGGGGTGGGCATTTGATTAACTCCATTTAATCGGGATGATAGCTGAATGGAGAGTATAGAATATAAATGTACAATATTCAAGTGATGCTATCCCATGAGTATTTGTTTCAGCTTATTATTTGTATTACACTGGGTTTAGATCATGGGTGGCCAAGACTGGCTCCATCTCTCACTAGCCTCTTTTATTGAGCTGGAAAATATTCATAACAAACGTAAGGAATAACTATGCTGCCTTTTATTGCCATACCGCTTCTGCACTCTTCAGGTGCATGGATCGCATCAACTGCTACGGGCGGTTATATTGCTAGTACGCTTTCCGCTACTTGGGTTGGAGCTTTCATTGCCGGTAATGCTGGGCTTTTATCAGGTCTTGGTATTACTTCAGCTGCTGGTGTATATGCCGCTCTTGGAGGGACATTATCATCTGCAGGCACAGCGGTAGGTACTGGACTTACTGCTGTAGGGTTGTCCGGATTAGCTCAAAGCCTTGGCCTCGCGCCAGCGACCTTTTTGGGTCTAACCTTCGCCAGTTGGGCCTTTGTTACTTCTGCCATACTGATATTTTTCGCCTCTGGTCTCATCTATTTTTTTGCTCGAGGGAAATTGGAAATAATTAATATTGAGCGCAGTAAGGGAGGTCTTCCGAACATAACATGGAGAAATATTCTTAAAGAAGTTCAAGAATACGAAAGGCAAGCTATGACCGATATCTTGGCAGAACTTGATGAAGAATGTGAAGATGTCATCTACCTCAGAGGAAGTGAGACTATAGAGATCAAAGGCGTCAACTACAACACACGAGACTTAAAATATGTTGTCGAAAAAAATGGGACGGAAAGAATAGTTAAATCCAGTTTGATCCCATTCAGGCGTATCGTTGTTTATACAGTTAAGCGGGGCCAAGTGCGTTAAGTCTTTATGGAACACCTTTATAGCCACCCACCTAATAAAAAGCAATATCAAAGCTAAATTGTAAAAAAATTTTTTCTCGAAATGTGAATTTACAAAAATTAAATGTTTTTCAGTGGAGTGGGTAGGGAATGGGTAGTAAAAGTAGCTAATTGAATGAGTTGCTCTGCATGACGAACAAGGGGAGGCCTGCACTGTTCTGCTAAGGTGTGTGCTTTGGTGAGCTGTTACGTTTAAGTCGTGATGGGGACGGTAGAATCGATTTTAAATAATTTCCTACACAAATTAATACCGCGCACCCAATGCCGTTTTTGTTTCTGGCATAAGGATTTTAATTGTTCTTCCGGGCCAACAAAGGAATGAAAGCCCTTTGAAAAACCATCGACTGTTTCTAGCCAAGCATCTTCATTGAGTTGTAATTTTTGCAATATAGCCGGAGTGCCTGATTTGATATAGCCACGTTTATCATCTCTCTTTATTCGCCCTGTCCATTCTGCAAGTTCCAGATAGTCATTAAGATCAAAGGCAATACCCTTGTCTTTGAGTTAGCTACCGATAAAGGGGGCGAGCTTAATCGTGGCTGTGCTTTGTTGCGTTATTTTTTGGCTAATGCTTTTTGTCTTTTTAACTAAGTCGATACGCTGTTTTACAGAGGTATAATCAGAGTCTTCCAATGTTTGGCTGATATCCGCTCTAATGGGATTTAAATCAACATAGACCATGCAGCTGAGAATGGCTTGCTCATCGAGCAATGCCTGACTCTTAAAGCGTCCTTCCCAGAAACGGCCCGTACATTTATCTTCAGCATTGGCTCTGCGAGCAATGTGTTCATTGAGGCAACGCATGAACCAACTGATATCCATTAACCGGTCTCTGAAGACGGCAATGGTTTCCCGAGCCTTGTCTTGTTCAGCCTCAGAATGGCTTTCACCATTAAGGTAGCGTTCTACCAATACTGGAATTGAACAAAGTTGTTGCCAGTGTTGTATCACGGTTTCATCTGACCAACTTTGGGCGAGTGAGGCATTGATTTTTAATACGGCGTGTATATGGTTGGACATAATGCTGTAGGCACAAACATCAATGGCAAAGGTTTTTGAGAGTAAAGCGAGTCGCTCAACAAACCATTGTTTACGATGGCTATAGTCTTTATTGGTGACAGTATCGACACCACATAAGAATGTTCTGCGGACACAGCGAGAGATGCAATGATAGTAAGGGGTATCTGAAAGGCTAATTTGTTGGCTTCTTGGGGTGGGCATTTGATTAACTCCATTTAATCGGGATGATAGCTGAATGGAAAGTATAGAATATAAATGTACAATATTCAAGTGATGCTATCCCATGAGCATTTGTTTCAGCTTATTATTTGTATTACACTGGGTTTAGATCATGGGTGGCCAAGACTGGTCTAGCCATGGGTGGCCAAGACTGGTCTAGCCAAGACTGGTCTCCATAACCAGGAGATGTATGGTAGGCAAAAAGACGCTCCCATGATCTCAACGTTGTGCTTGTAAAATTCCTAATTTCTTACCCTTATTCTTGAATTTTGTATACCTTCATGGTATACATTATCTATGACTCATAAAATATTAAATTGTATTGGTTTCCAATGGGATACTGGAAATTCTGAAAAAAATTGGATTTCACACCAAGTTAGTAAGTCTGAATGTGAACAAATTTTTTTTAATCAACCCCTCATTATTGGTGATGATGAAAAACACTCACAACTTGAGATCCGTTATTACTCTTTAGGGCAAACTGATAGTGGTCGACTTTTATTTATTGTTAGCACTATTAGGGGTGAATTAATTCGTGTTATTTCAGCAAGAGATATGAGTAAAAAAGAAAAAGAGGTATATCTAAAATGAGCAAAAAATTACCACATTTTAAAACAGAAGATGAAGAAAGAGAGTTTTGGGCTAGCTCTGAATCAACAGAATATATTGATTGGTCAAAATCAAAAAAAACAATCTTACCAAACCTTAAACCATCAACCAAAAAAATTTCTATTAGATTGCCTGAAATTATGATAGATGAACTGAAGTTATTGGCTAATAAACGTGATATTCCCTATCAATCATTATTAAAAATATTTTTATCAGAGAAAATTGAACAAGAATTTCATTCTGGTTAAAAATAGGCACAACCAGAAAATTCATCGGAGGCAAAAAGACGCCCCGATGATTTTGGCGTTATATTCTTTCACTTACATTATCGACAAACAGTAGAATTTCAACTAAAATGTTTATTATGAATATTGCAAAAACAATTAACATTCAAGAGCTTAGTCAATCTGAGCGTATTTTACTTGCTGAAGAGCTGTGGGATAGTGTAGCCAATAATGAAAATACATTGGAAGTTACTGAATCCCAAAAGAAAATACTTGAAGCAAGACTTTCTGCCTACAAAGCGTCACCAGACGAGGGTTCGTCATGGGAAGAAGTTAAAAACGAAATGATATAATAATGGATTATGAGTTAATCATTCGCCCTGAAGCTCGGGAGGCTTTGCTAGATACTTTTCACTGGTATCAGAGCAAAGACAGGGCCTCGGATTTGACTTCAAATTATGTGCAGATGAAGCCATAACTAAAATTACTAGATCCCCTATTATTTACAAAAAAGTCTTTCAAGATGTAAGACGAGTCATCCTAAAGCGCTTCCCCTTTGGCGTGTATTATTTGGTTGACAATGATGCAGTGATTGTATTGGCTGTATTACACGCAAGAAGAGATCCCGAAAATTGGAAAAGCAGAATATAATAAGAATTTGCTCATGGAAAGTTTTGTCTTTAGTCTTTATAGCTAGTCTTATAGCCACCCACTTAATAAAAAGCAACATCAAAGCTAAATTGTAAAAAAAATTCTTCTCGAAATGTGAATTTACAAAAAATTAAATGTTTTTCAGTGGAATGGGTAGTAAAAGTAGCTAATTAAATGGGTTGCTCTGCATGACGAACAAGGGGAGACCTGCATTGTTCTGCTAAGAGGTGTAATTATAGGCTGTTACGTTTAAGTCGTGACGGGAACGGCAGAATCGATTTTAAATAATTTCCTACACAAATTAATACAGCCTAAAATTCGCTCCAAATGGCCTATATTAGAACTTAAATAACCGCGCCCTATGGGCGGGGTAAAAAAGCTTTGCGTAAAAATCTGCCCAAGTGCAATACTTGATTAAATTGTTCCCGCAATTCAATCAGAAATAAACAAATGAGTAGATTTTAAAAATTATCATATGTTTTATGGTATTGCCAGTACCATATAATTTTTGTTCCAAAATACCGCTACTGTGTGTTAACGGGAGGTTTAGGAAAGTATGTGTACAGGGTGGTGGTACAGGGTGGCCAAAAATGTGTTATCATAATCTAAATTAATTTTTAGGAGTAAACGATATGGGTAGAGAACAAAAGAGTAATAAAGAAACTAAAAAGAAATCAGCACTGACACCAAAAGAAAAAAAAGCAGCAAAGAAGGCGAAGAAAAGTAAATAGTTTTTAACTGGTCGGTTAATTGATAATTATTAACAAAAATACGAGGCATTGTCTTGTTTTTTTAAATTGATGGGTGCCTGGTAAAAGTATTTCGGTCGGGAAATGAAAAAATTCATGCCTGACAGTGTTTTGTTGATTTTAAAAATGAAAATTTTGTGGGCGAGTTTGTTTCCAGTCAACTGCTACTGAACATTAATAATCTCATAATATTTTTTCTCACTAGCGATTAAAATTTCAATTTCATCTCCGCTGTGTTGTCCTGAGAGTGCTTTGCCAAGAGGGGATGACGGGGTAAGAAGGGTAATTTCCTGATGCCCAAACATTACTTTGAGTCCTCCTGCAACTGGGCTAAAAAAAATGTTTTTTTGAAGGGAATGGTCGTCTTCAAGCAAAATCAAAGCACCGATGGCGATGGGGCTATTATTAGAAAATTGCATATTGCTTTGCTGTAGTCGCTTAAATTGTTCTACATCGTTTTCACACTCTAAAACTCGCTGTGATTGGCCATAGGCTAGATAGGATGCTTCTAAGCCCATGGTGTCATATTTGTTTTCGGCCTCATTTTCGCTATCGGTTGCAGTCTCATAGGCACGTTTGGCTGCGTTTAGCGCACCTTGATGCACTTCTTCTAACGTGACTAATATATGTTGTAGTAATAGTTGCTTGTTCATAGTTTTATTTTTAGTGCTTTGCTTGCCGCTTGCCAGAGCTTATGATATTTATCATGCTCTTTATTTCTGTGATAAAAAAAGGGCTTTTTAGCCCTTTTTTATTTTCTCTTGCTTGATTTAGTGCTTAATCATCATCTTCTTGCTTCGATTCATCGTCGCCATCATGATCATCGTCATCATCGTTATCAGCCAAATTATACACCTTCAGGTCTTTAGCTACTTTTATTTTTCCAGTATATCCCTGTTGGCGAATGGTTTTTTTAACTAATTTAATCCGTGGCTCAACGACGGGTGTAATGTGAGACAGTAGTAATTTCTTAACGCCAGCAGCAGCGGCAACCTGACCAATGCGGCTAGGGCTGGTATGAAGTACATGAAATACGGGGTTGGCTGGGAGGGTGTCAGTGATGGCTGTATCATAAATCAATAAATCAGCATTTTGCGAAATGGTGATCATATTGCTGTTTTTAGAACCGGTATCACCAGAATAAACGATGCTATGACCTTTATATTCAACTCGAAATGCCACGGCAGGGACGGGACCATGATCGACAGCAATTGATTGGATAATTAAACCATCAGGGGTATTAAGAATTTCTTCAATGACAGCACCATTGACTTGTGATGATAAATCATGAGCCATGTATTTGAATCGGCTTTGTTTGCCGCTGATCGCACTGGCAAAAATATTCAAATAACGTTCACTACCATCCTTAATGTCATAATGAGAATGAGCGTATTCTGTGGTATCTGGGTATTGAGGAATAGGGGTATTAGGAAATGGAATGCCATTGGCTTCAGGGCCAAAGATATGAATGGGTGATGTGCGTGCTACACCTGCCATGGTACTGTGAAAATAGATGGTTTTTATGGCTGCGGATAGGTCGCCGGTATGATCAATGTGTAAATGACTGAGTAAGATAATATCCAGATCTTTAACATTCATACCACTGGCCGCTAGCCGTTGATAAGCGCCTCCCCCAATATCCATTAATACCCGAGGCTTGCCATCGGTAAAAATCATATAACTGGCACTGGCTCTACCTTTGGCTGTAGCAACAGGCCCGCCAGAGCCTAGAACCATAACCGATAGTGGCCCTTTAACTTTATCTATGGCTAATTTCTTATCAGCCCATGCAGGGTTTAATAAAAATAGAAAAAGCAAAAGGATTAGAATATTCAGGTGAAATGTAAGCTTCATGTGTATCTCCATATTATAATATTGTTATGTCCTTTTTTGGACACATTTAATTGTTCCCCAAGTAGGATTAATTTAACACTATCCTCCTGTTCTGTAAAAGCCCCCCTGTAAATAGAAGTCTTATGTAAAATCATCTGATTTCTGTTATCATAAGCCTACCTTAAGATTCATTTGCTAAGATTCCATGGAATAGGTTTAAGTCTGACCAAATAAATATAAATTCCAACTTGTTAATGATAGAGGTATTCATGTCATCTATTTCCAATTCGTCTGAAAGTTCCAGCGCAACAAAAGCATTTTCCTGGGGAAGTTTCTGGCGCCATTATTTGTTCTTTTTCTATTTTTCTGGTCTCTATCAAATCATTATTTTTTCGTCAGGTGTTGCCGGTGGCGTTGGCTTACGTCAGGCGATTTATATGAGCTTTTTATGGCTTATTCCTATTTTGCTATTGCCTAAATACACTAAGTTAATTTCTGGCGCAATTGGTCTTGTCTTGTGGGGGACATCGTTGATGACCATGGGCTATTTAGCCTTATATGGTCAGGATTTTTCTCAAAGTGTGCTTTACATCATATTTGAATCTAATTTTTCAGAATCTAAAGAGTTTTTAGAATCCTATTTTAAATGGTGGATGGTTCCTGCGTTTATTATCTATAGTTTGATCCCCTATGTGTTATGGAAAACGAACCAGGCACTTTATACCACTGCAAAAATGCGTACTGTTTTGGTGCTAACATTGTCTTTTGTTGTCGTTTGGCCGAGTTTTAATCGCTTAGTGATAAAGCAAAGCTCAGTCGATTATGCAATAGCAGGACAAATGAACCGTATGGAGCCTGCAGCACCCTGGCATTTAGTGATGGGGTATATGAAGTATAAGAAAACCTTAGCAGCAATTGAAAAGAATTTATTGGCTAATGAAAATTTAGCGCCTTTGGAAAATTTACGGGAAAGAAATGCCGTCGATAAAAATACCCTGGTTTTAGTGATTGGTGAATCAACCAACCGCCAGCGAATGAGCCTGTATGGTTATAATCGTAAAACTACGCCGATGTTGGATGCATTGAAAGGTGAATTATTGGTCTTTGATAATGTTTATTCACCCAGACCTTATACAATTGAGACCTTACAGCAGGTTTTAACCTTTGCGGATCAAAAAAATCCTGATCTGTATTTGGAACGTCCAACCCTGATCAATATGATGAAACAAGCGGGTTATAAAACCTATTGGATCACTAACCAGCAGACGCAAACAAAGCGCAATACCATGTTGACAACATTTTCTAGGCAAGCTGATGAACAAGTTTACCTCAACAATAATCGTTCACAGGATTCTTCTCAGTACGATGGTGTGGTGATTAAGCCGTTTGAAAAGATATTAAAAAGTGCTGAAGCTAAAAAATTCATTGTGATTCACTTATTAGGTACGCATCGAAAGTATCATTACCGTTACCCTGATGATTTTGCAGCGTTTGAGGGAAAAAATGACGTGCCCAAGTGGCTTGATAGCGATCAAGTTGAAGAATACAACGAGTATGATAATGCGATTCTTTATAATGATTATGTGGTTGCCCAGTTAATTAAAACCTTAAAAGAAAATGATGACAAGGGCATGCTGACCTATTTTTCTGATCATGGTGAAGAAGTTTATGATAATCCAGAAAAACTCTTTGCAGGGCGTAACGAGGGTAGCCCAAGTAGCCCTATGTATACCGTGCCCTTTATTATCTGGTGCAGTGATGCCTGGCAGAAAGAAAATGTTATTGAAAATATCGATTCAATTGTGCATCGAGCTTATAGTACTTCTGACTTTATTTATACCTGGTCTGATTTAGTGGGAATTAAGTTTAAAGGGGATGACCTGTCACGGAGTCTGGTCAGCCCATTGTTTTCTCAGCATCCTATCTGGATAGGAGATCCCAGTCGGCCTAAGAGCCTAAGAGATTTACGGGTTGAGCCTTTTTCTGATATTGAAAAGCTACATAAAAAGAAACAAGCGGTACAAAGGGAAAAAGTATTAGGGGAAACTCTGTTTGAAACGAACAATGATGCTTAAAAGCGATAAGTAAAGAATTAAGAGAAATAAAAAAGCCTGATATTTATCAGGCTTTTTTATGCGTGTTACTTTAATTTGTGTAACGGCAAAAAGTAATGCCTTTATTGACACTCATCAAAGATAAGCATATTACATTTAGAACAAACATCTTTATCTAGCAGGGTATAGATATAAGAAATTGCCTCTGGTTTTGAATCATGGAAGTGTCTATTGCCGATGTGTTTAATAAAGCCTGATTTAGCTGCGAACTCATAGACAGTTGATTTTAAGCCAACGAAATATAAGCCGCCGCCATGTTTTTTCAGTGCTTTATTCTCAGAGATTAAGCCTTCTGCACCGGCTAAGTCGATGAAATTGATACCGGAGGCGACAATCAGAATATGATAAATGTGCTCATTTTCAACGATATGGGCAATACGGTTCTGGATATGATTAATAGAACCAAAGTAAATGGACATATCAATACGAATAATCTTAATTTGAGGACATTGTTTAACGGGCTTCTTATTAATATTAATTAATTTGCGTTTTGAATTTCCCGCTGATTCGTCAAAAGATAAGGTGGGAATACGAGGTGTTGATGTTTTTGCTAAAAATAGAATAAGTGACAGTAATACACCTAAATAAATAGCAAATTCAAGTTCCAGAAAGAGCGTGGCAAAAAAGGTGGTTAATAGAATGCTTGATTCTGTTTTACTGAATGAGAAAGTATGTTTAATTTGCTTAATATCAATCAAGTTATAGGCAACTAATAAAATCACGCCACCCATTGCTGCGATGGGTAAATAGGCGGTTAATGGGGCAATCAATAACACAATAACCATCAGAAATAGAGCGGCTAAAATAGCAGATAAGGGTGTTTTAGCGCCAGATTCATAGTTTATGCCAGAGCGGGTAAAAGAACCTGAACCCGCATAACTGGAGAAGAAACTACCAGTCATATTTGATAAACCCTGGCCAATAAATTCCTGATTGGAGTCAATACGTTGGTTGGATTTTGTGGCGACTGCACGACTAATGGAAACGGCTTCGATCAAGCCAAGTAATGCCACAGCAAAGGCTTCAGGCGCTAATAATTTCAATGTTTCAAAAGAGAATTCAGGATGAGATAGTGGGGGTAAATGCGCTGGAATTTCACCGACTAATTGAATCTCTGTTTGATTTTTTAATAAGAGTGCGATGACACTACCGATGACCATGCCGATTAATAAGTTAGGTAACTTGGGTGTATAAATTTTGGTCAGTAGTGCGCTACCCAAAGTCGCCATGGCGATGAGGAACAAGTAAGGGTTAATGTCTCCAATACCGCTAATTAATTCCATCCAGGTATGGATAAAGGTTTCACCTTTAGGCACAAAAATACCGGTGATATGTTTTAACTGACTGGTGGCAATCAAGATTGCAGCACCGGCGGTAAAACCAATCACAACCGTATGTGAAACAAAGTTAACCAATGAGCCTAAACGTGCGACACCAAAGGCAAACTGATAAACACCGGCTAAAAAGGTCAGTGTTAATGCCAAAGAAACAAATTCCGGTGTGCCAGGAACCGCATGATGACTTACGGCTGAAAATACGACGATTGAAATGGCTGTCGTCGGGCCGGAAACTAAGTGAAAAGAAGAACCAAAGAGTGCTGCGATGATGGGAGTGACCATCGCCGTATAAAGACCGTATTCCGGTGGTAGCCCTGCAATGGTAGCAAAGGCAACACCTTGTGGGAGTACGATGACGGCACCAGTCAAACCGGCTAATAAGTCAGCTTTAAGTGACTCTTTGGTAATTAATTTAAACCAAATAAGAAAAGGAAAAATTTTCTCTAAATTCATTTAGTGATCCTGAAAAATAGTCAATAACAAGGTTCAGCATAAACTGCTGTTAATGCAGGTAGGGGTGTTTTACGTAATAATACTGTGGCATATTATCCGCTTATTGGGGTAATAAAGCAAATGCTTATACAGTAATATTGGCAACAAAAACACCGTTATTCGCTTAATATTGGACTCAGTATCAAATTTGCCTGTCCGAGCTTTATTCTTATGCAGTGTCAACCTATACTTAAGTTATAATTTATGAATTTTTAAATATAAGATTTTTTTTTCAATATGATCAGGAAGTGTTAAAAAGGGAACGAAAATGGTTCTTCTCCGCTTTGATGAGTGAGGGTTTACCCAAAATAGAACATACTCTGCTCATCAGGAATGGAGGTTTGCCTGATTTTCTGATAACAGGTTATTCAATCGCTCAGATTGTTTTTCAGTGAGCTTGTCTTCATTTTTTAGTAGCAAGTAATAGCATCCCTTGAGTAAATCTTTTCCTGGCTTGCTAGCTCGTCTAAATTCAATCCTGCGTTGGTTTTTTATCACGTTAGAGAAATTTTTCATGACATGAAATCGATCAAAAACAATATCTGCATTGGGCAATATTTATCTCACTGATTTTTGATAGGCAAGTCCCATGTCCATGGCGATTGCCTCTATGATTTAGTGGTTTCCTTCGGCATTCGTTTTAAAAACTTTGTAAATACATCTGAAGTTCGACCTGTTTCTACCCCGATTAAATGCCCTTCAACCATATCATAAATAACCGTCATATAATCATGGCCTTTTGCTCTGGCCACTTCATCAACACCGATATATTTTAAGTCCTTTAATTTTTCGGGCTCTAATGCCGGTAATGTTTTTTCAAGATAAGCTTTGTCAATATTCTTAACGGTTTCCCAACGTATATTGAGATGCCTGGAAACAGCCTGAATGCTGATATGACGACAAAGACCACTGATCATATGACAAAATCGTTGAGTAAAACGACAGCCTTTATCAACAAAGTCACATTGCTCTATTCGGCGTTCATTTTTACTGATACAAACCTGAGCTAACTCAATTTCCAGATAGCAGGGATAGCCCATAAATGGCACATCACGCACTTGTCTTTTTATGTATCGATTTATCGTCCCTTGCTGACCCAATATCATTTATCAGGAAAAAAATTCAATGCCTGATCACTGTTTTTTGCTATTCGTATTTGTTACGACTGAGTATTAATGCTTTAAGCTCTGACAGTTCAGTTTTTAAGGCATTATTTTCAGCACTTAATTCTTGCACTGATTTAATTATGGGGGCTAATAAATCATTATATCTCACTGACATCATGCCATTGTTCACCTGATGAATCATACCCATATTACTGGCATCATGATGTTTAAGTACGGCATCAAGTTCTTGAGCAATAATTCCCATTTCAAGAGCAGGGTTTTGATTGTTAATTCGATGGTATTGGACAGGATTCAAGTCATTAATAAAGGCTAATCCTAAAGAGGTGGTAGTTATATCTTCTTTGAGGCGTCGATCAGATGTAGAAGTGAAAGGCACCTGTCCTTCAATGGTGGCTATACTGGTATTACCTAGACGTATGGTATTGGAACTATTTACCTTGGCATAATAACCAATAGCAGTGGAATTAAAAAGGTTGTTTGGTATGTTACCGGCATTATAACCAATAGCAGTATTGTATTGTCCTGAGGTGTTATTTCTCAGGGCATTGTAGCCAAAGGCAGTATTGAATATACCGGTATTATTCTTTTTAAGAGCCCCTGCGCCACTCGCCGTATTGAAACTCCCGATTTGATTGGCAGAAAGAGCATCGTAGCCAATGGCAGTATTTGATTCACCGGAGGTATTATACTTAAGCGCACCAAAACCATTGGCTGTATTTGAGCTGCCAGTGGTATTACGTTCAAGAACAAAAGTACCTGTGGCAGTGTTTTCACTCCCCGTGGTATTTGAATTAAGCGCCCAGAAGCCAGTGGCTGTATTTTTGCTTCCAGTGGTACTATTTTCAAGTGCATTATAGCCCATGGCAGTATTTGAATCGCCAGTCGTATTTGAAGAAAGAGTCGCTGCTCCCATGGCGGTGTTTCTTATGCCAGAGGTATTTGAAAAAAGAGCATTGCTACCAGTAGCAGTATTACTATAGCCTGTGGTATTAGAATATAGGGCGCTATTACCATTGGCGGTATTGGTGAAACCAGAGGTGTTAGAGTTAAGTGCAGTGTTACCAGTAGCAGTATTTCTATAGCCACTAGTATTGTAATAAAGGGCATTATTACCACTAGCCGTATTATATTTGCCGGTGGTATTTGAAAAGAGTGCCAAGTGACCAACGGCAACATTATGAGTCGCCTCTTTTTTTATACTAAAGCCTGCTTGATAACCTAAAATTGTATTAAAAAGTCCGTCATCATTGTTTGACAAAGAAAAATGTGTGCTAATAAATTTCCCCTGTTCGACAAGGGCTAGTCGCGCGTCTTTTGCATTGGCCTCATCTTCTAGAGCAGTAAAATTATCATTAACATCTATTGCATCAGCAACAGAACCATTGGAAAATGTGTTGGGGATATTCACTATATCGGCATTAACGGATGAGCAGAGGGTGATGGAAAAAAAAGTGCTTATAATTGCTAGTCTAATACTGTGGGTTTTAGGCATAATAAAAATCTCCGTTTTAAAATAAAATTCAACTTCCAATGGAAAGACAAAGTTAAAAACATATCTTCTTTATTGTTGATAAATTTGCTGTTTTAGGACTGATAGATGTCCATTAGATCTTCTCAGGCTATATCTGATTAGTGTTGGCTAAGAGGGCATTGGTATTAAAGAAATATCTGTCGGATACGACAAGAAATAGAATGATAGAAATGGCTATTTAACAAGCAGGTTGTTTGCTGATGTCGCTTTGGCATTTGATTAACTCCGTTTAATCATATTGACCGATAAATTAGGGCAAGTATAAAATATATTTTTAATGTAATCAATGTGATAGTTCTAATTTTAGCCCTAGTTCACACTATTAACATTGAAGATAAATTTTATAATTATGCTTAATAATGAGGTGGCGGTGTTTCAGGCTCGTCTTTTGAGTTGTCAGTCTGCATGGTGCTGAGTTTATTTTGCAATTGTTCCATTTGTTTCGCCAAGTTGGTGACAATGTTGTCATGCTTAATAATAATTTGATTCAGTTGTTCGATGGTGTCTTCTTGATGAGAATTTTTTATTTCCAGTTCCATAATACGATTTTCAATATCAGACATTGCAAAGCCTTTCGGCACCTCTTGTGTTTAAAAAAATGAGTGTTAAAAATAAGCGTTAAAAAAAATGAGCCATAGTGTGAGTAAGTGTTAAAATAGGTCAATATACCAATTTTAACTGATTTTGAATGAATATTGATAAATTAAATATGGATTTTGACGTAATTGTTATTGGAGCCAGTGCTTCAGGACTAATGTGTGCTATTGAAGCAGGCAAAAGAGGCCGAAAAGTGCTGGTGCTTGATCATGCCAGTAAGGCTGGCAAAAAAATTCGTATATCTGGCGGCGGTCGGTGTAATTTTACTAACTATGATGTTAGTGCCAGTAATTTCTTATCAAATAACCCACATTTTTGTAAATCCGCCTTATCCCGCTATCAATATTATGATTTTTTAGCCTTAGTGGCAGATTATGATATTCCCTGGCATGAAAGAGAACATGGTCAATTATTTTGTGATCGCAGTGCCAATGATATTGTGCAAATGCTATTGTCTGAATGTGAAAAATACGCAGTCACTATTCAATTGGATACCCATATTGAACAAATTCAGAAACGAGAAGTAGATTTCATGATTGTAAGCTCTCAGGGCAAATATGGTAGTCAGGCTGTCGTTATTGCGACCGGTGGCTTATCGGTCGCAAAAATGGGCGCAACTGATTTTGGCTTGCAAGTGGCAAGGCAATTCGGCTTGCATACTATCGATACCAGACCGGGATTAGTCCCCTTGAGTTATAGTGCTAAAGACAGCAAAAAATACCTGCAACTCAGCGGTATTAGCATCTCAGCAGAATTGAGTTGTGCAGGACATAGTTTTAAAGAAAACTTATTATTTACCCATAAAGGTATCAGTGGTCCAGCCGTATTACAAATTTCATCCTATTGGCAGAGAGCCAAAGCGCATGCAAGTGAAAGTATTCGTATTAAGCTATTACCTGACATGGATTTGTATGAATGGCTCTTAGAACAGTTCTTAACAGCAAAATCAAAGCAAGCGAAAATGTTGGTTAAGAACATATTGGCAAGAAAAATGCCTAAACGTTTAGCGGAATGTTTTTGTCAATTGCATGGTATCGATAAGCCAATCAATCAATATCATGAAGCCGAATTAAAGCATATTGCTGAAATATTCCAAAACTGGCATTTCTGGCCTGAGGGTACAGAAGGTTATCGTGTTGCTGAAGTGACTTTGGGCGGCGTCGATACCGATGACTTGTCCTCTAAAACAATGGCTGCCAAAGCGGTTCCGGGCTTATATTTTATTGGCGAAGTGGTTGATGTGACCGGACACTTGGGCGGTTTTAATTTTCAGTGGGCATGGTCTTCCGGCTTTACTGCAGGACAGTTTGTTTAACATAAGTTGTTTCATTATTAGGAGATGGATAAATGAATACCAAAAATATCACCAAAAGACATGGACTTTCAATTGGCATAGAGCGAACTGATAGCCACTTTTTTTTGACTATGAAAGCTGTTGGTAAATTGACTCATGAAGATTATGAAGTGATTACACCAATGATTGATTCAGCGCTAGCCAGTGTTGATTTTCCTCAGGTTAAAATGCTGATTGACGGCACAGAAATGGACGACTGGGAAGCACGAGCTGCTTGGGATGATTTTAAACTGGGTCTGAAACATGGCAAAGAATTTGACCAAGTCGCCATTTACGGTAATAAAAACTGGCAGGAAAAAGTCGCGAAAATAGGCTCATGGTTTATTGCCGGAGAAGTCAAATTCTTTGAACATTGTGAAGATGCTTTGCAGTGGCTAGGGGAGGGCGTGGTAGAGTAGGTATGCTGTTCATTTTCCACGCCTGTCGTGTTCGGGAAGCCTTACAAACTCTCTCTCATTTTCACTTCTTCCTGAACATCCACCACTGTTTCTCGCATGGCTTCAAGTAAGACATAAATAACAGGAACAATAAACAGTGCAACAAAAATTGCGATAGTCATGCCACCTAATAACGCAACACCAATGGTTTTTTGTGTCTCAGCACCTGCACCGGTAGCAAGTGCTAATGGAATAATACCAAAGATAAAGGAAAAAATGGTCATTAAAATAGGTCTGAAACGAGATACTGCAGCATCTATTGCTGAGTCGACAATACTTTTACCGGATTCCCGCAGTTCTTTGGCAAATTCGACAATGAGTATGGCATTTTTTGATGACATGGCAATCAACAACACCAGACCTATCTGAGCAAAGACATTCATAGGCAGATTAACATACTGCAGAGCAAGCAGTGCACCCAGCATCACTAACGGCACAGGGATCATGATCATCAGCGGTAAAATCCATGATTCATACTGAGCAGCCAGAACCAGAAAAACAACAATTAAAACAAAAGTAAAGGTGATAACAATTGAATTGCCAGCAATTTTTTCCTGTAGTGACATACCTGACCATTCAAAGCCGTACTCTTTAGGCATTATTTTTTTCTGCAGCTCTTCCATAGCCGCCATCGCATCACCGGAACTATAGCCCGGCGCAGCAGAGCCATTTATCTGAATAGAGCGATAAAGATTATAGTGAGTAATATTCTGTGGTCCGGTGATTTCCTTAACCGTAATAACAGCACTTAAGGGCACCATTTCATTTTCATTATTACGAACATATAATTTTGCAATATCACTTTTATCGCTTCTGAACTCTTTTTTTGCCTGAACAAAAACACGATAGACTTTACCGTATTTAGTAAAATCATTAATATAAACAGAGCCTAAATAGGTTTGCATGGTGATAAACACATCGGCAATATTAATACCCAGTGCATTAATTTTTTCTCGATTAAAATCAATCTGGTACATCGGGTTGGCTGAGTTAAAGGTGGTATAGGCTGAACCTATACGCGGATCGTTATTGGCGGCAACAAGAAGCTCTTTAACATAATGTTGAAATTGCTCAATATCAGAAGCCATAAAATCCTGCACTCGAAAATCAAAACCACCGGCAATACCAAGCCCCGGAATTCCCGGCAGATTAAATGCAAATACATTGGCATCAGAAATGTCGGCTGTTTTTTTGAAAATCTGACGAATAATTACATCTGCATTTTCGGTTTTGTCATCACGCTCACTCCAGGGTTTAAAAGTAATAAATGAGGCGCCAGCCCCTGGATCAAGAGAGCCTGTGATGACATTATAACCATGTACAGTTGTTACATTTTCAATCGCATCAATAGTGGCGAGACGTTTTTCAATTTCAGTGGCAATTTTTTTAGTTTGAACTATTGATGAACCCGGTTTTAGTATATAACCCGCTATGGCAACGCCCTTATCTTCTTCAGGAACAAAGCCGGTTGGAATGGTTTTAAACATATAGGCGGTATAAGCTATCAACACAACAAATAGCACAACAACCAGCCATTTTAATTTAATAAACAAATGTATTGCACGTCTATACTGATGTGTCAGCCAGTCAAACCCCTGATCAAACAATTTAAATCCTATAAATTTATTATGTTCAGGGCCATTACGTTTAATAATAATAGCAGCAATAGCCGGTGATAAAGTGAGTGCATTAACAGAGGAAATAGCAACAGCAAAGGCAATAGTTAAGGCAAATTGCTGATACAGTGAACCGGTGATTCCCGGCATTAAAGATACAGGCACAAAAACGGCAATAAGTACTATAGTGGTGGCAATAATGGGGCCAGTAATCTCAGCCATGGCTTTTTTTACCACATGTGGCATGGGCAGATCAGGTTCATTGAGCATAATCGTTTCTACATTTTCAACCACCAGAATAACATCATCTACAACAATACCAATGGCTAAGATAAGCCCGAATAAGGTCAAAAAGTTAATAGAAAACCCGGTGATATACATAGCGACAAAGGCGCCAATCAATGATACTGGAATCGCAACAGTAGCAATAATAGTCGGTCGCCATGACTGTAAAAAGATATAAATGACTAAAATCACTAAAAAGATGGCCATAATGAGTGTTTCCACCACATTATCGATGGCGACCTGAACATATTTAGTTGTATCATAAGGTGTTTTGTATACAAGCCCTTCAGGAAAACGCCCTTTAAGTTCTTCCATTTTTAAAATAACATTATCTTTAATTTCCAGAGCATTAGCACCAGCAAGCTGATAAATAGCAATAAGTCCTGCCGGCTTACCATTAAGCAATGCATTCCAGTCATATTTTTCAGCACCTAGATTAATATCTGAAATATCTTTAAGATAAACAAGACTACCGTCTGGATTATGACGTAAAACAATCATGCCGAACTCACGGACATTTTTCAGCCGTCCACTAGCAGTCAATGTATAGGTAATCTGCTGATCTTTATAACCGGGTGCTGCCCCAATTTTCCCCAGAGATGCCTGCTTATTTTGATTCTGAACTGCTGCAATCACTTCCATTGGCGTCATCGCCATTGACTTCATCTTATCGGGATCAAGCCAGATACGCATCGCATACTTTTTTTCGCCCATATTAATGGCTTTGCCAATACCGGGAATACGTTTGATTTCATCAAGGATATTGATATTGATATTGATATAGTTACTGAGATAGGCATCCGTATGGCTTTCATTACCTGTAAGAGTGACAAGGACAACAATACTGGGTGATTTTTTATCGACACTCACACCTTGCTTAGTGACTTCTTCGGGTAGAGAAGGCTTGGCCAGTTCAACCTTATTTTGTACATCGACAGCGGCAATATCTAAATCGTATCCCGGCTCAAAATAAACATTAATATTTGACTCACCAGCACTGGTACTGGAAGATTCAATATAGATCATTCCCTGTACACCATTGAGCTGATCTTCAATCGGGCGAGTAACTGCTTCTTCAACATCATAAGCATTCGCCCCTGTATAAGTACTGGTGACAGAAACCGTTGGTGGTGTAACGCTGGGGTATTCTTCAATGGGCAAAATAGAAACAGAGACAATACCAAGTATCACAATTAATATTGCAATGACCATTGCAAAGATAGGGCGTTTAATAAAAAAAACAGGGGACATAGTGTTACTTTCTCTTTCTTGATTACCCACAAAGCTCCGCCATATTTCGATAATTATACTATAATTATACTATAATTATACTATAATTAAAGTATAGATTATGTGTGGAGTAGAATGATGTCAAAAAATAAAATTCAGTTTCAAGAAGGTTATAGTTTATTTGAGCTTTTTAATGATTATGGCACTGACAAACAGTGCCGACAAGCCTTATTTAAATGGAAATTTCCTGATGGATTTGTTTGCCCAGAGTGTGGCAATAAGACTTATTGCACTCTAGAACATCGCCATCTTTATCAGTGCCACCATTGTCATCATCAGACATCAGCAACCTGTGGGACAATATTTGATAGTACCAAACTGCCTTTATCTAAGTGGTTTTTAGCGATTCATCTTATGACTCAATTGAAGACAGCGGTTTCAGCATTAGAATTAAAGAGA
The DNA here is from genome assembly GCF_016097415.1 of sulfur-oxidizing endosymbiont of Gigantopelta aegis. Taxonomy (NCBI): domain Bacteria; species sulfur-oxidizing endosymbiont of Gigantopelta aegis. The sequence continues at coordinate 109,854 of NZ_JAEHGE010000001.1, read as the reverse complement.
CAGCTTAAGGTAAGCTACAATACAGCCTGGAGTATGAAACAAAAGATCATGCAGGTTATGAAAGAACGTGATGACAGTAAACCTTTATCAGGCATCATTCAAATTGATGATGCCTACTGGGGTGGTGAGCACAGAGGCGGCTCCAGAGGTCGTGGTTCAGAAAATAAAACACCGTTCGTTGCAGCCGTTTCTACTAATGAAGATGGACACCCGATTGCAATGAATTTAAATGTGCTTAAAGGGTTTAAATCCAGTGAAATAAAACGATGGGCACAAACTCATTTAACACCTGGAAGTACTGTTTACTCAGATGGGTTAAATTGTTTTCCTGCGGTTAAAGAAGCTGACTGTAAGCATGTTCCAATCGTCACGGGTGGTGGTGCGGCAAGTGTTGATAAAATTGAGTTTATCTGGGTTAACACTATGATAGGTAATATTAAAAACTCTATGAAGGGAAGCTATCATTCCATTAACTCAAAACATTTACCTCGGTATCTTGCTGAATTTTGTTATCGGTTTAATAGACGCTTTAACTTAAAAGACATGATGCCAAGGTTTTTATGCGTGGCGATGAAAACGCCACCTATGAATGGAAAGCTCCTAAAAATGGCGGAGCTTTATGGGTAATCAAGTAAAATTAACAAGGTCTCAAAATGGGATGCCTATGGACAATACCTGAATTATCATGAGGGCTGGGGCGGCTATCGTAAGAAAAGTTATAATGCAAAACCGTGGCTGAAAAAAGTGGCCAGGAAAGTCGATCAACGTGCTAAACGTTATAGCGCTCAATATAAGCGCTGTAAAAGTGACTTGGACAGTGGCGGTTGGCTGTTTTTTTAATGAAGCCACTGAATTTTAATTTCTTGTTGTTCAATAAAAGGTCGATGGATTGGCCACTCATTTTTTAACTCAAATTTTTCTTTAAGACGTTTTAATGAACGATCGGTCATGACATGATAGGTGCCATTGACGTAGAGTATGCCTTTTTTATTGGGTGTAGCCTCTGGAATTGTGCTTGTGAACTGTGTGCTTTCTCCTGCACCAAGGCGATTGTCTGCTAAGACAAACATAATGGGCTGCCAGACGACCTGACGTTTGAATTCAATGGAGTCAAGTTCAGTTCTTTGGCCCTTCTCATCTATCCAGAAAAAATCCAGAGTAATGAATCGATCAGTATCACCCGTGGGTGCTTTGTGGCCTGCGCCACTATTAGTGATCGTAATGCTGAGTTCATTTTGTTTTGCTGTGGCTTTAAAAGTGAACACTTTTTGTAATTGTGTTGTCGAGTAAGCACCTGGCCAGGTATGTTTACGTCCTTCTCTGACGGGGTAGCCGCTCATTAGCGGACGTTTGATAGCGGGCATGTGGCAATCTTGACAAGTGTAACCCCTAGCAGCCCATTGGCCGGTATTGGATTCCATGCCGGTGCTACAGATGCCTTCATTCATGAGAGAAAATTCTTTACTGGGCACTTCATGGCATTGTCTACAGAGTTCTTTGGTGAGGAATTTTTCATCATAGGCAACAGGATGGGGGGCATTGAGTAAGTCCTTTTATAAGGACCATAAATCACTCCGTCTTTAACATGACAAGCAGCACAGGTCACACCTTCTTGTTGCAGCTCCGCATCAAAACGAGGGTTTTCTGCGGTTTGTAGATCGTAACTTCTCAATAAGTCTGTGCATTTAAACAGCACAAACTTTACCTTTCAGCAACTCAGGCAGATATGGGATCAAATTTCTCTTGCTGATCCGGTCATTAATAAAATCCCAGAATGAAATTCCTTGTTTCAAACAAGTTTTCTTTAAACTGACAAAGGTATCTCTGCAAAGTTGCCCATCCTTTGAGCGTGTACTACCACTAATTTTACGCTTAATAACATATTCTCGAATATCATTTTCACTCAAATTATTATGAAGAGGAATATCAGGCCGTTCCAATACCAGCAGTAATTCTGTTTTATTTCTTGCCAATCGTTTCAGTGCCTGATTCAACGTTTCAAAGCTTGTTTTAGTCCGGCACAATTCATCAAAATGTTCAGCAATCGCTGACTTCAACGGATCATCTGGCTCAAGTTTATATTGTTTGAGATCATAAAATAGTTCCCAAATCTGAGTATGTACCCAGTTCAGTTCTTTATCATGTCGCTCATTGAGTGGTAGTATCCGCTGAAACACTCTGTCTGCATGTATCCAACATAATGCGTGCAACAAAATATCAAATTGTCCTGCATCATCACTCACAATCACCAAATCACTTGGAAAGCCACTGTTAATTAATGCCCCCAGTAAAGCGCCTTCTGTGGCAATGCGAACATGCCGTTGTGTTATGATACTATTGTTCTGCAGATAGTATTTCCAGGCTTCTTCATTATCAAAGCAAGTCTGATGACTTTGTTCAATAACGCTCAATGGCTTGTGAGGTAATTTTTCTGCTCTCATATAATCAAGTGCTGCATCGTTGAGCGTATAATCAACAGCAGCACCTCGTAACAATTGTAGAAAATTAATCCGGCTCTTATATCGAGTACTTGAAAACCAGGCAAAGGTTTCATTGCCAACGTGAGTACAATAACCATTCTTTCCATCATGACGACTACCCGTATCATCAACATGGATATAAGTACTATTGTTGATACCGGCAGTTAGCAATGTATTTTTTTCAGTATGAAAATGGTCTTTGTCATGGATTAAAATCTCATTGATCTGACCCGTTGAAATATCAAAACTGATGTGTCAACACTTTTCCGGACAGTTTTCTAAATATTTTTTTGGCTGTTTCAAGTGATTTTTGTCATTTTGTATTTCCTATCATTTTAGTTTCTCATGTTAACTTTAAACAGATGAAGAGAAAGGGCTTTGCCCTCTGGAACGATAGAGCCGTTCCATTCACCCAAGGTATTTTCACAACGGTAATGATCCTGTTACAATATCTTCACGGCACAGGCTGAGGAGCCGATGGCCGTCAACGGTAATGGGCGGCATTTATGTCGCCTTTTACCCCTCTTCAATCAATCGATTTAAGCTATTTCCTGCTGTATTTCATAATCGACTGGTGACAAATAATCATTAGCCGAATGAAGTCGCTCCCGATTATAAAATACCTCAATATATTCAAATATTGCCTGCTTTGCTTCTACTCTGGTTTTGAATCGACAATGGTGCGTCAATTCAGTTTTCAAACTATGAAAGAAGCTCTCTGATACAGCATTGTCCCAGCAATTTCCTTTGCGGCTCATAGACTGAATTATGTTATGATCCGACAATATTTTTCTATGACTATCAGAGGCATATTGGCTACCTCGGTCAGTATGCCAAAGCAATCCATCCATTGGTTTACGCTTCCATATGGCCATCAGTAAAGCATCATTGACTAGCTTGGCTTTCATTCGCTCATCCATCGACCAGCCAACAATTTGCCTAGAGAATAAGTCAATGACAACCGCTAAATATAACCAGCCTTCCTTGGTGGCAATATAGGTAATATCACCCACATAGTAGCGATCAGGTTGAGAGACAGTAAACTCTCTTTCCAGTAAATTTGGAGATATACGCTTATTATGCTTGGAATTAGTCGTCGCTTTAAAGCGTCTCTTCGTTTTACAAAACAAACCGGCTTTTTTCATTAATCGACCAATTCTCCGGCGGCTTATATGAACGCCTTTTTCAGCCAGTTTTCTTTTTAAGACGACGGGTTCCATAAGTCTTGCGACTGTCTTCAAACAGTTTTTTAGCTGCTCAGTAAGCGCTTCATTTTCTTTCTCTCTATCCGTTTTAGGAGAGCTAACCCAATCATAATAGCAACTACGGGAAACATCCATAAAACGGCACAGAATCGTTACCGGGTAATCTTTAGCCTGATCTATCCATGCGTACTTCACAAAGTTTCCCTTGCAAAGTACGCTGTGGCCTTTTTAATAAATCACGCTCCTGAATCACTTTTGCCAATTCTTTTTTCAGACGTTTTACTTCATCATAAATGTGTTCATCACTTCTATTGGCTACCGTCTTCACCGGTTTGGAATATTTACTGATCCAGGTATGTAGAGTATTTACATTAACACCTAGCTCCCTGGCAGTCTGAGAAACGGGTTGATCCGTCTCATTAGCTAATTTGACAGCTGATTCTTTAAATTCTGATGTATAGCTTTTATTCGGTTTTTTTGTTTGATCATTCATTTTAGGTCACACTTTTTATTTTTTAGTTATTTTAAGTTGTGTGTCCGGTTAAGTATAGCCACATTAAAACCTAATTCTGTTAATTGTTGTATTATCAATGGCTGAGTCACTCTCTGGTGATAATATTGATAAACGATATAACTCTGTAATGTATGGCCAAAATGTCCTATATGTGTATCAAAGCTCAATTTTCCTATACAGGTATCACCATCGGGTGTTTTATAGCGAGCCAATCGATAACGAGTATTGAAAGGCTTAATCAGCAGCTCCTGAACAAAATAATCCTGATACCCTAAAAAACGTGAATGTTCTGGCAGGTTATCTGGTTTGATAACGGTGGTTTTATGAATAGCCAATTTCTTCTTTCGTTTACGACTTTTACTAGTCCCATTTCCTGAGTTGTTTTTCTTGCTTCCTGAATGACCTGTCGGATTATCATTGTCATCATCCTTTGGCAATTTACTGGCTCTTATTTTAGGCTTTGGAGGTAGCTTTTTAAGCTTAGCAACTTCTGTTTTAAGGGCATCGATTTCAACCTGTTGGTTTTGAATGATTTCCTGTTGTTGCTCCATGAAAGCAAGGAGTAATCGGACTACCGGTGTCTTTTCTTCTTCAGGTATCTCTGGAATTGGAGGTAATTTTTTCACTATAATCAATACAGGTTGTTTTCAATAAAACAATTGTATCATGGCTTTTTAAGGCTCTTTAGTTTGCCCTGTGTTGATCAAACTCCCTCTCAGTTAAGATAATATTCAAAAATATTCTATTTCGATCTGAGACAGATCGACAGGATCATTTATAGGGATAAATTACATGGGGCAGTGAAAATGCAATTTTTGTCCTCTAAAATGCTGTCAAGACTTTTTTTGTTTTTATTTCAAGTTTTGCACAGACTTATTGAGAAGTTACTAGATTAATGGCTAACTCATTGATCGCTGAACATTTTAAAAGCAAGATAAAAAGCATAGAGCGGGCGAAAAGCCAAAAAGCTCAAAGTGGCCTCGTGCAAGAGCAAAAGCCGCACATCGGTCGCTTTTCGCCCTAGAGCCAGATCAAGAGCAGCGACTAAAGAAAAATCAAGTTAAAAAGAAGAGCAGACAATTAAAGGAGAATAATCGATTGTAAAAAACTCACTATGAATAAAATAATAAATTAGAAACCGGCCAAGCTAATTGTCGCCAACCGGACAAGGTAGTTGACGCCAGATAGTTTTGCTTCGGACGGCTTTTTAACTAAAGATATACAACCAAGCAATGAGGTTTATGTTAAATTTAAAATCAAATTTCAAAAAGGGTTCACAGAAGGTTATGGTGGTAAAACGGGAATAATAAAACTCTTTCGAATACTGAGTTATGATGGCGTAGGTGAAAGAAGTAAATTCTTTAAAGAAGGCAATAGTGCCCCGATTTATCTCTATGAATGGGGAAATAATACGTATGGTGTTAGACATTTCCATGCATTTAGGTGTGATCCTCAAGAAGTAAGTTACTTTTGTACTGCCCCCGTTGTTGGTTCATCACCAAGAAAAATATTTCGTGGTGACATGTCTGCAAATTATACTTCAGATTTAAAATGGCTTGACGTGCACCCATCGATACCTGATTTATTGAATGGTGGCTACTTACCTAAAGAGGGGACTGTTTGGCATGAGCAGGTGTTTTCTGATAAATGGCATGAATTAGCCTTTTATGTCAAACTCAATAGCGCTCCGGGGGTGCAAGATGGAATTCTAAGACACTGGTTTGATGGAAAACTTATTATTAGTATGCCTAAAGTCCCTTGGATCGGTACGGGGGGAAACATGAATGCAAAATGGAATAGCATTTCTTTTGGGGGGAATGATTTTTATCGTTTTAACTTAGATAAAAACGCCCCCTTGTCTGAAAGAGAGCGCTGGTATGCTATCGATGATGTCGTTATTTCATCTAAACTCCCTAAAACTCAGTAGTTAACCTTTTACTTTAATGTATTGTGTTTATCTGCCACTAGTAATTGTTATGCGTAGTGAAAGGGTACTCAGTCAATATTTAATTGATGATAGATTCAATGAAAAATAGGTAACTAGTGTCCATCCGTTTATTCTAGAATTATTTGATAATTTTGACCGTAGGGTGGGCATGGCTTTATCTGCCCACGCTGACTCAAGCGCTTATTATGTACACTTTCAGCGTGGGCACAAAAAGCGTGCCCACCCTACGATTATTTATATAAAAAACCTATTTACGGATGGGCACTAACTAGAAAATGTATCGGAGGGGAAAAAAGCACCGATGATTTTGGTGTTTTCTTAATAAAATATAAGCATCTTGATAAAATCAGTGGGGTCATCGCTTTTCACTGAGTCAGGTGCGCATTGATCCGAAGCCTTATAGTGTCTCTGGATCCACAAAGTGGACAAACATTCAGAACCTACCTAGCGGATGCCTCAGAGCAAAGTACACCTTATGGGGCAGTTTGATATTTGAAGTTGACGGTTGATAAGGTGTCACCATTTTCATCTACGACCTTGATTAACCACTTTCCTTGTTGCAGTTTGCCCAGATTTTTACTGGAATAACAACGCCAGCGTTGGCCTAGAATTGTAAACTTTCTTTGATAGCGCATTTTGTCTTTATACCACCATTGATGTTCGATGCTTTGACCCATTCGATTGTCAATTTGTGTGAAAAGATAGGTTTTTTTTGCACTGTCTTCCTGTCCAGTGACAATGTAAGAGAGTTTATTGAGGGGTTCTTTTTTATAGATATTACTAACCAGTAAAACCCGGCTCAGATCATTTGAGTAAATTTGAATAAAATCGGGTTCTTCCGTGCTATCGTTGACTCCTTTGCTTGGCTGAGGAGGATTTAAAATAGTAGGAGCAGGCACTTTTATTTTTAATTCGACTTCAATCTCCTGAAGGTCTTCAATTTTTATCTTCTCGTCAGAAAGTGGTTTAGAGGGCTCTGCTATCTCTTTGGCTAGATGAGGCTTTTCGGGGATGGGTGTTGGCTTTTTTAGGGGAAACTGAAAGGTTTCAAATGGGTTGATTTCTTCATAATAAAGAGAAACGAGATGTTTACGTGGCTTTTGCGGAATAGAAGGTGGCACCGTCAGGTGTCTTTCCTTGATAATTTCATGTGCCGGAATGGATTTTGATGTTTTCTGATCGACATTTTCTTCTTCAGTAAAAAGTAAATACAGGCTAACAGCAATAATAATTAAAGTGATAACTGCGAATAAAAAAATTCTGTCGTATCGGTATTTGTATTCAACGGGAGCAGTTAGACTCTTGTTCTTAGGTGCTAAATCGTCGTGTGAATGAGTGCGATTGGATTGGGACAGATCGATATTGATACTGATTTTAGTCGCCATTTATTCTTCCATAAATCGTGTATCCAAAGCGGTTAGTCGTACTTTGGAGAGGTTTAAGATCATTTTGATGATCTATACCCATGATATTTGGAAGTGCCCTTAGGATGCATTTCCAAGTATTACAGGCATATCCTTTGAAAAACATGCTTAGAATTTGTTATTGCTGGACAATAATATGGGGAGATGCTCAATTCTTCAAGAGAAATATGAATTACTTCTCAGGACTGCCATTGTCAGGCTTTTTCTTTGCCGATTCCGTTAAATCCGAGTAGATTTAACGTTGTGTTTATATAGTAAGCCAAGAGACATAAACAAGCAGGAATCAGTTCATTAGACAGCGATGAGGGAAATTATTGGATATTGATGTGATTAAAGCCAGAGGCCGTGAAATAATGGCTCAGAAGGATAAAAGTTAGTGGCAACATTAATAAAATCACTACAGGCGGAACAGAATTTACTGGGTGTCTGGCTGTATATTGCAAATAGATGAATGATAAAAATATCTGGACGAATGGGTGAAATGCTATAATAATGAACGAACTCAGCAGGGAAAAAGTGTTGTGGACGTATCACACTTTACATTTTAATTGATAGTGAAGCATTTTGGGAAGAAAAATTTAATTTACATATAATCTGACAGACACTTTAGAAAAGAGAATCACTCTTAGATGAAGCGTGAGATACTATAACTTAATAATTTAGAACGCCAAATTTTTATGATATTTTTTAACGGATTACATTTTAATAACATTAAAGGCGACATTTATGGCGGTTTAACTGCTGCAGTTGTGGCCTTACCACTTGCAATGGGAATGGGTGTTACCTCTGGTGCCGGGCCAATGGCGGGCATTTATGGGGCAATTTTTGTCGGTTTTTTTGCTGCTATCTTTGGTGGCACACCTGCTCAGGTATCAGGTCCAACAGGGCCTATGACAGTTGTTATGGCTGTTATTTTTGTACAATATACATCTATGTTCCCAAACGATCTCTCACATGGCATGGCACTAGCCTTTACTGTGGTTATATTTGGGGGAGCCTTTCAAATCCTCTTTGGTTTGCTCAAAATCGGACGTTTTATTTCTTTAATCCCTCATCCTGTCGTCTCCGGCTTTATGTCGGGTATCGGTGTTATTATTATTTTATTGCAATTACAACCTCTCTTTGGACAAGTTGCTTTATCTACCCCATTAGGTGCACTCATACAGTTCCCTCAAACCTTACATGAACCGGTTTGGCTGGCAGTTATACTTTCCACTATGACTTTGGCCATTGTTTATGGCTTGCCCAAGAAGATCACTGTCATTATACCCGCTCCACTTGTGGCTTTGGTTGGAGGCACTTTGGTATTATATTTTTTGAGTAATGGTCAAATTGAACTTCTTAAGCAGGGTGATTCCTCTACCTACCTAATGTCTGGAGTATCGATTATTGGTGACATACCTTCAGGATTTCCTGGATTGATTTTCCCAACCATTGAATTAAACTTGCTTGTTGATATGATAAAATCGGGATTAATTTTGGGGGCATTAGGCTCGATTGATTCTTTATTGACTTCACTAGTGGCTGATAATATGACTAGAACCTATCATAAGCCCAATCAGGAGTTAATTGGGCAAGGAATTGGTAATATGGTCGCGGGTGCTTTTGGTGGACTACCTGGAGCAGGAGCCACAATGCGCACTGTGGTTAATGTTCGTGCGGGTGGAATGACCCCTATTTCTGGCGCATTACATGCTTTGGTTTTACTGGCGATTGTGCTTGGCCTTGGATCTTTGGCGCTGTTTATCCCTAAAGCGGTATTAGCTGGTATTTTAATTAAAGTTGGGACAGATATTATTGATTGGGATTATTTAAAACAAATTCGCCACTCTCCCATTGCTGGAGTTATGATGATGTTGACAGTCTTCTTTTTGACTGTATTTGTTGATCTAATCGAAGCAGTGGCAATTGGTATGGTTATGGCATCATTTGTTTTTATGCATCGTATGACGGATTTACAAGTTAAATCAATGCATATAATTCGCTCTAAAGAAGATGATGAATCACTCAGTGATGAAGAAGCTGAATTATTGGATAAAGCAAAAGGAAAAATTTTAATTTACAAACTCTCTGGCCCCAGAAGTTTTACTTCGGCTAAGAACATGGTACAAAAACTATCAGAATATACGGATTATGATAGTTTAATTCTTGATATGCATGAAATGACTGCAATTGATTACACGTCCTGCAAGGCCATTGATGAAATACTTGAAGGACTAAAATTGGCCGATCATCAAGCCTATATAACTGGTGCAAGTTTAGAAGTTAACGAAACATTAGAAAAACTCAAAGCCAAACGATATTTAAAGAAAGGGCATGAGTTCAATGATCGTACTAAAGCCATTTGTGCAGCGTTAGCAAAGTGATCAAGCCATTTGAACCAATGCCTCTGACCAAATTACCATGAATCAATTTCTCGCTTAAGTTCCTCGCTAGTGATTGTTTTGCCTTCTTTCACTGCTTGTTATCCCTTTCTGATCTTATCCAGTGATCGATGGTGTTGAGTGCTTCCTGTTTAGCAGCTTGGATATTTGTTCTTCAAAAGAGGTGACTCAATAATTATTTTGTTAGCTTAGACTATCTTTTAACGTAATACTTAATATTATTTCTATAGTATACCCCTGTTTTGGGATGACGTTGAGCTTAATTTATCAGCCCGTCAGAGACATAAACAAGTAGGGTAGTTTTTCCGGCAACTGCTCTACTTTGTCAATGACTAAAAATTGCTTACCAAAGATGGTTTGCACATAGTCATCAGCATGGGGATCAAGGTTGATACAGAAGGTGTAGATACCATCTTGATCGAGTTCTTGTACCGCTTTGCGAGTGTCTTCAATTAACAATTTTGAATCACTGACATCAATGTCAGCGGGTTCGCCATCGGTCAGTACTAATAATAATTTTTTCTCTGCCTGACAATTGCCCAGGTAGTGAGCGGCATGACGTAATGCGGCACCCATGCGAGTTGAATAGCCTGCTTCAATGGCGGCTAGGCGTGCTTTCACTTCATCGCCCCAGTGTTCGCTATAACCTTTAATATGCTGGTAACGGACTTCATGGCGGGTATTGGATGAGAATCCGGCAATGGCAAATTGGTCGCCTAAATGCTCAATGGCATAGGACAATAAGGCCACGGCTTCCTGGCTGAGTTCTAAGATGGTTTTATCACTGCCGGGCGGTGTTTCATTCAATGAGGCGGACAAATCCAATAGCAACATGACGGCAATGTCACGACCATCGTGTTTATGACTCATATTAATGCGTGGATCGGGCGTTGAACCACTCTTATAATCTATCAAAGAGCGTATGGCGGTGTCTAAATCCAGTTCACTGCCGTCTTCCTGATAGCGAACACGGACGTATTGCTGTGGTTTTAACAGATCCAGCAATTGTTTTAAGCGTTTGGCTAAGATGGCATGCTTGTCTAATAAGGCATCAATGTCGGCAGGATTGCCCGGTGGATGCAAGGTTTCATATAGGCTGACCCAGTCAGGGCGATAGGATTTTGTCGCATAATCCCATTCATGATAGTGTCTGGGAGGTAAACCCTTGTCTTCTTCCTCATCTTCTTTGGCCTGACTTTCTTTTTGAGCAAACATTTCCTCTTCGTCACCCATTTCAATAAACTTCCAGAGGTGGCGGTTATCATCTCGATAGGCCACTTCGGTGTCTTTAAAATACATATTGGCGAGTTGGTCTGTTTGTCTGCGTGTGCGGGCAATGAAAGAAGTGGCAAGGACGGACATCGCTTGGGTGCTGGCATCGCTGGCGAGCATAGCATCATGAAAACGCTGGCTGAATTCTATAATGTCGGCATTTTTATAATCATGCTCGGGGTTTAAAATGGCGTAAGAGAGCATGGTTAAGCGATGACGAATACAGGATTCCTGCTCCATCTTACAATCATCTTCAATAGGCTTAGGATGCAGTGATAAAAATATTTTACGCAGACCCGGGTAGATTTTAGCGGCTAAATATTCAACCCGGGAATCTTCGAATAACTCTACAGCAATACGCTGAAATGGACTGAGGTTATCGGCAAATATTGCGGATGACCAGCGCTTATGACCAACAATGTGGGCTAAAATAGCGCGATAACGATCAATGCCGAGCACTGTTTCACCATTTGCACCTTGGATGTCATCCAGTACATCGGGTAAGCGAGCGCCTAAGTTGTCATAGTAGGGAATAGGCTTGCGTAATTCATCAAAACCCGTGGAATAAGGGATCATGTAAAGTTTTTTATTCCATAGCGCCTTCAGGTACAAACTGAGTTTGCGTTCATTGTCGATAAATAATGTGCCATGACGTTCACGTTGTAAAATGGCTTTACTGTCAGCAGATTGCAGTGAAAAATAGTTCTCCTGACGTTCGGGATGATCGGGATAATTTCTGACGCCATAATCGACCCAATTCTGTAAGCCTTCCAGTGATAATTGGTTCAGAAGGTAGGGGATGTTGGCCAGTAGTAATGGTAAACCGGGGCTAGGGAATGTCGTGTGATGACCATGAATTGAACCGGTGGTTTTTTCTGCTAAAGCACATAATAGGTCAATGTATTTTTGAAATAATTCTTCACTGCCCAGGCGACGAGCGGCTTCAGCCACAGAGTTTAAAAATGGTGGGATGGAATTGCCATTCGGTGAGCGTGATAACTCCCACACGATTTGAGAAACGGTTGTCAGGCTTTTTTCACCTAATAATTTAGCCACCTGAGGCATTTCTTCAAGATAAACTAGGACGGGTTCAAAGCCACGTCCAATCATGCACACTAAGGAGGCGCCTTTAAGGTAGTCTTTGATGCCCTGATCGGATAGAGAAATGAAGGCTTCAAGCATACAGTCTTCGAAGGTATCATCAAGTTGCTCGAAACTGCATTTTAATTGACTTCGGTATTGTTCTAGTAATTCTTGATCCATACTGTGCACCTGAATGTGGCTAAATTCTATATTGGCGAAAGGCTTTTTTCTAAGCTAAAGGCTTTTTATTGGCTAAAGGCTTTGAGCACTGCCAAGTTCATATGCCTGCAATAAGGCATTTTTAAGTGCTTGATTGTTGCTAAAGTCAGTAATGCCCATTTCTTTTTGGGCAATGTTTAACAGCGCATCAGCTACTTTGCTTTCTCTGGCGTATTGCGCATAGCCCGCTAAATCAAAGTAATTGTCTTTGATATGCTCGACTGCCATGCCTTGCGGGTTGCAATAGATAATGCTACTGGACTCTAACACTTCATATAAATAAGAATAGCAGTCAATTTGATGTTGGTTGGCAATTAGTCGGTGAAACGACGTAGGCTCTTTTTGTTGCACAAAAAGATCCAGGTCGATGGTGATGACTGGTGTGTAATGCGTGCCTTGAAAAGAAAAATCGACACTTATATCAATGCTATTCATAGTTATTTCTACCCGCTTATGTATTGCTCTTATACTGCTCTTATACAAGGGTGTTATTAAGCAAAGACGGCATCAACGGCATGATTCAGCGTATTGCGGATATCAGCATCATCCGTAATGGGCCTGACTAAGGCCATACGACAAGCATCAGCCTGACCAACGCCTTGATTCATGAGTTGTGCAGCATAAACCATTAGGCGAGTAGAAATACCTTCATCTAAGCCGTGACCTTTTAAGTTTCTGGCTGCTTCTGCAATTTTAACTAATTTAGCTGCTGTTTCTAAATCGATACTGGCTTCACTGGCAATAATTTTTGCCTCAGTGTCGGCAGTCGGGTAATCAAAGTCCAGCGCAGTAAAACGTTGTTTAGTGGATTGTTTTAAATCTTTCATCAAGCTTTGATAGCCCGGGTTATATGAAATAACTAATTGAAAGTCAGGGTGGGCATTGATCAGCTCACCTTTTTTATCTAAGGGTAGATTGCGACGGTGATCCGTTAAAGGGTGTATGACCACTGTGGTATCTTGACGGGCTTCAACGATTTCATCTAAGTAGCAGATTGCACCAATACGAGCGGCAATGGTTAATGGACCATCTAACCAGCGTGTGCCATTGGCATCTAATAAATAACGACCGACTAGATCAGAGGCGGTCATATCTTCATTACAGGCCACAGTGATTAATGGTTTTTGTAATTTCCAGGCCATGTGTTCGATAAAACGCGATTTACCACAACCGGTTGGGCCTTTAATCATCACGGGTAAACGACCATTATAGGCTGCTTCATATAATGCCACTTCATTATCTTGTGCTTGATAAAAAGGCTCTTCATTAATTAAGTATTGCTCAATATTTTGCTCACTCATTTTTATTTTACCTATTTAGTGGTTTGTCTATTACCGATTGCAACGTTATTGTTACGGTTTAAATCAACTTTGTATGGCTTCTTTTGTTTTAAACCTAAAAAAATCATACAAAGTTGATCTGTTTTTTTTAATTGTCTTAAAAAACTTTGAAAAAAAAAGCCCCTAAAATCAGGGGCTTTAAATTTTAGTACTGAGAGATGAAGCGCTTTTAGAGTAGCCTCATCCCTTAAACTCAGAGTTCATTTTATTTATGAACGCCTAGCTTGTCTCTCCAACCTGGGAAGATTGAATCCGCATCACCTGGGAATGACTCAAAGGCACGAGCAAATTCGTTATGCTCTTTCGCATATTCAATTGGGTCAGCACCTTCTTTCCAACAATCATAAGACTGACGTAAAGAGACTGCACCGGCTGCTGGAGAATCAATATGTCCGTAAGAACCACCACCAGAAGTGTTGATGACATTACCGTGACCTAAGTTCTCGAAGAAACCTGGTAGGCGTAAAGCATTCATACCACCAGAAATAATCGGGGTAGTAGGCTTCATTCCGCGCCACTCTTGGTGATAGAAAGGACCATCAGCACTGTCACGTTCAATCATGTAAGCGATGTTTCTATCGTCTGCACCACCTTCCATTTTACCGTAACCCATGGTACCCACGTGGATACCAGAAGCGCCCATAAGACGAGAAAGTTTAGCCAGTACGAATGCAGTATAACCACGAACCGATGAAGGTGAAGTGATCGCACCATGACCAGCACGGTGATAATGTAAATACTGTGATGGGTATTGACGACGTGCAGTTGTCACCATACCAGGTCCACCCACATAGCCATCAACTAAGAATGCTAAGCGTGGTGCATCTTCACCAAATGTCTCTAGACCGAAGTCCGCACGAGCACACATTTCATGATAATCATCAGCAGTGATGTTCATAGAGAAGATTTTAGCTTCGCCAGTTTCGTCTTGAGCACGTTTCATGGCATCATGAACTAAAGGTAAAACTTTCTTCATAGGACAGAAAACTTGGTTACCTTGAGGCTCGTCATTTTTAATGAAGTCACCACCTAACCAGAACTGGTAAGCTGCTTCTGCAAATGGCTCTGGACGTAAACCTAATTTAGGCTTAATGATTGTTCCAGCAATATAACCACCTTCAGTTCTTGAACGACCTAATAGGTTCCACATATCAGTGATATCAATCGCAGGACCGTCAAAAAGAGCTAACATAGCAGGCGGTACATAGAAATCTTGCATCTGTGCATCTTTAACATCACCCATGCCCTGGTTGTTACCAATAGCAAGTGTTAGAAATGAAACAACCATGGCACGACCATCAATAACGTTGCGGTCAAACAAGTCATTAGGATAAGCAATCTTCATGATGCCTTTAGCTTCGTCTATTTCATAGACCATCGCATCCAGGTTTTTAGTGAAGTCATCAGTGGTTGAAACTTCAACGTTGGTACCGGTTGAAGACTCAGCAGCAAAGTGAGCAGCAGTTTCTAAATAACCGCCAAAGCCCGGCATACAATGCATGGTATAAGCAACCAGTATGTGGCCACCCTCGGCAATTAACGTATCTTCATCTAAACTTAAATCTGCATAACGTGCGGATTGATCCATTTTGGACTCCTTAATTAAATTTCTTAAAACTTACTTATAACTTAGCCGTGTTCTTGAAGCGTTGTGTGCTTGAAGAGCAGTGGCTGAGTTTTAACGGTCTTTACCAAGCGCTGTTGAATGCTTTTTACAAAGCTGGCCAGGTAAAGTTAAATCCTGTGTAAAATCAGAGAAGAGAATATACAAAGTTTATACTATAAAGTAAAACTTTAATTATTTATGTTTGTCATAAGGTTTTACTTATGATAAAGTGTTTTTTTGAGCTAAAAACCGAAAAACACAGAAAAAAATATCGTTTTTTAATAAAAATAGGTGTTTTTGTACATAAAGGTGAGCTAATGAATTTAACGTTTCGGCAATTAAAAGTATTTGAAGTGGTGGCAAGGCATTTAAACTATACTAGTGCTGCTAAAGAGCTGCATTTATCCCAGCCTGCGGTGTCAATGCAGGTGAAGCAATTGGAAGAACAGGTGGATACGCCTCTGATTGAAAAACTGGGTAAAAAACTGTATTTGACCGATGTGGGTTATGAAATGCAGACTTATGCTCGAAGTACTATTCAGCAATTGATCGATCTGGAAGAAAATATTTCTCAGATGAAAACCCTGCAACAGGGGCATTTGAAATTGGCAGTGGCGAGTACCACCAATCATTTTGTGATCCGTTTATTAGCGAGTTTTGCTAAAGTGCACCCCAAGATCCGTATTAGTCTGGAAGTGACCAATCGCAGTACTTTATTGGATTTATTAGATAAAAATGAATGTGATTTAGTGATTATGGGTAGTCCACCTGAAGGCTATAACCTTGTTTCTTCACCCTTGCTGGAAAACCCTCTAGTGGTAGTGGCTTGCCCGAATCATTATCTTGTAGCTAAAAAGCAGGTCTCTCTTAAAGATTTAGCCAAGGAAGAATTTGTGATCCGGGAAGTGGGTTCGGGTACGCGAAGTGCAGTAGAGCGTTTTTTTATTGAACACGAACTGGAATTTAAAACCAAAATGGACATGAGTAATAATCGTGCCATTAAACATGCGGCCGAAGAAGGCTTGGGACTTGCCATTGTGTCAATTCATACGCTTGAACTGGAGTTGAAAGCCAAGACCTTAAAAATTGTCAATGTGGAAGGCTTTCCTATCTATCGTCATTGGTATGTGGTGCAAAGAGAGGGTAAGCGCTTATCCCCTATTGCGACCGTGTTTAAAGATTATATAATGCAAGAAGCGGATAAGGTGATAGAAAATTTTAATATGCCGCTAATGTAAATAGGTTAATATTAAATAAACAGGTGACTTTTCAGTGTCACTCTCGTATCCGATTAAATAGCTTGTCTTTACAGGGACGCTAAAACACATCCCTGTGACGCTTTATGAAAACATCCTGTTTTCAAAACCCTATAAAGACAAACTATTCAAGCGGATACTCTTTTGATATTTTATAACACGCTGAACAATTACAAACATACAAGCAATGGAAAACAATTTGAAATCTAAACAAATGGATTTGGCGAATATCTCACATCATGGTGCTGTTAATGGTGTGACAGGTTCCTGTCATGAGCTACATATTGATGATAAAAATAGTATTTTGATTGATTGTGGCTTGTTTCAAGGGGCTGAAACATCACCGGGTGGTTCCAAACACGATCAATTGGCTATCGATTTTTCGCTCAAAACTGTACAGGCACTGGTGGTGACTCATGTGCATATCGATCATGTCGGGCGTATCCCCTATCTCTTGGCGGCAGGTTTTAAGGGGCCGATTTATTGCTCTCAGGCAACGGCATTATTATTACCGGATGTGTTAGAAGATGCGGTGAAAATTGGCTTTACCAAGAATCGGCAATTAATTGATAAATTTATTCGTCATATTAAGTCGCTCTTAGTGCCATTGGATTATGCTAAAAACACCACCATTGAATTGAAAAACAGTGCTTATAAGCTGGCAATTTCATTAAAACCCGCAGGGCATATTTTAGGTTCAGCCTATGTTGAATGTGTCATTGAGTCGATGGAGAAACAGCGCTTAAAAGTGCTTTTCAGTGGCGATCTCGGCGCACCCTATGCGCCTTTATTAGCTGCGCCAAAATCGCCCTATGGCTGTGACCAATTGGTTATTGAAAGCACTTATGGTGATAAAAATCATGCTGATCGGCGTTATCGACAGAAATACCTTCAGTCAGTGATTGAACGGGCGGTGGCTGATCGCGGTGTGGTTTTGATTCCTGCCTTTAGTATCGGTCGTACCCAGGAACTATTGTATGAGTTAGAAAATATCATCCATCGACAGAGCTCATTAAAAGAAAGTCTTTGGCAGGGTATTGAAATCATCGTAGACTCCCCACTGGCCAATGAATTTACGGAAAAATACCAACAATTGTCGGTTTTTTGGGATGCAGAAGCTCAGAAGCGTTTGAAACAAGGTCGCCATCCTTTGGATTTCTCGCAATTACTCACCATCAACGATCATAAAACCCATTTGCAAACTGTTGCTTATCTACAAAAAACTGCTCGTCCGACGATTGTTATTGCCGCTAGCGGTATGTGCTCGGGTGGTCGAATTGTTAATTATCTACAAGCGCTGATCAGTGATAAGCGCACGGATATTTTGTTTACGGGTTATCAGGCGCGTGGTACTGCTGGGCGTGATATTCAGAAATATGGTCGGGGGGGGTATGTTTACCTAGGTGCTAATGACGGCGCTAAAGAAGCAGGCAAAGAAGGTAAAAAATATACGATTGAGGCCAATATTCATACCCTAAGTGCTTACTCTGCCCATGCCGATCAAACTAATTTATTTAACTTTGTAAAACGTATGCGCAATAAGCCACGTCAAATTCGTTTAATTCATGGCGATAATGAGGCCAAGCAAGCCTTACAGAAGAAATATATCAGCGCATATCCCGCGATTGATGTTATGATACCAGTCGATTAATTGGCATATAAATAATTATTTTAGAAAATAAAAACGTAATTATTCAGTGTAATTCACGTACCCGATTAAATAGCTTGTCTTTACAGGGGCGCTCAAGCACATCCATGTGACGCTTTATGAAAACATCCTGTTTTCAAAACCCTGTAAAGACAAGCTATTCAACCGGATACTCTATTGGTAGGCTACAATACGCTGAATGGTTACATAAAAACTATCTATAAACTGAAGGAAGCTCAATGATTATCCCCGTTATTTTATCTGGAGGCTCAGGTTCGCGACTCTGGCCTATGTCCCGAGAACTTAACCCGAAACAGTTTTTAAAATTGTGCGGGGAATTCAGTATGCTCCAGGAAACGATGACACGTTTAAATGGGATTGATGATCTGGCTGCACCGATCATTGTCTGTAATGAAGAGCATCGTTTTTTAGTCGCGCAACAGATGAATGATATTGGTGTGGATGTCGATAAAATTATTCTCGAACCCATTGGTCGTAATACAGCCCCCGCTATTTGTGCCGCAGCAGAATATATTCAGGGCAAATATTCCAGCCACATCAATGCCGATGATGTGATGCTGATTCTAGCGGCTGATCACATTATTCAAGATATAAAAACCTTTCATCAAGTGGTCGAATCAGGTTATCGAGTGGCGCAGCAGGGACAGCTCATCACCTTTGGTATAGTACCAGACAAAGCTGAAACTGGTTATGGCTATATAAAACGGGCTGAGCTGTTCAGTGACTCAGAAAACGCCTATAAAGTTGAGCGTTTTGTCGAAAAACCGGATTTAGCAACAGCACAACAGTATTTAGACAGTGGTGACTATTATTGGAATAGCGGCATGTTTATGTTTCAGGCCGGTGCTATTTTAAAAGAAATTGAAAGTCTTTCGGGTGCAATTTACCAGTCGGTTAAAGCGGCAGTCTCAGAAGGTCAAGTGGATTTAGATTTTTGTCGTTTGGGCGTTGAAGCATTTTCCGCTTCACCCTCAGACTCCATTGATTATGCGGTGATGGAAAAGACCGATAAGGCTGTTGTTTTACCATTGGATGCAAACTGGAATGATGTTGGTGCCTGGTCGGCACTATGGGAAGTGAATGATCGTGATAATAATGGCAATGTCTTACACGGTGATGTCTTACATCATGATCTAACCAATAGCTATGTGCATGCTGAAGAACGCATGGTTGCCGTTATCGGCATGGATAATTGTGTGGTGGTTGAAACGGCTGATGCGGTATTGGTGGTCGATAAATCCAAAGCGCAGGATGTGAAAGAAATTGTTAATCAGCTCAAGCGTAGTGGGCGTACAGAAGCGTTATTGCATCAGCGTGTTTATCGCCCCTGGGGCAGTTATGAAACGCTGGATGAAACCGAACGTTTTAAGGTGAAACGTATTATTGTTACGCCGGGTGCACAATTATCACTGCAAATGCATCATCATCGTGCGGAGCATTGGGTAGTGGTTAGGGGCACGGCAAAAATTACCTGTGGTGATAAGGAATTCATTTTGACTGAAGATCAGTCCAATTATATCCCGCTGGGTACTCAACATCGTTTAGAAAATCCGGGAGTGATCCCCTTAGAAATTATTGAAATTCAAACCGGCAGTTATCTCGGCGAAGATGATATTGTGCGTTTTGATGATGAGTATGGAAGAGTAGACAATGCCGTCCATGACGGTACAGACAATGAAGCAGTAGAGAAAGATTAAATATGAATATCAGTATTGAAGAATTAATGCATAGTAGTCAGGTGAAATTTGGTACCAGTGGGGCTAGAGGCTTGGTAGCAGACATGAGTGATCAGGTTTGCTATGCCTATACCTTAGGTTTTATCCAATATTTAGAACAGACTCAACAGATGGGACGGGCGGCCAATCCATCGAATTCAATTGCCCTGGCCGGTGATTTGCGTGCCAGTACGCCAGACATTCTCAATGCTTGTGCAAAAGCCATTATTGATAGTGGTTATGAAGTCATTTATACGGGTTTGATTGCCACCCCCGCCGTGGCATTGTATGGGCTGACTCAGCAATGTCCGGCCATTATGGTCACCGGGAGTCATATTCCTGATGATCGAAATGGCATCAAATTCTACAAACTCGCCGGTGAAATCCTCAAAGAAGATGAAATACTGATTAAACATCAAGTCATTAATGTGCCGGACAGTTTATTTGATGCTCAGGGGCAATTTAGTGATCAGAGTAATGGCTTACCAAGTTTGGACTCAAGTGCTGGCAATGCCTATCAGCAACGCTATCAGGATTTGTTTCCCGCCAATGCATTGGCAGGGAAAAAAATAGGTGTGTATCAGCATAGTGGTGTCGCTCGGGATATGATTCCTGCTATTTTAGAAAAACTGGGTGCAGAAGTCGTGCTATTAGGACGTGCTGAGCAATTTATTCCCGTGGATACCGAAGCGGTACGTGAAGAAGATATTAAATTAGCTAAGCAGTGGGTGGCAGAGCATGCCTTAGATGCGATTGTGTCAACGGACGGTGATGCCGATAGACCCTTGATCAGTGATGAAAACGGGGACTGGTTAAGAGGTGACATTGTTGGTTTTTTATGTGCGCAATATTTACACATCGATCACATTGTGACGCCGGTCAGTTCGAATACGGGTGTCGAAGCATCCGGTTTCTTTGCCGATGTGAAACGTACTCGAATTGGTTCGCCTTATGTTATCGAAGCGATGAATGATTATATTGAAGATCATTATGCCGCAGTGGCAGGCTATGAGGCCAATGGTGGCTTTTTACTGGGCACACCGATTCGTCGAAATGAATATTTATTAACGGCTTTACCGACCAGAGATGCGATAATTGTGTTGTTGACCCTGCTCCATAGTAGTGTCGAACAAGGCCTTTCAATATCGCAATTATCAGCCCAATTACCGCAACGTTTCACCTATAGCGATCGCATTAAAGACTTTGCCACTGAGCGTAGTCAGGCCTTGGTGTCTCGTTATACTGCTGGAACAGAAGCCGAAAATAAGCAAGCAATTGAGGCTGATTTTCCACAATTTGGTCGTATCAGCCAGATGAATGCTTTGGATGGGCTAAGAATCACCTTTGCAAATAACGATATTATTCATTTTCGTCCATCAGGCAATGCCCCCGAATTTCGTTGTTATAGTGAGTCGGATAGCGTAGAAAAAGCCCAGACAATTAATCAATCGGCATTGAAAATTATTGTTAATTTGTGAATTTTATGGTTAAAACTGTTAATTAGTTCACACTATTCATGATTGTATTTTTATGCTTATTTTTTTATACGAGCATTTTTTAAGAATAAACGATCACATAAGTGATTGATGTTTAATGAAAATAACTGCTAAGATGGTTCCATATTAAAGATTTTAAGGACGACGTAAGACGGATCGATTATGGAGTGCAGGGTCTACGGAGTGACCGCAAGCAGGAGTTTTATAATGCAATATTTTCTGAATAGGATTTTTGGTTAATCGTATTACAAAATGGCTTGGAACGGAGGTACGAAAGCGACCATGAGCTACGGCTCGGTCGCTTTTTTTGTGCCTATAGAAAAGTAAAATGAAAAGTAAAATGAAAAACTTAATGTCTGAAGTGACGCATTCCTGTAAATACCATAGCAATGCCATGCTCATCAGCAGCATCGATCACTTCCTGATCACGCATTGAGCCACCCGGTTGAATCACCGCAGCTATTCCAGCTTCAGCAGCCGCATCCAAACCATCGCGGAAAGGGAAGAAAGCATCGGATGCCATCACCGAACCCGGTACAACCAAGTTTTCATCGGCTGCTTTAATACCGGCTATCTTAGCGGAATAAACACGACTCATTTGCCCAGCACCAACACCAATTGTTTGCTTATCGCGAGCATAAACAATGGCATTGGATTTAACAAATTTAGCCACTTTCCAGGTAAAGAGTAAGTCCATCATTTGCTCAGGTGTGGGTGCTTTCTTGGTGACCACTTTCAAGTCGGCCTCAGTAACCATACCCAAATCACGTTCCTGTACTAACAAACCGCCATTGACGCGCTTATAATCCCAGGTTTGTGTGGGCATATCAGCCCATTGGCCACAGGCTAATACGCGGACATTTTTCTTTTCGGCGAGAATGGCAATGGCATCGTCATCAACCGAAGGGGCAATAATGACTTCCACAAACTGACGCTCGATGATTGCTTGAGCAGTGGCCGCATTTAATGGCAGGTTAAAAGCAATAATGCCACCAAATGCTGAAGTGGGGTCGGTTTTAAAAGCCCGATCATAGGCTTCTAATTGATCGCTACCCAATGCAACACCACAGGGGGTTGCATGTTTGACAATGACGCAGGCAGGCCCTTCACTGAACTGCTTCACACACTCTAACGCGGCATCGGTATCACCAATATTATTATACGATAACTCTTTGCCCTGAATTTGTGTTGAAGTGGCGATACAGGCTTCTTTGGGCGCTGTTTCGACATAAAACGCGGCATTTTGGTGAGGGTTTTCACCGTAGCGCATTTGCTGTGACTTATCGAACTGCAAACTAAAGGTTTTGGGGAAAGTTTCCTTGCTTTGGTCGGCAATATTAATTGCCCCAAGATAGTTAGCAATGTGACCATCATATTTTGCCGTATGTTCAAATGCTCTAACAGCCAAGTTGAATAAGCTTTCTTTGGCCAATTGTCCTTGGTTATCTTGCATTTCAGTAAGCACTTTATCGTAGTCACTGGGATTAACGACAATGGCAACACTGGCATGATTTTTAGCCGCTGCTCGCACCATGGTTGGGCCGCCGATATCGATATTTTCAATGGCAGTTTCTAGGTCGCAGTCTGGATTAGCTATCGTTGCTTCAAAGGGATAAAGGTTGACGACAACCATATCAATGGCATCAATACCGTGTTCTTGCATGACCTCATCATCAATACCACGGCGTCCTAGAATGCCACCATGTACTTTAGGATGTAATGTTTTTACCCGCCCAGCCATCATTTCTGGAAATCCGGTATAGTCAGACACTTCTGTGACAGGAATGTTGTTATCTTGTAGTAACTTGGCTGTACCACCGGTTGATAAAATATTCACTTGCATCTCTGATAAGGCTTGCGCAAACTCGACAATATTGTCTTTGTTTGACACACTGATCAGTGCTGTTTTGATTGTGGCCATTCAAGCTACTCCATAATTTTAATTGCGACGGCTGTCTTTGAAAGAGTTATAACTGGACTATGATAATTGTAAACGGGCTTTGAATCAATATTATTAAGGCAGAGGCAGCAAAACTCGGTGAAGTAACTTATTCTTATGAATTAAGCTGAAAACAGCATTTTTTGTTTGCCTGATGCTTTTTAAAATTTTTTTTGTTCTTTCTTTCTAAATAGCAGGCACGGGAGATGCTGCGTTTAATCGACGCATTTTCCCTAAAATAGGTTTATTTTCTTATTTTTACAGGTCTCATCTCCTCATAATCGTCTCTGTACAATAAAAAATCCATTAAATGTTCCCAGGAGTCCATCACAAAAAAGGTAATAACCCCTCTGAACTTTTCCCACATTAATTTTTTAGAGCCAAACTTTTTACGACAAGCTTGATAAGCCCCATCGGTTAATTCAAAAATTTGATGGAAATAAAAAGCCAGCAAGGTTAACAGATACATATTAAAGCTCAGGTGCTTCTTCCCATGACCATAATTATGCTCAATGTGATAGCCTTGGTTCTTTAATGTGTTGAAACATTCGTTTTCTATTTTCCAACGACATCGACCCGCCTGGGTCATTGTTTGAATATTATGTTCACTGATCTTTATGTCGGTGACCCAGCTATTTCGGTAGATAATTTTCCCTGCGGTATTGGTGAGGGGTATATTCAAAAAGTTAACTTCAATGGCATTTTTTCGCCATGTAAAGGGACATTATTTTTCCATCGATAATGATGTTGGTGCCCTTTTTCGTCAATCCAGTCCATTGATGGGAGTTCAGAAAATGCTTCAAGCCATTCAAATAAATATGTGTGATCACCAGGTTTGGCAACCAATAAATAATGCATCATTTCTTCAATTATATCTTCTATCATAGGTTGATGTGACATCAAACCATCACCACAAATCATAAATCCTTGTCTTGGATGTGCTTTTTTAGATTGGCTATAAAACGTTTGGCTGCATTACTTTCACAATCCTGTTTTTTTGTACCATCCGTATTTTGTATTGCTTCAGGCATGACAGGGAGCACTTGTTTTTTATCGGGGTGCATAATGGCACCTTGTAAAACAGCATGACTGTAGGTTATTTCACCCGTTCTATGTTCTTTATGAAGACAACAGTCACAATGGATTTGCTTAGAGGAATAATATTGCGTGCCATCAATAACACAAAGCAATGTGTTGGGTAATATGGCATACTCTTCAAGATGCTTATGTCGTCTGAGTCGTTCAAATAAATCTTTAAATGCAGGTGCAAATGTTTTAGAGGGTATGAGATCCAAAATGTCTCTTAGTTGACTATTTTTAGGAATTTTTTCAACATTAAAAAGAGTGCGTAAATTATTTTGATTCTGTTCCTCTTCCATCTGTTTCTGAAATTCACTTAAAGAGGATCTTGAAAATACATGCAGGCAAAAGCACTCATAAGCACATCATGTTGACTGTAATCACACTTTCCTTGTACTCGGCTATCTTTGATTGCATGAAAGTGCAGTGAGATGGCCTGTTTCAGGGCAGAAAAACTTAAATGTTTTTTTTTGCTGACTTAAAGAGGCCAAAATTCACAGTACCAAGCATATAAAAGGGAAATATTTTTTAACATGAAGTCATTCAACCAATTGAAAAACAAGAGTTTGATCTCTTGTTTCTCAAAATGCAAGCTTTTTATTTGATTTTTTTAATTTTGCTAAAGTTACTGCGAAAAAAGTTTTTTATTTCTGCTTGGTAAGCACCACTACAACTCAATTGTTCATCTCAGCGAGAATTGCTGAGGCAGAGGCGGATATTGAACTTTTTCAACCTAAAATAATCAGTTGAATCGTAGCGAGAGCGACTTAGGTGCTGAAAAAATTCAATACTTAAAAAGGATGATTTTAAGGGTCAGAACGGGAAGTTACTACGGAAGGTTAATTATTCGTTAATATTATACTGTTTTAACTTCTTTCGTAGTGTGCCGCGATTAATACCTAGCATTTGAGCTGCTTTGCTTTGATTGCCATTGGTATGACCTAAAATGGTTTCTAATAGTGGCGCTTCAACTTCAGCCAGCACTAATTGATAGAGATCATCCACAGTATGACCTTCTAAATCATTTATGTAATTTGTTAGCACAGAACGCACACAATCACGCAAAATGGCGTTGTCAGCTGAGTCGGTTTCGGTCGAGTCGCTGTCATGAGCGGGTGTATTTATTGGTGCACTAGCATTTGATTCAAAAGTATCAGCAGTTTTTATCTCTTTAATGTTATTAAAAACATCTTGCACTATGGGCATGGATTTTAACCTAAATAATTGTCAGTGAATTGTTGGTGTCTTTTTTTTTTTTGCATCATTATAAACTGATTTTTAAAAAAGCGTGTAAGATTTTTCAGTCAGTTTAGATTAAGAATTATCCGTTTAAAATAAATTCTTAAAAAATGTTGAGTCATAGCGTATTGTTGGTGTGCATCATTGATCCGGCTGATTTTTTTCCATAATTGTTCGCCTTCAGGTAGAGGTTTGATCGCTGCGACAAGATGTTTTCGGGCAATTCTGACGCCATGAGATTCACCATAAAATGAATACAAATCGCTTAATAAGCCCAGGATGATGTCGCTTTTTTCCTGCAAAGAAGGTTCCGGTAAATGCATTCCAGTTGCTAAGAAATGATTAATGTCAGCAAATATCCAGGGAGACTGAACAGCAGTTCGACCAATCATTATTGCATCAGCGCCTGTGTATTGTAGTACATCTTGTGCCTTCTCTGCACTATTTATATCACCATTTGCAATGATCGGTGTAACTTCTCAATAAGTCTGTGCAAAACTTGAAATAAAAACAAAAAAGTCTTGACAGCATTTTAGAGGACAAAAATTGCATTTTCACTGCCCCATGTAATTTATCCCTATAAATGATCCTGTCGATCTGTCTCAGATCGAAATAGAATATTTTTGAATATTATCTTAACTGAGAGGGAGTTTGATCAACACAGGGCAAACTAAAGAGCCTTAAAAAGCCATGATACAATTGTTTTATTGAAAACAACCTGTATTGATTATAGTGAAAAAATTACCTCCAATTCCAGAGATACCTGAAGAAGAAAAGACACCGGTAGTCCGATTACTCCTTGCTTTCATGGAGCAACAACAGGAAATCATTCAAAACCAACAGGTTGAAATCGATGCCCTAAACAGAAGTTGCTAAGCTTAAAAAGCTACCTCCAAAGCCTAAAATAAGAGCCAGTAAATTGCCAAAGGATGATGACAATGATAATCCGACAGGTCATTCAGGAAGCAAGAAAAACAACTCAGGAAATGGGACTAGTAAGCCTTTCAAAAAGTCGTAAACGAAAGAAGAAATTGGCTATTCATAAAACCACCGTTATCAAACCAGATAACCTGCCAGAACATTCACGTTTTTTAGGGTATCAGGATTATTTTGTTCAGGAGTTGCTGATTAAGCCTTTCAACGATGCAGCACTTGATGATTATATGAGAGCAGAAAAATTACCTCACAAGCCATTGAGCGTTATTGAACAAAGTCATCAGACTTGCTTTGATAATGAAGAAGCCTGGAAATACTATCTGCAGAACAATAGTATCATAACACAACGGCATGTTCGCATTGCCACAGAAGGCGCTTTACTGGGGGCATTAATTAACAGTGGCTTTCCAAGGATTTGGTGATTGTGAGTGATGATGCAGGACAATTTGATATTTTGTTGCACGCATTATGTTGGATACATGCAGACAGAGTGTTTCAGCGGATACTACCACTCAATGAGCGACATGATAAAGAACTGAACTGGGTACATACTCAGATTTGGGAACTATTTTATGATCTCAAACAATATAAACTTGAGCCAGATGATCCGTTGAAGTCAGCGATTGCTGAACATTTTGATGAATTGTGCCGGACTAAAACAAGCTTTGAAGCTTTGAAACGTTGAATCAGGCACTGAAACGATTGGCAAGAAATAAAACAGAATTACTGCTGGTATTGGAACGGCCTGATATTCCTCTTCATAATAATTTGAGTGAAAATGATATTCGAGAATATGTTATTAAGCGTAAAATTAGTGGTAGTACACGCTCAAAGGATGGGCAACTTTGCAGAGATACCTTTGTCAGTTTAAAGAAAACTTGTTTGAAACAAGGAATTTCATTCTGGGATTTTATTAATGACCGGATCAGCAAGAGAAATTTGATCCCATATCTGCCTGAGTTGCTGAAAGGTAAAGTTTGTGCTGTTTAAATGCACAGACTTATTGAGAAGTTACTGATCGGTATGCTAACTTGTTGTTTTACCGTTTTTATAGTGTCATATTCAGCCTCACCACGGTAGCCACAGCTACGAGTTCGTCCATGGATTGTTAAAGCCTGAATGCCACATTGTTCGGCAATTTGGGCAATCGTGAGGGCATTCTTGTGTACTTGATCCCAGCCGGTGCGTATTTTTAGTGTCACTGGAATGGGGACTGCATTGACCACCGCAGTAAGGATCTCCCTTACCAGAGATTCATTTTTCATTAATGCTGAGCCTGCGGAGACATGACAGACTTTTTTTGCTGGGCAGCCCATATTAATATCAATAATATCGGCACCATGTTGCATATTATACTGCGCAGCGGCAGCCATTTGCTGTGCTTCAGTGCCCAAAATTTGTATGGCAATGGGTGCAGCCTCACCATCATGGTTGAGACGTGTTCGGGTTTTAAGAGAGTTCAGTAGTTCAGGCTTAGAGGTGACCATTTCTGATGTCACTTGAGCTGCGCCTAGTCTACGACAGAGCTGTCGAAAAGGGCGGTCGGTGATACCGGCCATAGGAGCCAAAAAAACAGGAGCCAAAAAAACCGGTGCGCTAGATGCGTCGGGTGCGGTATTTGACTGAGGCGGATGAAATTCCCAAGCGCCTATTTTCATTTATAAGTAATTAAACTGAAAACTCAAATCTGAACCGGGATCAGGATCAACGATTCTAAGATTAATTTCCTGACTTTGATTTTGCTTGATGCCTTGCTCGTATGGGATCTCGCCACTGAGATATTCATCAGGCAGAAATTTTCTACGGGCAATGACTGCACCCCGAGGATTGGAAAAAGTAATTTCCAATATGGGATAACCTTGAGTAAAGTCTGCTTTATTTTTAAAGGTTAATTGAATTTCTAAAGCATTATTGACTCGCGGATGAGAGCGAACATCATGATTGACTGTGACAATTTTTCGTGGTGCTTTCACCAAGGGTAACGAACAGCCAGTGATGGGGCAGAGTGTTTCTAATAAAGGGCGGAAGCTGACATCTTGAGACAGTTTAATGCTATTGACGTGTAAATACTGAACGCCAAGCAATGCCAATAGCACAATCGTGCCTGCCAGCCAGGCAAACATCGCGCCGGGGCTAGTGCTGGATGAATTGCTTTGGGTGAGAAATGAGGGGACGGTTTCCTCAATATGGATTTCTGTCGGGGGTCTTTCAAATTCATTGACAGCCGTTATCTCTATTTCCGCTTCATTTGAGTTTAAGTCGTACTCCGATGACTCAGGATTTAAAGAATCCTCATCACTGAGGGATTGCTTAGAACTGCTATCGCTATTAAGAAAATCACTTTCTAGTTGTTCGAGTTCTGCGAGTAAATCATCGCCATTACCCAAGTCATCAAAGTCATCGCTTAAATTAGAATATTCATCATCAAGCGAGTTATTGTTATCTGAGAGTGTTTTATTGATGTCATCCAGCTCATCCAGCTCATCCAGCTCATCCAGCTCATCAAGCAATTCATCATTGACATTGGTCTGATCGGATACATCCATTAGGCTATTGAGGATCTCAATATCGCCCTCATCAACATTTTGAGGCTTAAATTCATTGATACTGCTGATGGGTTCTTCTTCGAGTGTGTCTTGTTCGTCAAAATGAACCAAATCCAGTTCTTCAACCGCACTAAATTCTTCAACCGCACTAGGTTCATCATCTGTGCTACTGGTTTCTGTGGGTGTTAATATTTCTATTTCATCAGCGAGGTGCTCAGGGCTTGATGCTTGATCAATAATGGCGTTTTCTTTGCTGTCTGAAGTCTCACGGGTATCGATACTTTCTGCAGAGTCTAAAGGTGTATGGTCTGCAAGTATCTCTGTTGAATTTGCGGTATCAGACCTTATCGTCTCATCAGAGATTATCGTTTCCTTGCTTACAGCATCTGAAGACGTATTGGTGCTTGTCTTACTGAAAGCTGAGGTTCGGGCATTTTTAAGTTCAGCCGTGGCAGCAGAGAGCGAGGCCGCAATGCGTTCCATTTTAGCTTTGATGTTAGTGCTGGGGATAGTGATGCTACTGCTAGTCAATGATGAAAGGAGACTACTGGGTTGCTTAGTATTTTCAGTAATGTCTTCCTGAGGTTCGTCTGTTTCAGCACTTTCTATGCTGTCTTCCTGAGGTTCGTCTGTTTCGGTACTTTCAGTGATGTCTTCTTGAGGCTCGTCAGTTTCGGTACTTTCAGTGATGTCTTCTTGAGGCTCGTCAGTTTCGGTACTTTCAGTGATGTCTTTTTGAGGCTCGTCAGTTTCGGTACTTTTAGTGATGTCTTCTTGAGGCTCGTCAGTTTCGGTACTTTCAGTGATGTCTTCTTGAGGCTCGTCAGTTTCGGTACTTTCAGTGATGTCTTTTTGAGGCTCGTCAGTTTCGGTACTTTCAGTGATGTCTTTTTGAGGCTCGTCAGTTTCGGTACTTTCAGTGATGTCTTCTTGAGGCTCGTCAGTTTCAGTACTTTCAGTGATGTCTTTTTGAGGCTCGTCAGTTTCGGTACTTTCAGTGATGTCTTCTTGAGGCTCGTCAGTTTTAGTACTTTCAGTGGTGTCTTCCTGAGGCTCGACTGTTTCAGCGCTTTGTGTGGTCTCTTCATGCTTTTCATATAAATTATCTAAAGCATTAAAAATGTGATCACATTGGCCACAGCGCACTTTGCCATTGGCAATGTCCAGGTATTCTTGAGAAATTTCAAAATGCGTATCGCAGTTTGGGCAGTGTGTATACATGTGCTGAAAACGTTCCTTGAATCAACTATCTGACACTTCAGATACATTATAAAAATATTATCGGGATACTAACATTTTTCAAGCAAATAATCTGTACTGTGTTGGAACTCTTTGGCTGAATTTTTGAAAATTTGACGACTGAGTAAATTATTCTAATTTAGTGCCGACAATTCTAACCCAGTCGCCTTCCTGAGTGACTTCTTCAATGGTGAACCATTGCTGATAGGCTGTTGAGACTTTTTCTGCCTGCTCAGCCAAAATGCCCGATAAAACAATCTTTCCCTCGGGAGCAACATGTGATGCTAGCATGGCCGAAAGTTCCACTAAGGGGCCGGCAAGAATATTAGCTAATAATAGGGGGCATTGTAAGGTTTCGTGTTGACGTTTAAATTCAGCTACAGAGAATGTATGCAGTTGTTCAAGTACATGATTTTTTTCTGCATTGGCCTGAGTAGCAATTAAAGCCTGTGGATCTAAATCAACGCCATAAACTTGATTAGCACCCAATAAACAAGCAGCAATGCCTAAAATACCTGAGCCACAACCATAATCAATGACCTCAATACTCTCTTGAGGGAAGTTTTGATCCAGCCATTGTAAGCATAATGAAGTGGTTGGGTGAGTGCCAGTACCAAAGGCCAGCCCCGGATCGAGCATGATATTAACCGCAGAGGCATCCGGTGGGGTGTGCCAACTGGGACAAATCCAAACACGTTGACCAAATTGCATGGGTTTAAAGTCATCCATGCAGGCACGAATCCAGTCTCGATCTTCCAGTGCTTCGAGGCTATACCCCGGTAATTCACCATAACTTTTTTTGATAAAAGCGAGTACTGAGTCAACATCAATGTCAGCTTCAAACAAGCCCGTCAGCAGCAGTTCTTTCCATAGAGGTGTGCAACCGGGAGGCGGTTCAAAGATGGGGTCATCATGAGCATCCTGCAGGGTGACAGATGCCGCCCCTGCGTGACTCAAAAGCTCAGATAATTGTTCGCTATTACTATGAGTCGCTTCGAGCGTGAGTTGCAACCAGGCCATAAGCACCCTTCTTAATGAGCTTTTATAGCCCTAGTTTTTTCTCAAGATAGTGGATGTTAGTGCCACCGGCCTTAAATGCGCTATCAGTAATAATTTCCTGTTGCAGAGGTATATTGGTTTTAATACCTTGTACAACCATCTCATTTAGCGCTGTATCCATACGAGCAATAGCAATTTCGCGTGTGTTGCCAAAGGTAATGAGCTTGCCGATCATTGAATCATAATAAGGCGGTACGTGATAGCCACTATAGATATGGGAATCGACTCTGACACCTGGGCCACCGGGGGCATGATAGGCCTCAATTTTTCCAGGACTGGGCATAAATGTCTTGGGATCTTCGGCATTAATACGACACTCAATGGAGTGGCCTTTGATTTTGATATCACTTTGAGCAAAACTCAAAGGCAAACCCGCTGCGACGCGTAGTTGTTCACGTACGAGATCAATACCGGTGACAAACTCAGTCACCGGGTGCTCAACTTGCAGGCGGGTATTCATTTCAATGAAGTAGAATTCACCATTTTCATATAAAAATTCAAAGGTACCAGCACCGCGATAACCAATTTGACGGCAGGCTTCGGCACAACGTTCACCAATTCTATTCCTAACTTCTTCACTGATGCCTGGAGCGGGTGCTTCTTCGACTACTTTTTGATGACGACGCTGCATTGAGCAGTCGCGCTCACCTAAGTGGACAGCATTGCCATGTTCATCAGCAATGACTTGAATTTCAACATGGCGTGGGGTTTCTAAAAACTTTTCCATGTAGACTTCGTCATTGCCAAAAGTGACATCGGCTTCGGTCTTGGTCAATGAAATGGCATTGAGCAGGCTGGCTTCTGAGCGTACGACGCGCATGCCACGACCGCCACCGCCACCGGAAGCTTTAATAATGACGGGATAACCAATTTCACGGCCAATGCGTAAGTTGGTTTCAGGATCAGACCCTAAAGCACCATTGGAGCCGGGCACTGTGGGGACGCCCGCCTCTAGCATGGCTTTAATGGCCTGAACCTTATCGCCCATAATACGAATGGACTCAGGCTTAGGGCCAATAAAAACAAAGCCACTTTGCTCGACGCGTTCAGCAAAATCGGCATTTTCTGACAGAAAACCATAGCCGGGGTGAATGGCCTGAGAATCAGTGACTTCAGCAGCACTAATTAAGGCGGGGACATTTAAATAACTATCTACAGAGGGCGCCGGACCAATACAGACAGATTCGTCCGCGAGCAATACGTGCTTTAGGGTTTTATCGGCATCTGAATGAACAGCAACGGTTTTAATGCCTAATTCGCGGCAGGCACGCTGTATGCGCAGTGCAATTTCACCACGATTGGCAATGACTATCTTCTCAAACATCAGAGGGTTCCAGGTATTTATCTATTAGTATAAATTGTTTATCGTTTATCACGGGTATAGTAATGAGTCAGTGGTCAGGGCGTTATTCGATAATGCAAATCACCTGTCCATATTCCAATGGCTCACCATTTTCTACGCAAATGGCTTTAATCGTGCCACTGACATCCGCTTCAATTTGATTGAGTAGTTTCATGGCTTCAATGATACAAACCGTATCGCCCTTGTTTACTTTTTGACCTATTTCCATAAAGGCGGCTGCACCCGGTGATGGTGAACTATAGTAGGTGCCAACCATCGGTGCTTTGACTTCATGGCCAGAGACTACTTCTGGTTCAGGAGCTGCTTCAGCAACGGCTGCTGGTGCGGCCACAGGTGCTGGTGCATAGGCCTGTGCAGGCATTTGCATGACTGGCGCAGAGCTATTGCGTGAAATTCGAACCGATTCTTCACCTTCGTGAATCTCAATTTCTGCAATACCGGATTCATCTAGTAGTTCAATGAGTTTTTTTATTTTACGGATATCCATAATATGAACCTTGCTTAAAAATTTACAATCAGTACCATTTTAGTGGTACTTGTTAAGTGAAGATGGCTTGGCGCTATCTTCGTATTGTGCTTATTTGCTATGTTACTTATATGTTACTTGTGCTATTTTGAGCCATGAGCAAGATGTACAAAAGCATATTGCAGTGCTAATTCATAGCCCGTATGTCCTAAGCCACTAATGACACCGACCGCAATATCAGAAAAATAGGATTGATGACGGAACGTTTCGCGCTTATAGACATTAGACAGATGTAACTCAACAAAGGGAATATCTACGCCTAATAAAGCATCTCTCAGAGCAACACTGGTATGAGTGAATGCTGCTGGATTGATAATAATAAAGTCAACTTTGTCCTGACAAGCCTGATGAACGGCTTCAATCAATTGGTGTTCAGCATTACTTTGCAGACAATCTAATTGATGCTTTGACTGCGCTGCTAATGATTGCAGTTTTTCATTAATGTCGTCAAGAGTGGCATGGCCATAATGACCTGGCTCACGAGTACCCAGTAAGTTGAGGTTTGGACCATTTAAAACGAGTATCTTCGCCATTTCAGTCTTCCATTTCAAACTTGCTTGTATGTTTTGTTATATGACGCTTTTTAGATGCATGATAGACGAAACTAACACAAGAATTTTGAGTAATTATAATTAACTTGTAGTCTAAATTTAGTCGAAAATCAGTAGAAAAAGATGCGATTAGCACCGATTGAGCGAAAAAAGTAAATGTTGGGATTATTTTGCATGAGATTTTGAGTTTTGTCCAGAAATTTTGTGTAATTTGTTATTGAAATCACACATCACCGCAAATGCCTGCACAATCTATGCATATTCTAATAAAAAGTGTTAGGGCTGAGGGGTATTAATTGCTTGCTTAATCACAGAAGGGGTTTGATTTGTGCTAATAATTGTTTTTTTGTCATCATCCCACCGGCACGATAACGAATGTTGCCCTGTTGGTCAAAAATAATACTATAGGGTAAAGCACCACTATGGTTACCGTATTGATAGGATATCTGCATCGCCTCTCGGCCCCCAACAAGGATGGGGTAGCTGACATTGAGTTGTTCGACAAATTTCGCAATTTTTGCCGGATCATCAGTACCCACTCCGATGATGACAAAATTCTGGTCTTTATATTGATCATAAACCTCAACAAAATCAGGCATCTCATAACGACAGGGTGGACACCAAGTTGCCCAGAAGTTGAGCAGTACGACTTTTCCCTGCCATTGTGCAAAAGACTGTGATTGCCCCTTGAGATCAGGCAAGCTGAAGTCTTGAAACTTTAGACTGTGTGACTTCTGGATGATTTCACTTTGTTCCTGGCGAAGATTGCCGGGAAGCCAAAAGATCCACAATAGAGCAGTGATCATAATGGTGAGAATAATGGCAATTTTTTTACTATTAGAAGTCATCGATTAGTTATTTTGGCCTAAAGTAAGTAGGGTGGGCATGGCTTTATCTGCCCACGCTGACTCAATACATTGTATTCACACTTTCAGCGTGGGCACAAAAAGCGTGCCCACCCTACGATCTACAATACATCACTTGCAGACAAGCGTAGGGTGCTGCTGAGGAACGAAGCGCACCACTATTAAGTTAACTTGCTCGTAATTATTATCCAGAACTCAGATTGAATAGCTATCTTGACCTAAAGTGTGCCAGAAAACTTTTTCACATGTGCAGCAAAGTCATCACCATTTTTATAACCAACAACGCGGAAGTTTTTCAGCTCACCGGTTTTAGGTGAGTAGAATAACATTGCAGGTGGTGCGGGTACTTGTAGTGTTTTCATTAGCGCAGTGTCAATATCATCCATATCGGTCACATCAGCCTGTAAGATAATAAAATTATCCAAGGCAGAGATAACTTTAGGGGATCTGAAGGTGGTGTTTTCCATGGTTTTACAATAAGTACACCAGTCAGCATAAAAATCTAACATTACCGGGCGGTTTTGTTTCTTGGCATCAGCCAGGCGACGATTTAAATCATCAAGCGACTTAATGCGTTCAAAGGCAACATGCTGAGCAGTGACCGTACCACTGGCACTGGTTTGCATCATGTTACCTTTGAGAGGCTGCATATAGTCAGTATTTCCAGATGATGCGCCGATGATGATCAAACTGGCATACAGCATGAAAATCAGACCTAGGGCTTTCCAGAGTCGAGACCAGCCCGTGCTGTTTTCGGCGATAGGCGTTAGTGCGCCCATGTAGACACCCGAAGTAAAGATTAATATCGCCCATAGCCACATGGTAATGACCTCAGGCAGGATGCGTTCCAGCATCCAGATGGCAACGGCTAGCAATCCTACACCGAAGACAGCTTTCACCGTATCCATCCAGACTCCGGCTCTAGGCATTAACTTGCCAGCAGAAGTTCCAATGATGACTAAAGGAACGCCCATGCCTAAGCTCATGGCGAATAAAGCTGCACCGCCTAATAGTGGGTCGCCTGTTTGGCTAATAAACAATAAGATTCCCATCAATGGTGGTGCCATACAAGGACCAACAATCAGCGCTGATAAGACACCCATTATGGCAACGCCAATTAAGGTTCCACCTTGCTGCTTATTGCTGAATTCAGAAATTTTTGATTGTAATGCAGAAGGCAGTTGCAGGTTATAAAAGCCAAACATGGACAGTGACAATAAGACAAAGATCAATGAGAAACTACCCAATACCCACGGATTTTGGAATATCGCCTGAATATTGTTGCCGGATAATCCTGCCACGACACCCAGTAGCGTATAAACAACGGCCATTGACAGTACATAAACAACCGACATGGTGAAAGCACTGGTCTTAGCATCCTTCCCCTGACCCGCAATAATGCCGGATAGAATGGGGATCATAGGAAAAACACAGGGGGTAAATGCGAGGCCAAGACCAATAACAAAGAAGGTTAATAAAGCTAATAGGGTGCTTTCATTGCTGAGTATGCCGGCCATAAAATCTTGTTCAGACTGCATCTCGCCAGCATTCATTGCTGTATTGCTAGCTGAAAAATCAACCGTGGAACCAATTTGCTTGGTGTCGGACTGAGCTGTTGCTATGGTTGCTGCTGTTGCAACGGTACTTGCGGAGATATTAGAAACATCTAATTCGACGTTTTTAGTCACCTTGGGATAACAGATACCGGATTCAGCACAGCCCTGATAAGTGACTTTAACGGCCAGTGGCTTGCTGGTATCGCCCTTGCCTGAGACGGGGATATTGAGCAATAGATTATGATAATAGGCTTCATAATCACCTAAGTATTCATCGTGCTTGGCTTTTCCGGGAGGCATAATTGGATCTTGGATAGAAAAACCATTGCCCTTAATGAGTTCAAATTTGAACTTGTCCTTATACAGATAATGCTTATCAGCAATCGTCCAGATGGCTTCAAGTTGATTGTTTTTGCCGACCGAAAGGGAGAATTTAAACGCATCTTCCACTTCTAAAAATTCATCCTGCATGTCCGCTTCATTACCCAAGGCGGCTAAAGCAGACAGTGATTGATTGCTGCTATTGAATGTTGAGCTGCCTGAGGATGCGAGAGTATTCATCGGCGTACTGGCTACAGAGCTTCCCGGATGGCTAAAAGATACATCTTGTTTGAGTGGCGGGTAACAGATACCGCCATCTGCACAGCCTTGAGATTTGGCGTTTAAATGCAATAAGGCATTTTTTTCTGCTTCTGTGGTATAGGGGATTTTTGCAATGAGTTTTTTAGCATAAACCTGAATCTCACCGAAATAGGGATCACTTTTAGTTTTACTCGGTGATAAGGCCATTTCACCCAAATTAAGTTCTGAGCCTTTGGCATCGAAGGAGACTTTGTCTCGATAGACATAATAGCCATCAGCAATTTTCCAGGAAATGACGACTTTATTGCCGCTTGCAGACGTTTCCACCTTGGCAGGTTGTATGGCAAAAGCTTCTTCAGGGGGTAAAAATTCTTCTTCAGCAAAACTGCTTGTTGCTATAAATGACAAGCATAAGAATAAAATAAATCGAGTGAGTAGAGTTTTTATTATCATTGATTTAGACCACTATTAATTAGTTTTGCTATTGTGTTTAGTTGTTTTTATTAAGACCCGACACAACGGTGTTTACTTTCAATAAACGCTGCCTCCTTATGTCCGGGGATAATGTCTGGGTATATAAAAAGTGTATCGCTTTTAAAAAGGCTTATTTCATACTATTTCCCAGCCATTTAAGATATTCAGGTAAACCACGGCTGATATCAATGGCAATGATTTCCGGCACCTCATAAGGGTGTAGTGACTGAATAACTTTTTCTAATGAGGCGTATTTAGACTCACTGGTTTTTATTAAAATCATATTTTCTTTAGCGGATTCAACATTATCCTGCCATTGAAAAATAGAATACACTGCCGGTAATACGTTGACACAGGCGGCTAGTTTTTGTGCGACAACATTTTCGGCAATATTGACTGCAGTTTCCTCGTCAGGGCAAGTGCAAAGCACCAATTGATAGCGTATTTCTTCACTGGTTTCATTTTTCATTTGAAAAAAGGTTTTCCTTGACCCATTTAGTACTTATACCCATGATACTTGGAAATGCAGGCTTCGTTCTTTTTGTTAAGAGATGTAACTAAAAGCCTCAAGCATGTAGTGCTTATAGTCTCAATCGGCTCTTAGTCAAAATGCCTCGCTGCATTTCCAAGTATCACGGGTATATACAAATATCATGAATTTCAGTGAGTTTATGTTATGAAGCCCCCATAAGCAAATATTATATCTGGTATATAATGCTTTTAAATCACTATAAAAAACAAGATAATATATTTATTGTATTAGAAATTAAGACCCAAAGGGGTCGAATAAGTTCAATCCAGCGCTATCTAACCTAAATTGAGATATTTATGCCCATATTGCCCCTGTTTTTAATTATTTTTATTGGTGTCCCCTTGGCAGAGATCTATCTGCTAATCGAAGTTGGTGGAGCAATTGGTGCCATTCCTACTGTCTTAGCGGTTGTTTTTACTGCTGTTCTCGGTGTGACCCTGATCCGCATACAAGGCTTTTCCACTCTGCAAAAAGCTCAAACCTCCATGAGTCAGGGCGTTTTACCTGCGACAGAGATGTTGGAAGGCTTGATGCTGCTCTTTGCCGCCTTATGCTTATTAATCCCCGGCTTTTTTACCGATGGGGTAGGCTTTTTGTTGCTAGTGCCACCCTTGCGGGCACTGATTGCCAGTTATTTTGTGAGCAGTGCGTTGATGAAAAATCGCTTCAATGTCGGTAATGGCAATAGGGGGCAGGGTGATTATTTTGAAGGTGAATATGAAGACTTAACACCAGAGCAACAACATGCCCGCAATCAGGCGCGTTTGCAACAACATCGAGTGATTGAAGGTGAAGGCAAGGTTGAAGATTCTGATCAAACTAGGAAATAAGCCCTCAAATTCATTTGAATACCCGCTTAATGGTAAAAAAGACCTTTTTTTTTACCGCTGTACTTGAAAAAAAAAGCCCTGTCCCAAATTAACAAATCATTGATAACACAATTCCCGGATGTTTTAAGATTGTTTTAATGCTGAAACTGAGAAAGCAAAGCGTTGAAATAATTGAAAAACACTATCCGGTTTTTTTAACTATGTTGATTAGCACTCACATAATGTGAGTGCTAAAAAGACTGATGGAGAGATCTAAAGTGAACATTCGCCCATTAGGTGACCGCATTGTAGTGCGTCGTCTTGAAGAAGAAACAAAAACCGCTGGTGGTATTTATATTCCCGATTCTGCAACTGAAAAGCCTTCTGAAGGTGAAGTCGTTGCCGTTGGTAATGGCCGTGCTGCTGACAATGGTGATTTGATTGCTATGGAAGTGAAGACCGGTGACAAAGTCATCTTCGGAAAATACTCTGGCAGTGAAGTTAAAGTTAGTGATGAAACATTGCTGATTATGCGTGAAGAAGACGTACTTGCAGTTGTTGAATAAGCAGCTTTAGACTAAATACTGCTAACAAAAAACACTGACTTTAAAACTATATAGAATTAACGAGGGTATCAAAAATGCCAGCTAAAGAAGTAATATTTGGAGATGACGCACGTCATCTAATGATCGCCGGTGTCAACACATTGGCAAATGCTGTAAAAGTAACCTTAGGACCTAAGGGTCGTAACGTTGTATTAGACAAAGCCTTTGGTGCGCCTACCATCACTAAGGATGGTGTTTCTGTTGCTAAAGAAATCGAATTAGAAAACAAATTCGAAAACATGGGCGCGCAAATGGTTAAAGAAGTGGCTTCACAAACTTCTGATGTTGCCGGTGACGGAACAACGACTGCAACTGTACTTGCACAATCCATCTTAAACGAAGGCCTAAAAGCCGTTGCTGCGGGCATGAATCCAATGGATTTGAAACGTGGTATCGATAAAGCCGTTGCCGCTGCTGTGGCTCAGATTCTATCCATGGCTAAGCCATGTGAAGATTCGGCTGCGATTGGTCAGGTTGGTTCTATCTCTGCCAACTCCGATGAAAGCATTGGTAAAATCATTGCTGATTCAATGGAAAAAGTCGGTAAAGAAGGTGTTATCACCGTTGAAGAAGGTACCGGTCTGGAAAATGAACTGGACGTTGTTGAAGGTATGCAGTTTGACCGTGGTTACTTATCACCTTACTTCGTTAACAACCAAGAGAGCATGACGGCTGATCTGGATAGCCCTTATATCTTATTACACGACAAGAAAATCTCTAACATCCGTGAGTTACTGCCTGTCTTAGAAGCCGTTGCTAAATCGGGCAAGCCATTATTCATTATCGCAGAAGATATTGAAGGTGAAGCACTAGCAACTCTGGTGGTGAATAACATGCGTGGTGTGGTTAAAGTCACAGCAGTTAAAGCGCCTGGCTTTGGTGATCGTCGTAAAGCAATGTTACAAGATATTGCTATTCTGACTGGCGCAACCGTTATCTCTGAAGAAGTAGGCCTAAGCCTTGAAGCCGTTACTCTGGAAGACCTAGGTACTGCAAAACGTGTTCAGGTTGGTAAAGAAAACACCACAATTATTGATGGCGCGGGCCAAGAAAGTGACATCAGTTCACGCGTTGAACAAATTCGTCGCCAATTAGAAGAAACTTCTTCTGAATATGATAGTGAAAAACTACAGGAACGTGTTGCTAAACTGGCTGGCGGCGTAGCTGTCATCAAGGTTGGCGCTGCAACTGAAGTAGAAATGAAAGAAAAGAAAGCCCGCGTTGAAGATGCCCTGCACGCAACTCGTGCTGCGGTTGAAGAAGGTGTTGTTCCTGGCGGTGGTGTTGCGCTGATACGTGCTTTACAAGCCATTGGTGAGGTTGAAACACTTAACCACGACCAGACTGTCGGTGTTGACATTCTGAAGCGTGCGATGGAAGAGCCTATGCGTCAAATCGCTACCAATGCCGGTGACGAAGCCTCTGTTGTGGTGAACAACGTGAAAGATGGCAAAGGTAACTACGGTTACAATGCTGCTACAGGCGATTATGGCAACATGATCGACATGGGTGTTATTGACCCTGCTAAAGTGACTCGTTCAGCCTTGCAACACGCAGCCTCTGTTTCTGGTCTGATGTTGACTACTGAAGCTATGGTTAGCGAAAAGCCTCAAGAAGGCGGTGCTGCAATGCCTGATATGGGCGGCGGTATGGGTGGCATGGGTGGCATGGGTGGTATGATGTAAACTCTTTTTTAAAAGAGAATACTTCCACCGAGCAAACCCTGCTCGCTAAAAAGCCTGCACTTAACTTGTTTTTTGACAAGTTGAGTTGCAGGCTTTTTTTTGCATCATTTATCTTTTTTCCCCTCAGAACGCATACTGCAGGTAATTGATTACAGGCGAATCACTTCATCACTAAGTGCATCAATAATCACCGTGGGCTTATCACTATCTCCCAGCTCACCAGGAAGAATATAATCCAGTTGCTCACCAAAGTGAGATCGTACATCGGCAGGGCTATAAGACATCGCCTCGCCGGTAATATTAGCGCTGGTGGAAATAATGGGGGACTGGCAGAGTTGGCAAAGTTGTTGTACCAAGGGGTGGGCGCTAATACGTACGGCAATGGTGTTGAAGTCGCCTTTAATCAGTGTGGGTGTCGTGTCGGGTGTTGGTAGTATCCAGGTATTAGGGCCTGGCCAAGAAGCTTGGAGCTTCGCTAGAATTTTGGGCGCAATAGGGCTGAGATATTCACTGAGCTGAGATAAATCAGAGGCCAATAAAATGAGCCCTTTTTCTATAGGGCGTTGTTTGAGGTGTAAGAGTTTTTCAATGCTTTCTAAGTGATCGGGCAGACAGCCCAGACCATAAACTGCTTCGGTGGGATAGGCGATAATGCCGCCAGCCTGAAGTATTTGTGCGGCTTGATTAATGGACGGTAGGGGTTTCTTCATACAGTAAATCTTGAATCCAGGTGAAAGGACCCGCTGAGTCAGGAAGATTGAATAGCACCATTAAAATGACCCATTTCATTTGTTCCTGATCGATGTGCGCAATATCGAGTGCTAAGGCTTTATCAATAATAAGCTCTCGCTGACCGGGAGTAATGACATTGAGTTCGACTAAGTCAATCAATACACCACGCGCCTGAATATCAAATTTTTCAATTTCCAAGGGACTAAAAATGCGTATGCTATGGTTTTTCTGGTATCGTTCAGCGTGTTGACCTTGCTTGATATTAAATGTGACTTCATCTGAAAAATCATCTTTTAAAACAGCTAAATCGTCCAGCCAGTCAAAAGCCTTGGTAACCTTGGCATCCTGGAAACCAATTTTTGATAATTCATTGCGAATACTGTCTTCACTGGGGATATCGGAATCATCATCTTCCAGATAAGTCTCAAAGAGATACATTAGAATATCCAGTACTTCTGTCTTCATAGAATATTTTATCACTGCTGATTAAATTAAGCGTCATTATAATTCATTCATCAGGCATAAGGAAGCACGGAAAAATCAGCGCGGCTTGAGTGAAATCATGCCGCCGGGATGGGATTGAATGTAGTCATCCACTTCCAGCAGCACAACATTGGCATTGATTTCGGCCACGCTTAATGATGAACGGGTGGTGAGAATATCGATGCTGATGGGGTTATAGCCTAGGTTTTTTAAGATTTTTTGCTGAATTTTCGGCAATAGGGGATCAATATCAATGTTTAAATTGTTTTCGGGATTTTCAGGCGTTCTCGAATGTTTAGTCGAGTGCTTATGTGTCTGAGAAGCAAACATCAGGCTGGATAACTCTTCCAGAATATCTTCAGCGGTTTCGACCAGTTTGGCACCAGAGCGAATCAGCTGATGACAGCCTCGTGAGAGAGGATTATGGATTGAACCGGGGATGGCAAACACTTCACGTGCTTGTTCCAAAGCGGCATAGGCGGTGATCAAAGAGCCACTTTTGAGGGCCGCTTCAACAACAAGAGTACCAACACTGAGGCCACTGATAATGCGATTACGCTGGGGAAAATTTTGTTTTAACGGACCAGTGCCCAGAGGGTGTTCTGATACGATGGCACCGTTTTCAATGAGTTGCCAAGCAAGATCTTTGTGCTTAGCAGGATAGATACGATCCAGCCCCGTACCTGCGACGGCAATGCTTTTACCTCCCGCTTTAAGCGCACCATAATGGCTTTGTGCATCAATACCCAAGGCCATGCCGCTGGTGATCACCATGCCAAATTGTGCCAGATGGTGGGCAAATTGCCAGGCGCTTTCATGGCCATCGGCACTGGGGTTTCTACTGCCAACCATGGCTAATTGAATCTCATTGAGTACTTCACACTGGCCTTTGACAAATAGCAGTGGTGGTGGAGAATGAATCTCTTTCAATAATTGTGGATAGTTGTCCTGAGTGAGCAAGAGAATATGATTTTCTGCATCTTCTGCCCAACGTAATTCTTTTTCTACGGCATCCCAATTGGGCTCAAGAACGGCTTTTTGTACCGCTCTTTTCTGTACGGGGGATAGCTTAAGCTGTTGAATTGAATCAGGTGAAGCAAATAATTCGGCAGGCTTAGGATATTGTTCGAATAATAAATTAAAGGTGGCAGAACCGACGCCGGAAGTCTTATGCAGTGCCAACCAGTATGACAAATCATCCATGATTGCCTCCTGAATTATGATAGGGGTTGGATGTTAAATACAGCTTAGAGGCTAAATGATATCAGTGTCAGCGCTAAAATAAAACATCCAGAGTTTTTACAGTGATTATTTAATGCTGTTGTTTAGTTTCCAGCATAGGGTGATTTAAGCTCTTCGCCAACGCGCAAGTCAGAGTGAGCCTTCATGACGATTGCATAGCTGAGACGGTTGAAGGTGCGGAATACCATGAGTTCGCCATTGATCTCATTCGGTAATTTAACCATTTTTCTTGGTTTAATGGGATCTTTGACCAGTGCCCCCTGCTTATAAATATTCAGTACGTCACCGGTTTCAACGCCATCTTTTATTCCGGCATCAATAATGACAATATCTAAAGCGCCAACCATATTGACTCCGGGTTGCATGCCTGAGGTTAATACGCCGATGATTCGGGCAGAGCGTTTAAGTGAGGAAGCTTTGGGGATAAAGTTGGCATCAATGATTCGATCACTGCTGATCGGAATGACACGATGTGACTTTTGTATTTCAGATTTAGATTTTTCCAGATAAAGTGTGGATGGATCACCTTTGCGTTCCAGAGAACCTTCACCCAGATAGACTGCTTCATAGCCTAAAACCTCCCGATCATTTCAAGCCGATAAATAAAGGTGTTGATAAATGCGATAAATTAAGCTATTATTCTTGTAAAATCAACATTTAAGGGGATATCTAAATGGATAAAATATCTTCTGATATAAAACAACCAAGAATTCCAGTTGAAATTAACGATATTCAGGTTAATTTTTGCAAAAATCCATTGTGCCAAAATTAT
Source organism: sulfur-oxidizing endosymbiont of Gigantopelta aegis (assembly GCF_016097415.1). NCBI lineage: Bacteria > sulfur-oxidizing endosymbiont of Gigantopelta aegis. The sequence continues at coordinate 65,427 of NZ_JAEHGE010000001.1, read as the reverse complement.
GGTGTTCCTGCCAGCACAGAAAGCCAAGTTAAACTCCATAAATCACAAAAAGACTGCTACAAATTATCAAGTGGTAGTCGAAAGCCAGTTACTAAACTGATTTGCAAGTCTTGTAATGAGTTATTCCCAGTTAAGAGCAATCAAGGAATTTGGGATGAATTACAGCGAATTGAAGAATATTTAAAAGAAACTCCAGAGGTGTCATGCCCTGATAATGATGTGTCAACACTTTTCCGGACAGTTTTCTAAATATTTTTTTGGCTGTTTCAAGTGATTTTGTCATTTTGTATTTCCTATCATTTTAGTTTCTCATGTTAACTTTAAACAGATGAAGAGAAAGGGCTTTGCCCTCTGGAACGATAGAGCCGTTCCATTCACCCAAGGTATTTTCACAACGGTAATGATCCTGTTACAATATCTTCACGGCACAGGCTGAGGAGCCGATGGCCGTCAACGGTAATGGGCGGCATTTATGTCGCCTTTTACCCCTCTTCAATCAATCGATTTAAGCTATTTCCTGCTGTATTTCATAATCGACTGGTGACAAATAATCATTAGCCGAATGAAGTCGCTCCCGATTATAAAATACCTCAATATATTCAAATATTGCCTGCTTTGCTTCTACTCTGGTTTTGAATCGACAATGGTGCGTCAATTCAGTTTTCAAACTATGAAAGAAGCTCTCTGATACAGCATTGTCCCAGCAATTTCCTTTGCGGCTCATAGACTGAATTATGTTATGATCCGACAATATTTTTCTATGACTATCAGAGGCATATTGGCTACCTCGGTCAGTATGCCAAAGCAATCCATCCATTGGTTTACGCTTCCATATGGCCATCAGTAAAGCATCATTGACTAGCTTGGCTTTCATTCGCTCATCCATCGACCAGCCAACAATTTGCCTAGAGAATAAGTCAATGACAACCGCTAAATATAACCAGCCTTCCTTGGTGGCAATATAGGTAATATCACCCACATAGTAGCGATCAGGTTGAGAGACAGTAAACTCTCTTTCCAGTAAATTTGGAGATATACGCTTATTATGCTTGGAATTAGTCTAATGCGGCTATACTTAACCGGACACACAACTTAAAATAACTAAAAGATAAAAAGTGTGACCTAAAATGAATGATCAAACAAAAAAACCGAATAAAAGCTATACATCAGAATTTAAAGAATCAGCTGTCAAATTAGCTAATGAGACGGATCAACCCGTTTCTCAGACTGCCAGGGAGCTAGGTGTTAATGTAAATACTCTACATACCTGGATCAGTAAATATTCCAAACCGGTGAAGACGGTAGCCAATAGAAGTGATGAACACATTTATGATGAAGTAAAACGTCTGAAAAAGAATTGGCAAAAGTGATTCAGGAGCGTGATTTATTAAAAAGGCCACAGCGTACTTTGCAAGGGAAACTTTGTGAAGTACGCATGGATAACTGATCAGGCTAAAGATTACCCGGTAACGATTCTGTGCCGTTTTATGGATGTTTCCCGTAGTTGCTATTATGATTGGGTTAGCTCTCCTAAAACGGATAGAGAGAAAGAAAATGAAAGCGCTTACTGAGCAGCTAAAAAACTGTTTGAAGACAGTCGCAAGACTTATGGAACCCGTCGTCTTAAAAAGAAAACTGGCTGAAAAAGGCGTTCATATAAGCCGCCGGAGAATTGGTCGATTAATGAAAAAAGCCGGTTTGTTTTGTAAAACGAAGAGACGCTTTAAAGCGACGACTAATTCCAAGCATAATAAGCGTATATCTCCAAATTTACTGGAAAGAGAGTTTACTGTCTCTCAACCTGATCGCTACTATGTGGGTGATATTACCTATATTGCCACCAAGGAAGGCTGGTTATATTTAGCGGTTGTCATTGACTTATTCTCTAGGCAAATTGTTGGCTGGTCGATGGATGAGCGAATGAAAGCCAAGCTAGTCAATGATGCTTTACTGATGGCCATATGGAAGCGTAAACCAATGGATGGATTGCTTTGGCATACTGACCGAGGTAGCCAATATGCCTCTGATAGTCATAGAAAAATATTGTCGGATCATAACATAATTCAGTCTATGAGCCGCAAAGGAAATTGCTGGGACAATGCTGTATCAGAGAGCTTCTTTCATAGTTTGAAAACTGAATTGACGCACCATTGTCGATTCAAAACCAGAGTAGAAGCAAAGCAGGCAATATTTGAATATATTGAGGTATTTTATAATCGGGAGCGACTTCATTCGGCTAATGATTATTTGTCACCAGTCGATTATGAAATACAGCAGGAAATAGCTTAAATCGATTGATTGAAGAGGGGTAAAAGGCGACATAAATGCCGCCCATTACCGTTGACGGCCATCGGCTCCTCAGCCTGTGCCGTGAAGATATTGTAACAGGATCATTACCGTTGTGAAAATACCTGGGTGAATGGAACGGCTCTATCGTTCCAGAGGGCAAAGCCCTTTCTCTTCATCTGTTTAAAGTTAACATGAGAAACTAAAATGATAGGAAATACAAAATGACAAAATCACTTGAAACAGCCAAAAATATTTAGAAAACTGTCCGAAAAGTGTTGACACATCACACCCTGATTTATCAAAAATAAAATAAAATTAAAAATAATAAAAGATCGATTAGAAAACATGCAGGAAATTGGAAACTGGAAAGATAAATGGCTTTTACACCCTTTTCCTAATATGTCTGAACCAGAAAAAGCGATTTGTTATCTTACTGATTATGGTGACTATGATGAAGACCATCAGGCATGGTTATATAACAAAGCCTCCATGCATGGGATTGATAATTTTTTATGCAGGTTAGACGTAGATTATCATTATTAGAGCGAGCTATTTCATCTGCCAGCAGTTCTGGCAGAAGGTGGTATGGGTATTCTGCTTACAACCCAAAGAACATTGTTAAGTTACTCGATATATTCCGAGTTTATTATAATTATTGTATTGCAGGAAAAGACAAAAAACACCCGCTATGCGTTTAGGTCTGGCAAAAGGCATTGTTAGTCCAGAAGACATCATTTATTTTTCACCTAATTAACTATGAGCCATTATGAATAAAACAATTTTCAAACAACTTAAGAAAGACAAAGGTAACTGGCTCAATGAAACAGAAGTACGCCAGGGATGGATAAAGATTATTGGTGATGCTTTAAATATTCCTTTTCAAATGGAGAGGCAAAGAGTTGATGCCAGTTATAACAGAGTTATTATTGAATTTAAGGATAAGGGCTTATTTAATGGCAGTACTTCCAGTTCTGCATTTAAAAATGCGGTGTTTGATCGCTTAAAAAATATATCCCGACTCGTGCTAAACTCGAATCCCTCGACAATGAGGATTATATTGGAATAGTTACCGATGCAGAGCATATTGCATTTGCACGGTACAGCCGAGGAAAAATAGTTCATGATGCATTATTACCATTAAGTGAATCCAGTGTATCTTTGATAGTTAAGGCTCTGACTGATTGTAAATGGGTTCCTGTTACATCAGAAAATCTAATCACTGATTTTGGTCATAGTTCTGATGCTGGCTGTAATATGTTACAGGCTTTATCTGACGCATTATCAGAGCGACTGGAAAAGAAAAATAATAATAAAATAAAAATGATCTTTGAAGAGTGGAAAGCTCTTTATGGACAAACATCAAATCTTTCCATCAGCCAAGTGAATGGGATTCTTGATAATATTGGATTTCAAGTCAATTTCTCTGAACAAAAAAGTCTGAAGAATTGAAGATCCCTGTTGCACTTTTTGTCATACATACTTACAACTCTCTTTTGATAAAAATTCTTGGTGCAGAAGTTGTTGCCGAACATGCACTAACCACTTATAAAGGATTTATCAGAGAAACAGTCAGCCTTGATGGTCAATTATTAATTGACCGAATGGAATATGAAATTGAACAGGGTAATTTCTTTTCTGGTGCTGGAATAAATGGGTTTGGAGAAGAAGTTATTTTCAGTTGGTATCTTGATGTTGCAAGATTGAAACAACATCAAGCCAAAATAATTGATGGATTAAAAGGTATTTTGCTTTCATTCTCCATGTATAGAGCGGATAAATTAACTTCCGCACGTTCAAAAGATGTTCTTAAGTCGTTTTATCAAGATCTCGTGCCAAATGAGCTACGAAAAGTCTGGGTGAAGTTTATACACCAGAATGGTTGGTTGAAGTCACTCTGGATAGAATCAATGTAAAAAATTTTTAACTCAACGATTTCTTGATCCAACATGTGGTTCAGCTTCTTTCTTACTGGCTTTAATCAGGAAAATAAAAATACAAGCAACAGATGATGGGTGGGGTGATTTAGAAGTGTTAAAACACATCATAAACAATGTCTGGGGCTTTGATTTAAATCCTTTAGCAGTCCAGACTGCCCGAGTGAATATATTAATCGCTATTTCTGATTTATTAGACAATAACAAAGGAACAGATATAGAAATACCGATTCTTTTAGCGGATGCAGTGTATTCCCCAGCTCGAAATCCTAAAAAGATGAATTGATTGTCTCTTATAAAATTGGTAGTGAAGTAGCCGATCTTGAAATTTTATTGCCTTCAGAATTGGCTTTTGATAGAAGTCGTTTAGATTCCGTATTTTTACTAATGGATAATTTAGTTTCAAAAAGTACTCAGTGGCGTGAGACAGAAAAAAATTAATACAAAAAAATTAATTACATCCAATGAAATGAAAGAATGGAGATCACCACTCAAGCATACTTATGAAAAAATTCTGGATTTACATGAAAGAAACTGGAATGGTATCTGGTTTCGTATAGTGCGTAATTTCTTCTGGTCTGCTATTGCAGGAAAGTTTGATGTGGTTGTTGGTAATCCACCTTGGGTCAGATGGTCAAAATTACCCGAATTATACCGTGAACGTATAAAGCCAACCTGTGATCATTATGGAATTTTCTCAAAAACAAAATTTCATGGTGGAAATGAACTTGATATATCAGGAATGATCACCTATACCGTTGCAGATAAATGGCTCAAAGATGAAGACGGAATTTTAGCATTTGTTATCACGCAAACTCATTTTCAATCACCATCTTCAGCAGGTTTTCGATCATTTTATATCGGAAATAATCAGATCATTCAACCTGTAGGGATTGATGATCTAAAAGCTTTAAAGCCATTTCCTGATGCAGCCAATAAAACAGCTATTTTATTGCTAAAAAATGCAAAGGTAACACAATAAAATATCCTATACCCTATGCTATATGGGAAGCGGCTAAAGGAAATAAAAAGCAATCCCTGCTCACCTCACAAAACAAGAAGCTCTTGATTCAGTTGACATTGATAAGTGTGAGGCAACCCCTGTTACGGGAGGTGATTCACCATGGGCTATTACACCGAAAGGTGGTTTTAAAGCATTTAAAAGATCACTGGTGCAAGCACTTGGGTTAACGGCAGAAAAGGAGTAACCACAGAATTAAATGGTATTTATTTTGTAAAAATTATTGATACAAATAAAAATAATAATTTGGTGCAAATTGAAACCTGCCCTGACTTTGGAAGAAATGAAAAGTAAAACCAGCAAGAAAGTTTTGGATAGAACCTGATTTTCTATATCCTTTAGTTAAGGGGCTGGAGATATACAGGAATGTTATGTCTCAATCAAAAAAGATTTATATGTACTGGTGCCTAATAAGGGGATCACAAAACAGTTATTAGAAGATTGTGAAAATGACATGGAAGACAAACCAAAGTGTGAAGGATTTTTTAGCACCTATCAAGACCAGCTTATTTTAAGATCAACATATAGCAAACGAATGACAGAACACGCACCTTATTTCTGTATTTCAAATGTTGGCAGTTATACTTTCGCACCATTTAAAGTGGTATGGCCTGAACAGCCTGGCAATAAATCATTTAGAGCGGCAGTCATTACAAAAGGTAACGATCCTATCAGTGGTCAAAAAGTTTTTGTTCCCGACCACAAATTGTTTTTTGTTGATTTTTATGATTCAGAGCCAGCCTATTATCTTTGTGGTTTACTAAACAGCTCTACAGTACAAGCTTTTATTGATAGTCATAATATTTCAATTCAAGTGGGTAATGTGTTTAAACACATGAATTTACCAGAATTTGATGCAGATAATAAGAAACATAAAGAGTTATCAGCATTAAGTGAAGTAGCACATAATGAAGATAACAAAATCAAAAGACAAGCATTGTTAAAAACTATTTCTAAACTTGGAAATTCATTACTTTGAGCAAATATGGGTGTTTTTATACAAAAATATCAACACTTTTGTTTATCGGCTTGGCAAAAGTTTGGGGTTTCTTACAGCCTCAGTATGAGCGTGTTGAAAATGATAAATTAGCAGCAGGAGCTTGGAAGGGTCAAGATGCAGCATTTAATAGTATAGGTCCAAATCTGGATAGTAACTCACAATTCCAATTACGTCGTGCACGTATTGGTATTCGTGGTGCGGGCTTTCCATTAGATGATAAAATCAACTATTTCATTTTGGCGGAATTTGGTAAGAACGGTATTACAGAATATGGTTCAGCGGTTGAATTAACCGATGCCAGTGTGACTTTTAACCATATTAAAGGTGCTCGTGTACGTGTTGGCCAGTTTAAGACGCCAATGAGTGAAGAAGTGTATCAGGGTATTGCCTTATTTGACTGGATTAATTTTACCAGTTATGCAAATCAACAGCTATTAGAACGCCATTTTGATGTTGATGGACAATTAGCTTGTATTGATGGTCTCACAGCTGGTAATTCATCCTATCAAAGTACATGTAAGAGTGGCAATGAATGGACTGCATTTGGTGCCGCTCGTGATACCGGTATTCAAGTATTTGATACTTTCGTTTTTGATGGTATGGAAGATTGGGAGTTTAGTTACTCTGGTATGGTTGGTAATGGTACTGGTTTGAACCAGGGCGACTATAATAATAATAAAGATTATTATTTGTATTTCTCTGCTGAACAGGTCTATACCGGTAAGCGTGCGCGTCGAGATGGTTGGAAAACATTTGCTTGGTATACCAAAGGTACTAGAGAAATTCTTACTAGTACGAATAATGGTAAAGGTAATCCTGCATCTTATGTTGAAGATGAATTTGACAGAAAACGTTGGGGTATAGGAACAACCTACCGTAAAGGAAAAATTCGTGCTTCTGCTGAATATAATAAAGCTAAAGGTATGATTTTTAATGGTACTACTGGTGGTACTATTCCAGGAAATGTAGGAAAGGCACCAAATGGTGCACCGATTGCTGCTGGCTTTAATATTCTAACTGATGAAGAAGCTGATGGTTGGTATCTAGATTTTGGCTATAAAGTGTTACCTAAATTAGAACTTGCAGCACGTTTTGATCGTTATAATAGAGGTACTGATGGTTCAGTGAATACAAATAACGGTGGTGGTAATGAGCGCCGTTTTGATACATGGACTCTTGGTGCACAGTATTTCTTTAACAAGAAAACCCGTGCAACGGTTAACTATGCATTTCGTGATGCTAAAGCCTATGATAATAATACTGCCGATGACATTATAAATGACTTCGGTGATATCTTATCATTCCAAGTTACTGCAATTTTCTAAGCTAAAAACTTTTTCTTAGAAAAAGATTTATCATTGAAGGTGAATAAGTTTAGGCTTATTCACCTTTTTTTTTGCTCGGTTCGTAGGGTGGGCATGGCTTTATCTGCCCACGCTGTTGTTGGTCATAAATCAAACCTTCAGCGTGGGCAGATAAAGCCATGCCCACCCTACGGCCTTAAAATCATTAGGGTATTAAAAAAATAGGCTAAATCGTTAGCAATGAAAAACTAAATCAAAGACAAAAAAAAGGGCGATGAACTCAGTTCATCGCCCTTTCTTTGTAATAGCAACGGTCGATATTAAATCTTAATATAGGTCCAACCATCCTGCATGTGGGTCACAATTTCATCAATTACAGGGCCATGTACTTGCACACCCTCGATCAAATCAACCTGTTTACCACTTTCTTCCATACGTTTAATGGTGTTAGAACAAGCAACAAATTCAATATTGTCATTTTCATTGATCATTTTAGTAATGCGCTCTTTATAATGACTCTTATCATTGCGTAAAATATCCATGCCATAGGAGTTGGCTAACACTTGAATTGACCCTTTTTGCTCCATCTTTTCAAAGCGATCCAATAAGGCTTCCGCTTTTGCCAATGCCTTATCAAATAAAGCCCGATCATTTTGTGCCAAATGGATAATGATTTTATCATCCTGTGCCTGCACCGGTTGTAACTTTACACCGAGCAGATTCTCGACACTGGCATCCTGATTCACTGAGCCGATAGCACCACCCAAAACAACTCCAGCATCAATATATTGATGGCCATACCAACCGGAAGAAACACCAACTGCCAAGGTTAAGGAGGCGGCTATTGTGGTCGGCAACCAATTTGATTTTGCCATGGGAACATCCTGACGAAGCGGTGCTCTAATAGTCGCATAGCTCGCTTGGACTTTCAGCTTAAGCTGTTGAATTTCATCCAGCCGTCTACTTAGCTCACTATCATTTTTAATGGCCCTTTCGATTTCCTGAGATTCTTTTTTATCCAGCTCATTGTCGATATAGGCGTTTAACATTTCAGTTGAAATTGAATGATTCATTTTCTAACCTCCATTGATCTATTGCTGATGCAATTTCACAATATTGGTATCATTGCTTAATTGCTTCAACATGGCTTTACGGGCACGGTTCAGGCGACTCATGACAGTACCCACAGGAATCTCTAGTACTTGAGATACATGGTTATAGGTCATACCTTCCAGATCCACTAAGGCCACAACCTGCCGTTGTCCCATTGGCAGTTGGCTGACCGCATGGCGAACCTGATTGATAGTGCGTTCACGCTCGTGTATATAATCCGGCGTTTCATCTGAGCAATAAACTAATTCATCAATATCGGTGAATTCTTTTTTTCGCCGCAAATAATCCCGCCAAGAATTATTAAGTATGCTGATTGCCCAAGATTCAAGCACCTCGGGGTTTTTTAATTGATTCAGGCGTAACAATGCCTTGACCAAGGTGTCCTGCACCAAATCATCAGCCAGCATCTCATCGTGACACCATGCAAAAGCAATGCGATATAAACGTTCTCTGCATGTTTCAAGTCTTTGTTCTAACTGCTTATTACGAAAACAAAATTGTAATATTGACATAGATTAAAATTAGTCCGAGCTTATATAAGACGTAAGTCCCTAAGATTTTATTCCATAAAGTTGACTATAATAGCATTTATTTTTGAAAATACGGAAAAGAATCACAAATTTGACAGAAAAATGCTAAAGACTCAGGGAGAAAAGAGCTAATGGGGGGAGGTGCTTGAGAGTCATATCTAGTCTGAGATCATGGGCATTTCACCCATGACAGACATCGTGGTACTTGGGCAGGATGCCCAAGTACGTGGCTTGTTTAGAGATCTTTTAAGGCTTTTTTACGTAATTCAGCATTTTCAGCATCAGTGATCAAACCTTTCTTGTACAAATTTTGTATCTGTAGCAAGCGATCTTCAACACTTTTTGGCATCATGACAGGTGCTGGCATCGGTGCGGACTGACGTTGCATCATAGGCTGTGCATGAGTAGGCTCTTCAACTCTATATTGTTCTTGACAGTCCAGTTTAATATTAATGCTTTTTGGAATAGGATCTTTAATAATACGGGTTTCAGTTTTACAACCATTTCTTTTAACTTCCAAACGACTCTTGACCATATAAGAAGTGCCTTCCCAATGTGGAGGGAAAATATTCTCACCTTCAAAAATCATGGGTGAAGTACCGACTTCTTTATCATCGACAACAATCGTTGCACCAGGAGGATTGGTAATAATTTCTGATTTGTTGGTAACGGTGACATAGTCGCTTAAGGTTTTATTTGAGCAACCGGAAGTCAGGAGTAGGGATGTTGCAATTGTAGCCAAAGAGAGAGAGTAGATAATTTTCCGTGTTGCTGTCATTAAAATGATCTCCGTGCAATATTGTTATTATTGATGATGTAAGGGATAAGAAATAATGTAGCTATTATGCAGGAAAACGCAGCTTATTCCAAGCCAGCAATGAGGGCCAGCCTGACTAATTCGGTTACAGATTTCGTTTGCATTTTAGTCATGAGATTAGCGCGATGTAATTCAACTGTTTTGATACTGATTTTGAGTTCTGAGGCAATAATTTTATTGGCGGTAGAATGTAGGACAAAACCTAAAACTTCTCTTTCTCGCGGTGTGAGTGCATCAAGGTGCGCCTTAATCTCATCGACACGAATTTGATCCTGACGTTTATCACTATCGTAGTTCATGGCACTTTGAATGCGTTGTAACATCAGAGTATCATTATAAGGCTTTTCAATAAAATCATAGACGCCTGCTTTCATGGCACGAATCGCCATGGGCACATCGGCATGACCGGTCATAATAATCACCGGTAAGATAGCCCCTTGTTCTTTTAACTTAATGTGTAGATCAATGCCATTAATATCCGGCATACGCACATCCATCACGGCACAGCCGGGTAGACCTTTTTTATAAAAGTCGAGAAAATGCTGTCCTCCTTCAAATGCTTTCACCGGGAGATGAACGGAGTCAACCAGCCATTCTAAAGATTCACGTGCATATTTGTCATCATCAATAATGTAGACAGTCGGTTGCATTTCAGATTTCATTGCTTATTACCGGGCAAACTTGTTTCAAAAAAAGCAGGTAATTCAAAAGCAAAAAGACTGCCACCCTGCGGGAGATTTTTGGCCATAATTCGACCATTATTAGACTCTACTATAGAACGACTAATGGATAAGCCCATGCCCATGCCTTCAGCCTTACTGGTATAAAAAGCGTCAAAAATAGAACTGAGTTTATCTTCTTCTATGCCTTCCCCACTATCTTGCACCGAAAGGCTGACAATGTCATTTTCTTGAAAGGTAGAAATGATGAGCTGCCGTTGTGTGGAGTTAATATTTTCCATCGCATCAATTGAATTGCGAATAAAATTGAGAATAACCTGCTCAATTTGAATTAAGTTAACAAGTACAGTGTCAATAGTGGTTAACAGATTTAGCTTGACCTCAATATGATGTCGTCTTAATTCAGGTTTTAGTAATTCCATGACATTCGAAACGGCCTTATTGAGAATGACTGCGGTTCGTTTTGACTCACCTTTTTGCACAAATTCGCGTAATTGACGAATAATATCGGCGGCCAATGTTGCCCCTTCAACAGAGCGTTCAAGTCCTAATAATAATTTGTCGGTATCAAAGTCACCCTCTTTAAGCATACGAATACAGCCGCTACTATAATTGATAGAACCTGTTAATGGCTGATTCAATTCATGGGCAAGGCTTGCGGCCATTTCCCCCATGGCAGTTAAGCGGGAGATGCGCGCCAATTCGATTTGGTGGCGTTGTTGTTCTTCATGGGCATATTTACGTTCTAATTCACTGCCAATCCATTGTGCCATGAGGCGTAGAATATTATGATCCCAATGACTATAGGCCTCGGCGCGTGATTGAATGCCGCCAAATTCCAGTACACAATGTGCCTTGCCTTTAACTAGAATGGCCGCAGCAAGGTAGTTTTTTAATCCGCCTTGCATACAATGACTTTGTTTTGACCTAGGGCTTGTATTGGGGCTGGTATTAAAAGTGAAACTATCCAAGTCAGGAATATCCAGAGGCTCACCCATCTGCTCAACGACACGATTAATGCAATCAATGTTGAGCGGGCCTGATGGTTGATCTTGTGTATCAATACTGCCAGAGACTTTGCACATGAGTGCTTTTTTGGTGAGCGGCTGATTATTTTGAGAATGACTATTCTCAGTGCTGGTTTCGACGCTGGAAAGTACCGCAACAGGCAAGTGATAATATTCTCGCCCCGCTTCGAGTAATTTTAATAATTTTTCATCATGTGAGAGCAAAGGGGTCATGGTGATATCAGCGAGTTTTTGTAAGGCAACCTGACTTTTTCTTAGAGATAAATTGGTTTGATTTAATTCGTTGGTACGCTCATAGATTTTATCTTGCAAGGTGTCTTTATAGCGTGCCAACATATTTTGCGAACGCTCACGTTCAGTGATTTCATTGCGTAAAACAGCGCCAATTTTGCGTAATTTTCGATTGGTACGTGAGACATAAAAATTAAAAATAACTAATAGGCCCAGCAGCAAAGCCACCACCAGTAACCATAAGGCATATTTTTTTATAATGGCGGGTAAGGAAGTTTGCCGTAAAACTTCATAGGGACCAATTTTCAGGCTTCTCATTAATTCATAGACCGGTGAATAATCAAGAGGAATAGTCCATCCAGCAGTATGCGATGAACGAGCGGCAGGGTGATCCTGAGGCATACTATACAGTGCTAAAGCAACCTGTGTGGACAGTTTATAGGAGGTCTCTTTTAAACGTGAGAATGGCCATTCAGGGTAGAGTCGAGTGCTTAAAGGGTAGGCATCATTGCTTATTAAATTGGCTTTAGATTTTGAATTAAGGATGCGAAAATCATTATAGTTAACTTTGCCCTCATCAATGAGGCGCAACAAAATCTCCACGCGAATAGTACCGGCATCAATTTTGTTATCACGTACGGCATAAACGATATTATCCTGTGGAAAGCCAACAAATTGTAAGGCAGAAAAGTCGCTAAATGGATCAATATTGTGATCGGCTAACTCACGCCATGCCAATTGAAAGCCACCAAAAGCATTAGGGCTAACGGCCATAAAACTATGGTTTTTAAGATCGTCCAGCGTCTTAATATCGGGATTATTAGCCTGAGTGATGATCAATGAACCAAAACTGGTACTCAATTGTCCGCGTCTTAAGGTTTGTAAGGTAGCAATACGGGATATGCCATAGCGATCTTCAAGTGCAACATAATTGCCGGGATTTGTGAGCGCAAAGTGAATGTATTTTGCTTCAATTGCCAGAGACATCTCTGTCAGGTTCAAGGGTAAAATTTCAAAACGGTACTTGGGAATTTGTTGCTTAAGGTATTCAGCAGTAGCAGACCAGCGTTGTGCGGCTTCAGTTTTGCCACGAAAGGCCAATACGCCAATGCGAATTAATGGCACATGAGATGCCTGTTCGGGTGCTTCTTTTGCCAGATTGATACTTATTGGGAGCATCAACAGGCAAATTAGAATGAGTAAGTTTTTCAGCAACATATGCTAAGAGTGATCTCAGGACATTAGGAATAGGTCATATTATAAAAAAGAATAACGTAAAGCGAGTAAATTATACGGGTAAAACAGAAAAAAAAAGAAACAGCCCATTCGAACTGTTTCTTGCTAAAAAAGGAAAGCGTTTAATGATTGTTTGTTAGAGTTCATCCGTAAATCCAGCTTTGAGCTTCCCCCTTCTTTAGAAGAGGGAAGCTCAACCAAATGCAATAAACGGATGGATACTAATTATTATTTTTTCTTACTAGGGATTGGCTTAAGTTTTAGATCTTCAGCAGTGGCTTTAACAAAACCATATTTTGCATAAATATCCTGGGCTTGAGAGGTGCTCAAATATGCAAGAAAACGGCTAGCGTTTTTCTGGTTTTTACCCGTGCTTAAAGAGCCGATAGCATAACCGACTTTATGTCCCATGTTGAATGGTGCGGCAATGGCAACACCTTCAACTTTACGGCCTTCAGCAAGAGCATGTTTTACTTCACTTGTCCAAACGATACCAACATCAGCCTGACCATTTTCAATACGGTAAGGGGTTTCACGGTGATGACGCTTAGTGAACCAAGTTTTGCCTTCGATTGCCCAACAACCCTTACATTTTTTACCCGCGGTTACTTTTTCATATAAACCCAGGTCTTTAAGCATTTGTGAACCATAGAACTTGAAGATACCTTCAGTTAAAGGATTTGGGTGTGATTGTACTAGGTCATCTCTACCTAAGTCTTTTGCACCTTTAATACCCTTAGGATTGCCCTTAGCGACCATTAGCTCAAGCTTATTGTGAGTGTATATTTTATAATCACTCATAACGCCCTTAGCTTTTAACTTCTTAAGGTGTCCAAGGTTTACACTGGCATATAAATCAGGGTTTTGAGCTGTCTTTTGACCGTCAATTTCACCCTGCTTTAAGATTTGTCCTTTTAGGATTTGGCCCGGTGGAATGGTTTCAACATAGATCGTTTTAATATCAGAGTTTTTGCCTTGAAAATCCTGAATCAATTCTTTCATCACCATGAACTGGTTACCAGCTAAATACATGACCAGGTCAGAGGTATAAGATGCACCAATGTTGCCATAGTCGATTTTGTTATCAGCGTGGAAAGTACGGTAGTCATGCCCATGTCCTGCATCTTTTGCAGCGAAAGTTGGCGCACTTAAAATGGCACTTGCCATCAGTGTGGTCGCGGCTAATCGGGTGAAGTTCTTTATTATTTTCATTTTTTTATCCTATCTATAAAAATAGTTTGATTCTATTAAAAACAGCTCATTACTATTGAATACTCATTATTTTTAAAGAAATAGTATGAGTAAGTTTGTAATGCTAGCTTAGGATAATAATATCAGTGATGTAACCGGAGCGTACCCCAGAGCGACCTAGGGTCAACCATAGGTTATGATTGTAAGATTCAAGGCTGGACTGGGTTTGAGGCTATAAAATCTTCGAGAATTTTTTGTGTGATGGCGCCAACTTGCATACCTTCAAGCTTGCCAGAAGGGGTAAATAATAGGGTGGTCGGTGTACCGCTTAAGGGACCTGCGCCAAGCTGTTCACTGCTTTGTGTATCACCTAAGAGTAGGGGATAAGAAATAAAATTGTCTTCAGCAAACTCACGCACATCCTGTGCATTGCCGGGGCCAAAGCTTGGATAATCAATGGCAATACCAACGACAATGGCATCCTTATTTTGGTGATCTTCATGAAAGCTTTGTAGTTCCGGCATTTCTTCAACACAGGGTGGGCACTTGGGACCCCAGATATTAACAATCACCCATTTACCTTTGCCGATATAGTCACTCATTGCATGTTGCTGATCATCAATGCCCATTAATGATAGCTCAGGTATTTTTTCAGCGTGAAGGTTAGCTGCGCTCAAGAAAAAAAATAAGCTAAATATTGAGACAATGAGGCGAGATGTTATTTTCATACGCTGAATACCACTCTAGTTAATAGTTAATAGTTAATAGTTAAGGCAATTATAAAAAATAATGACGCTATTGATAATACGTATTGACCGATCAAAAAACAATGCTTACTATCGTGCCCTTGTCTTTGTCACTTTCAATGTGTGCTTCCCAGCCTTTCTTTTCACAAATGCGTTTGACAATGGATAAGCCAAGGCCAATACCATCATTTTGATTGGTTTTATATTGAATGAAGGGATCAAACACTGAATCAGCAATTTCATCGGGAATGCCGGGGCCGGTGTCACGAATGGAAAAACCTTGCTCATTAAAGCTGATAACAATTTCACCTTGCAAGGTGTACTTAATGGCATTGCCCAGTAAATTGCCGATAATAATGGTGAGAAATTCTTCTGAATAACGTTTTTCTGTATGGCTGGCATCATTGTCGGGCAGACAAATGAGTTTAAGCCCCTTTGCTTCAGCTATGGGCAAATATTTTTCATACTGCTGACTTAAAACCTCCGATAGGCTGGTCAGGTTGGGATTAACTTCATCATTTCGTGCCAGGGCTAAAAAGATAGTGACCAGGCTTTTCATTTCCTGACAGGCGGATTGTATTTTTAATAATTGCGCCTGTTGTTTTGATTCTGAGTGTGTTTCTATTTCGGATTGTGCCAAGAGTAGTTCACAAGAGCTACTGATCACCATTAGCGGTGTGCGTAGTTCATGGCTGACATCACTGGTGAATAATTTTTCTCGGGTGAGATAGGTGTTGATTTTGTGATTATAATCATCAAAAAAACGGGCGAGCTGTCCCACTTCATCATCGGCAAATTCATCAATGAGATGGATATTACTCATGTTCTGATCCATCAGACGTATTTTATCGGAAAGCACTTGAATGGGATCGAGTATTTTTCGGGACAAGAAACGACTGGAAAAACTGGCCACGGTCCAGCTAAGAAACATGGCAATAACAATGATGGCAATAATCATTTGTTCCATTTGCTCAAAGTCACTTTCATTGACCTCAAAAAAATAGCGAAATTGGCCATCCTGTTTCACTAAAATATGAAATGCTTTGTCATTGTGTAGCACTTCATGTTTACCCACAGACAGCGATTGTAAATAGCTGGGCAAACGATGCATAGTCTCTTTATCGGTGCGATAAAAAACAGAATCTTTATAATGATCGACAACAAAACCCGTGTGCATTGCATGAATATGTATCATGTGCTCAAAGTCATGTTGCATATGGGGGATGAACAAATTATTTTCAGTAAAGCTGATCAGGCTGATGGACACGATGGCAAAGCTGATGCTGACGGCGGCCGTGAGGCGAAAAAAAGCACTTTTTATAACTTGGTGTAGGCTGTGTTTTTGATGTTTAAGCATGCTTAATCATTATTGGCAATGAGTTTGTAGCCGAAACCATGTACGGTGATCAATCGTTTTTGTTGATAGGGTTTATCAATTTTATTCCGTAATAAATAGATATGTGCTTTTAAATTGTCCTTATCCGGCAAGTCATCTCCCCAGAGTAATTCTTCCAGGGTTTCTTTTTTGACCACATTGGGTGAGGCTTGCATCAGTTTTTGTAAGATTTTCAAGGCGGCAGGCTTGAGTTGGATCGTATCACCTGCACGACTGACACTCATGGTATTGAGGTTGAATTTTAAATCACCAACTTGTAGTTCACTGTGCAAATCCTTGGCTTGGCTACGACGTAAAATGGCTTCCACTCTCACCAGTAATTCGCTGAGGTCAAAGGGTTTAACCAGATAGTCGTCAGCTCCATTTTGAAAACCTAAGAGTTTGTCTTCGAGTTGATCCCTAGCAGTAAGCATGATCACGGGCGTGTTCAAATGTGCATCGTTTCTCAGACTATGGCAAATACTCAGACCATCAACACCGGGCAACATGATGTCGAGAATAATTAAATCATAACTTTGCGAACTAATGAGGTGTAAGGCCGTGAGACCATTATCGGCACAGTCAATGATATAGCCTTTTAAGCTTAAATAATCATGTAAATTACTTAAAATATCCGGATTGTCTTCAACTACTAAAATATGTGTCATTAAGTCATTAAATGCGTGTGAAATTACTCATTCTACTCTAGTTTAAAGGCAATTACTGCAGGGGTGATTGGCCTTTCACTAAGCTTAATGCATCATCAATATGGTCATCGAGGGTCCCGCCGAAAAGAGAGGGGGTGTTAATGCCAATAATATTTTCTGTTAAGGCAGTGCCTTGATGGTCGATAAAGGCTGTGGTGGGGAATAAGCGCACTTTATAGCGGCGACTGAATGCATAGCTAGTGATTTTTTTGCCGCTAAAATCAATAATGTCGGTTTCATCAGCGACTTCTAATTCACGAATAATGACTCTATGGGTATATTCACCTGATATCAGCATGGGGACAAGAAATTCTTCCTTTATTTGTTCGCAATAAGGACAGCCTTCGGTACTAAACAATAATAAAATGGGTAATTGTCTTTTTTTAGCCAGAGTCGCCAATTGGGCAAGGTTGCTGATTGGCACTATGGAGGGGCGATGCATCTCGGTCGTGGTTTTATGATCGGCTAATATGAGTGGCGCTAATAAACTCAGCAATAAAATAAGCGTCATTAGCAGCGTGTTTTTTATTGTTAAAAACAACATTTTTTACCTGTAATATTAAAGATGATGGTATAAAGTATAGACTTAAAATAGAGAAAATAGCGAGAAATTAAGCCATATTTGTTACAATTTATTCAATGATAAAAAATTGGAATCAGTAATCTGGAAGCTGTTGCTAGAATGATGACAGAAGCACACAATGTAGATAATTTATTAGCTGCCGCCCGTATTTTAGTGACTCGCCCGGCACATCAGGCTGAGG
Source organism: sulfur-oxidizing endosymbiont of Gigantopelta aegis (assembly GCF_016097415.1). Lineage (NCBI taxonomy): Bacteria > sulfur-oxidizing endosymbiont of Gigantopelta aegis. The sequence goes on along the minus strand of NZ_JAEHGE010000001.1, from coordinate 47,461 downwards.
CTTTTTGTGCTATGCTGGCAAAACAGGGCGCAGAGCCTATTTGCTTGCCACTTATCGATATTGTTGTGACGCCACTGAAACAAAGTGAAATAGCCTTACTCCAGGCGCTTGATACGGTTTCCCTGGCCATTTTTATTAGTCCTAATGCGGTGGAACATGGTCTTGCCGCTTTGCTTGGGCAGGGCAAAATACCTGATACTCTAAAGCTGGTCACCATTGGTCAGGCCAGTGCCGATAAAATGTTGCAATTGTTAGGGCGTAGGCCGGATATCTACCCTCTGGAGCAGTACAATAGTGAAGCCCTGCTGGCATTGCCAGCGCTGTCCGAAGAGCAAATTAATGGAGCTTCAGTACTGATTCTTCGCGGCGAAGGTGGTCGGGAGTTGTTGGCTAACACCTTGCGAGAACGAGGTGCTAAGGTGGCGTATGTGGAAGTCTATCGACGGCAGTTAGCGACGGCGGCACAGCCCCTTTTAAGGCGTTTGTTTATTTCAAATGATGACAAAAACCCGGCATTGGATCTTATTTGTCTGACCTCTAATGAAGGTCTGCAAAATTTACAAGCTATGGTGGAGACGCTACCCAAAGCAATCAGCAATCAGGCATTGCAATGTTTATGGCAGACTCCCTTATTGCTTGTCACTGAAAAAATGCGGGATAATGCTCGACAGATGGGCTTTACAAATACGCTTCTGATGGCCTCAAATGCGACAAATGAAGCGATGCTGGAAAGTGTGCTGGAATGGGCTAAACTTAATGATAAAAGTAGCTAACAATAAATTAACTAAAAATAAAAATAGCAGTGTTTGACTGTAAGAATTCGTTGGTAGGAAAACTGAATGGAAAAAAATAAGGTGAATAACACAGCCGGTAATAGGGATAGAGGAAACAAGTCAAAGTCTCAACAGGCTAAGACTCAGGTAGCAGAAGAACAAGCAGAGCATAGTCAACAAAAGAATGCTTCATCTATGGGGACTGCATTTATTTTTCTGGCATTGATTTTCTCTCTCAGTGCAGGCGGAGCCAGTTTCCTACTCTTTCAGAGTATGGAAAAAAATCGTGCTGACTTAGCACAGCAATTGGCTAATACCCGTGATCAATTGACAGCGGTCAGTATTAAAGTGGATGGGGAAGTCAGTGGTCAAATCACCAGCCTGACAGACAAAATAGGCCGTGTTACTTCGACGCAGCAACAGTTTCAAACTCAGGTGGCTAATCAACAACAGGCTACCAGCAAACTATCTAAGACTTTAGCCGTCAGCAACCAACAAATGTTGCAATCCATTGATGTCCTGTTCAAACAAAAAGGCCGTGAGCGTATTGGTTGGGTTCTGTCTGAAGTCGAATATCTATTACTCATTGCTAATCATAGTTTGCAACTGCAACAGGATGTTGCCACGGCCATTGCAGCACTAGAAGCAGCTGATTCACGTCTTTTGGATACCGGCGATCCGGGTACTATCGAATCTAGAACAAAAATTCGTGATGAAATTCAAAGCCTAAAAGCGCTGCAACAGCCGGATGTGGTCGGTATGGCAGCGCGTCTGAGCAGTGTTATTAAAGCCAACGCTAATTTGCCTATAAAATACACTCAAGTGAATTCAAAAGAAAAAATTGCCGCACTGAAGGAGAAACAGGCCTCGCACGATGCGGCTGACTTACAACAGGCTGGCAGGGAGTTTCTCCATGAATTGAGAAGTCTGGTGGCACTGAGACAGCTAGGAGAAAAACCTAAGGCCTTGATGACTCCCAAAGAACAGTTTTTCCTACAGCAAAACTTGCAACTTAAGTTGGAAACCGCACGTCGCTCATTATTGATGGGTCAACAAGACTTGTTTATTGACAGTACCAAAGAAGCAGTGCAATGGCTGGAAACTTTTTTTGACTTGGAAACCCCGCAGGTAAAACAGGCCGTTGCGGAACTTAAAGCCTTACAAGGCATGACCATCAGCAGCACGATGCCAGACATTTCCGGCTCGATAAAAGTCTTGCGTAGCTACCAAAAAGAATTAGAAAAGCAGCAAGAGGCAAGCCGATGATAAAACTGCTTTTCTATTCCCTGAGTTTTTTAATTGTAGCTGTTTATCTGGCATTGATTGCCAAGGAAGACCCCGGCTATGCCTTACTCAGCCATGGTGACTGGAGTGTAGAAGGCACACTGGTATTACTCTTAGGCGTACTAAGTTTCTTTATTGCGGGCTTGTTGTTACTGGCTTACTTTCTGCTTAAAACGATTAAATTGCCCGGAAAATTAGGTGCCTGGAATCATAATCGTAAGACCGTTAAAGCGATCAAGAGTTGTAATAAGGGTTATATCGAACTGGCTGAAGGCAATTGGCGTGAAGCAGAGAAGCATTTACGAAAAAGTGCCAATAGCAGTGGTATGCCAATTTTAAATTATCTGGCCGCTGCCCGTGCTGCTCAGGAAGATGGTTCATCCCATCGGCGCGACTTGTATTTGTCACAGGCTCATAAAAGTGATCCCCAAGCAGATATTGCCATTGGTTTGACTCAGGCAGAGCTGCAAATTAAAGATGGTCAGGCAGAGCAGGCATTGGCCACTTTGATGCATTTGCGTCATCTAGCACCGAAGCACAAGCAAGTGTTAAAAATGTTGTTCCGTGTCTATCAGCAATTGAATAGTTGGAATGATTTGGAAAACTTATTGCCAGAGTTGCGTAAGCAAAGTATTTTTTCTGCTAATGTTTTGAGTCAGTATGAGCAATCACTGAGCAAGCAATTAATGGCTCAGGCAGTACAAAACAATAAGCACGATGAGCTTTCTGCTATCTGGAATCGCCTGCCTAAAGTCACCCGTGCAGAGCCGGAAATGATCAATTATTATTGTCAGATATTATTGGCCATTGGCAAAGACGAACAGGCATTGGAGTTGATCAAAGAAGGCATTAAGCATCATTGGCATGCAGCGCTGATTTTATTGTATGGCATGATTCATGAGCAGGATGTCACCAAGCAGTTAGAAACTGCGGAATCATGGCTTAGTGATAATGGCCGTAGTGCGGAATTATTGTTGACCCTGGGGCGTTTGAGCATTGCTAATCAGCTCTGGGGCAAGGCCAGAGATTATCTGAATGAGAGTATCAAGGTCGCTCCCAGTACTGAAGCCTATCAGGTTTTAGGCGAGCTATATGAAACGCAGTTGGCAGACTCTGTTGAAGCGATGAACTGTTATCGTGAAGGCTTGCTACTCAGTGCGCAAAAGAAGGATAAGGAAAAAGTGGGACTGGACTCTGAATTACCAGCAATGTTAGCCTTAAATCAATGCTAGTCTTAAAAATGCTAGTAGCGTGGGCACGCTTTTTGTGCCCACGCTGAAGTGTGATTTGAGTAGAATGCTACTGGTCACTCGCAAAATCAAACGAATCATAAAAGAATTGCTTCTTATGCATACCCTTGGCGAGAAATGCCGTTTCTGCCGCTTTAATCATTGCCGGTGGTCCGCAAGTATAAATGTCAAACATTGCTAAGTCATCAAAATCACTTAACACCGCATCATGCACATAGCCTGTGCGCCCCGACCAAGTATCACCCGCATCAGATAATACCGGAACAAAGTGAATATTGGGGAAATCTTTCACCCATTGCTCAGCTAAATCACCCATATACAAATCAGCTTCAGTTCGCACCCCCCAATAGAGGTGAACAGGACGTGTTACCTGTTCTTCTATTAGATGTTCAACAATACCCTTAATCGGTGCAAAGCCAGTGCCACCAGCCATTAGTAAGATATCTCTATTAGAATCTTCATGGAAGAAGAAGCTACCATGAGGGCCTTCAATCCTGAGTAAATCCTTGTTTTTCATGCTGGAAAAAACTTTACCGGTGAACAGGCCCTTTTCTACCTGACGGACATGCAGTTCTAAAAATTCATCATTATGAGGCGCATTGGCAATAGAAAAACTACGATGGCGACCATCTTCTAATAAAATATCAATGTATTGTCCGGGTAAAAACTGTAAGCGTTCGGATGCTGGTAATTTAATGAAAATCTGCATCACGTCATCTGCTAATAGATGCATATCGTGGATGCGACAGGGCAGGGTTTTTATTTCAATGGCACTATCTAATTCAACTTCATCAACTTCAATGACCAGTGATGAATCAACTAAGGCGGCACAGAAGAGCACGAGATTTTCTGCTTTATCGTCATCGCTCAGTGCCATCGGATCTTTGTCATAGCTGATATCGCCACTCAGCAGTTTACCCTTGCAAGCACCGCAGGCTCCGTTTCGACATCCATAACGCAAGTTGATGCCTTGACGCAGGGCTGCGTTCAGTATGGTTTCGTTTTTTTCAACATAAAATTTGTGTTCACTGGGTTGAATTTGTACTTGATGACGCATTGTTTGCCTCTGACTCTTTAGTGACGCATCAAAAAAAGGGGATACATTTTTGATGGTAGAATATATCTCATTTTGGGTAGAATGAAAAGAAAGTCAGCAAAAAAATAAAGAAAAACCATTATAAGTCGCTAATAGCTTTGAAATTTGGTGGAAATATAAACAATTTTTGAAAATGACCGAAAAACATGTGATTTAGATGGAGTTAATCATGCAAAGTGAATTATCCGCAATTAATGTCAGTAAGCAACTATTGACGAATAATCTTTTGAAACAAAATTTGCCTGATAAGACAGTATTGTTCAAGCCTGCGGCAGATAAGGTGTCGATTGGTATTCTCAGCCCAGAAAAAACTCAGGCACTCCTAAATCGAGAAATTGCTGATAAATTGGAAAAATATTTTCAGGGTGAGGGCATTGAGCTCAAAGGCCTGAATGCTGCAGACTATACTCCGGAAAAAGTATCTGAGCGTATACTCGGCTTTGTTTCAGGACGTATTTTGTCTGAAGGTGATAATGATAAACAAAATGAGTTAATGGCACAGGCTCGTAAGGGTATAGAAAAGGGTTTTGCTGAGGCCAGAGATATTCTGGAAAGTTTAAGCGTTCTCAATGGTCAGGTAAAAGAAGATATTAATACGACCTATGATTTATTGCAGCAGGGTCTGGATCGTCTTGAACAAGGAATTAATAATACGCAAAATCAGGGCGGTGATCGCGACCAGGAAAATGATAGCGATACGGAAAATGATACTGACGACGATGCCAGCCCAAAAGTACAACAAGTATCATTACAAAGCCGTTACTCACGAGATGAACAAACGCGTGTTGAAATCACCACCAATGATGGCGATAAAATATTAATCGACTTATTTAAGCAGCAAAGCGCACAGTCAAATCAGAGCATGAGTCAGGCTGAGAATGGTTCTATTTATACGCGATCAAGCAGTCTCTCAGCCAGTACAGGCATTAGTTATCAAGTACAGGGTGAGCTGGATTCAGGTGAACAAAAAGCCATTGATGAATTGCTTAATAATGTCGCTAAAGTGTCAGAACAATTTTTTTCCGGCAATGTTCAGGAGGCTTTTAAACAAGCCATAAAACTGGACTTCAATAGCGAAGAATTAACCCGTTTTTCCTTGGACATGGGCTATCAAGAAACTCGCTCTGTTGCTATTAGCACCTATAATGATTATCAGACTCAGCCGATAGCGAAAAATTCCGCTCAGCCGATAGAAGCCGCTAGCCTGAAAGACATGAATGAATACATCAAGCAAATGGATCAATTATTTAAAGCGCCATTGGCAACAGAAATGTTTGCTGATCCGGGAAAGAGTATTGCTGATTTGATAACGGGCATGAATAAAATGTTGTTTTCTGATGAAATGAAGCAATTAGAACAAGCCTCAACAACTCTGCTGGATTCATTAGTCGAACAATTGAAGGCACGAAATAGTTTACCAGAAGAATCCGTAGCAAAGAGCAGTGAGGCTGAAATCTCATCACTATAATCGGGCTAATGTGTTCATACTAATTTCTCTCAATTGTAGGTTCAGACAGGGAAAAATTAATGTTATAATGATAGTCTTGTTAAGAAATAAAAAGTTAGTGGACTATGAATCAAGCCAATATCAATACTGAACTGGAAAATCGAACTGCTCAGTTGATTATTGATACCTTAAATTTAGAGATCGAAGTCAGTGACATTGCTCCTCAAGACTATTTGTTTGGCGAGGGACTGGCTCTGGATTCAATTGATGCACTTGAGTTAGCAATGGCAATTACCCAGCAGTTTGGTTTTCAATTACGCTCAGATAGTAGTAAAAATCAGGAAATTTTTCGTTCGCTAACAAGTCTTGCGCAACATATTGCCGAAAATAAAACCAAATAATACCTATAAGTCAGCTTCATAGCGGGTGTATTATGCGTGTTGAAAAATAGGTGTTTTCAGTTTGGATATTATTGCCCGATTTCAGTTTTTTATTTATCCTCTCATCGTTCATCTCAGTGTGACTTATAAAGTCCCTTTTGTTACCGCTATATTATTACCTATTTTTTACTTTATCTTGATGCAGCCTTTTAAAGAAAAAAAGAGTCATAAAAGAGTTAGCCCCAATGAATTAAAAAACCGCCTTGAATCCTACTTGACTGTAAAAATAGGCCTATTTATTGGTGAATGGGTTTTTCGCATGTTATGGTTTAAAAAATGGTTCTCACCACTGCGTTTTATCAAACAATTAATGACCATAGATCAACGTGAGTTATTGCGCTAATGTCTGAATATCTCATTGTAGAACAAGTTGCAAAGCCGGTCTTGAATTATGCTGCCATGGACTCTCCCGTTATCTATCACAACAATAAAGTAGTGACACTGAGGGAGCTGTTATTAACGGTAAAAATAATTGCAGACAAAATACCATCCCACCAATATTTACTTAATTTATATGAAGACCGTTATTATTTTTTAATTGGTTTTCTAGTTGCCTTAAAAAAACAAACAATTTGTTTGTTTCCCTCGACCGTGACGCCATTTGTTATAACGCACTTAAATCAGCGCTATGATGATGTGATTGTCTTGTCCGAAGCACAGGAAATGCCTCCAATGGAGGGAGATATTCAGTTATTTGAGCTACAAGAAATAGTTGATGAAATAGATTATTGCGCTGAGAATTACACGGCTCTCAGTCAGCTCATCACTGATATTGAATTACAGCAAATAGTGGCTATCATTTTTACCTCGGGTAGCACAGGACATCCCCAAGCTTATATTAAGCAATGGGGTGATTTGCTGTCATCAGCAGAATGCTTAACCGCACGTTTGTTCAGTCATCTTGAGACAAAAAATAACAGCCTACAGAGTCTTTTGGCGACAGTGCCAGTCCAGCATATGTATGGCTTAGAAGTGAGCATTATCGTCGCCTTACAAAACGGCTTGTTATTACATTCAAATAAGCCATTTTTTCCACAGGATATTGTTCAATGTTTGGAAGATTTATCTCATGTAGCAGAGCAAGCAGGCAAGTATAGTGAAACAACCATTATAACCACGCCCTTACACTTAAAAGCCTGCCTAAAAACAGCCATAAAATTACCTGCGGTGAAACAATTTATTTCAGCTACGGCACCCTTAGAGGCAGAAATGGCAGCCTTATGTGAGGAACAATATCAGGCTAGAGTGATGGAAGTCTTTGGTTGTACCGAAGTCGGTTCTATCGCGAGTCGAAGAACAATTAACTCAGAAGAATGGCAGGTATTTGATGATATTGTACTTGAGTGTATTAAGGTATCTAATACGCTCAAGGGCAAACAAAAAGATAAGCAAGATGATGAAGAGATACAAGTTAAGACAAGGCGCTCAATTAAGCAATTTATTTTTAATGATGTGATTAAACTCATAGACAGTCAACACTTTATTCTACGAGGCAGGAAGTCAGACTTAATTAATATTGCGGGAAAAAGAACATCCTTATCCTATTTGAATTATCACTTACAATCTTATGAACATATAAGTGATGGCTGTTTTTTTCAGACCGAAGTGAATCCTAAACTAGTCAATGAATCAAAACACATTAGAACAGAGAAAAAACTGCTAGTCTTCGTTGTACCAGCATCTGTATCTATAAATGCAGTGAATGGGATTGATAAAAAACAATTAGTACAAGATCTTAGAAATTATTTGAAACCACTGATTGAAAGTGTCTTCCTGCCAAAAAAAATAATCATCATCGAGCGCCTCCCCAGAAATGCAACGGGAAAGCTACCCCAATCAGAATTAGAACAATTATTTAAAAATTCATAAAGCACTTAAATCGTTCATCACAGAACCGTTGCTGTCAGTTATATCGCAAGATATTGCTGACGCAGATCTGCATCATCGAGTACTTCCTGAGCCAGACCATCAAATACAATGTGTCCCATGTCCACGATAATGGCACGATCAGCAAGTCTTAAAGCAGCAATTGCATTTTGCTCAACAATTATGGTAGTAATACCTAATTTTTTAATACTATCGAGAATACGTTCAATTTCCTGAACGATGACAGGGGCAAGTCCTTCATAAGGCTCGTCTAATAAGAGTAGTTTGATGTCTCTTGCCAAAGCACGGGCAATGGCCAGCATTTGTTGTTCACCACCGGATAAAGTAATTCCCATTTGGTTACGGCGTTCACCCAAGCGAGGGAAATGCTCATAGATCCGTTCGATTGACCAGCCAATAGGCTCTTCAATTTGTGCTAATTTGATATTCTCTTCTACCGTCAGTCCAGCAATAATACAGCGATCTTCCTGTACCAGTGAAATACCATGTTGCGCAGCTTGATAAGACTTCATCTTATGCACCGGCTGGTGATCCAACCAGATTTCACCATGTTTTACTACCGGGACTGAGGCGCGGGCAATTGAGCGTAAAATAGAGGTTTTACCCGCTCCATTACGGCCAAGTAAGGCAATGATTTCACCTTCACGAACATCAAAGCTGACACCTTGCACAATATAACTTTCACCATAATAAGAATGAATATCCCAACAGGAAAAAAATGCCGGGGTATTACCGGTGTTAGGAATAGTCGGTGCTGTGGGCACATGCTCAGTGCTGTTGTTAATATTGTTTTCTATGTTGTTGTCTACGTTGCTATCGCTCATAAGTGCGCTCCCCCTAAATAAGCTTCCTGAACCTTGGGGTTGCCTTTGATTTCATCGGGTGAACCGGAGGCAATAATAGTACCCTGAGCTAATACAGAAATGTGATCGGCAACGCTGAAAACCACATGCATATCATGTTCAATAATGATTTTTGTCATACCGCGTTCTTTGATTTTCATTAATAAGTCAATAGTCTTGTTGGTGTCATGTCGTGCCATGCCCGCAGTAGGTTCGTCGAGCAAGAGCAATTTAGGATGCTGTACCAGGCACATTGCCAGTTCCAAACGCCGCTTGTCACCTCGTGACAGGCTGCCCGCATTGGTATGTAAATGACAAGAAAGTCCGATGTCATCGAGAATATGACAGGCTTCATCCTGTACTTCTGATTCATTAGACAAGCTACGAAAAATGTTCATTTTGAATGAGCCTTCGCGTTTGGCAAAAGCTGGAATCATGACATTTTGTAATAAACTTAAATCAGGGAAAATTTCTGGCGTCTGAAATACACGTGATATACCGGCCTGATTAATTTCATGCGGTGCCTTACCTATCATGTTTTCGCCATTAAATGTGACCGTACCACTATCGGGTGCTAACTGACCAATACAGACATTCAGCATGGTTGATTTACCGGCACCATTAGGGCCAATGATGGCATGTACCTTACCTTCTTCAATTTGCAAATTAAGATCTTTGAGTGCTTTAAGTCCGCCAAAGGATTTTTGTACATTATCGATTTCTAAAATGATATTACTCATAGTTTTTATTACCCTTGCTTACTTATCAGCCGATTCAATGTTTTCTGGAGAAGGTGACTTTCGAGAAAAACGTTTTTTTATTAGACCAATGCCTTCCATAATTCCACCAGGTAAAAAAACCACAATGAGTACAAAAAGTGCCCCAAGAGTGAGATGCCAGCCTTCACCAACAAAGGGTGAGGTAATGGCTACCATGATATTAGCTAACCAGTCAGGCATAAATGAATAGGCCTGTAAGAGAACCTGATCATTGAGTGAGGAAAAGATATTTTCAAAGTACTTAATAATACCAACACCCAGCAGTGGGCCGATTAAAGTGCCTACACCGCCTAAAATAGTCATAAGTACGACTTCACCTGATGCCGTCCATTGCATACGCTCTGCACCGGCGAGAGGATCGGTCGCTGCCATTAGCCCCCCGGCAAGTCCGGCATACATGCCGGAAATGACAAAAGCCGTCAGTAAATAAGGGCGAGTATTATAGCCTACGTATTTCATCCGTTTTTGGTTTGACTTGATGGCTTTGAGTTTAATGCCAAATGGTGAATGAAAGATACGCTGGGAGATAAAAAAGGCAATAATCAATAATACGGCACAGACATAGAAACCAGAGTAGCCACTCATTTCAATGCCAAAAAGTCCTGTTGATGGCAGACCTTCTCCTGCTTCAAATAAGAAATTATCAATAATTCTTGCATCATTACGAGACAGTTGTAAGCCTGTTTCACCATTGGTAATAGGGGTTAGTACCGAATAGGCTAGGTTATAAAACATTTGCGCAAAGGCTAAAGTTAAAATAGAAAAATAAATCCCGGAGCGGCGTAAGGTAATAAAGCCGATCAATATGGCAAATAAGCCAGCCATTAAAGTACTGAAAATAATAGCCGGTAAAATATTCATGGTGAATAATTTAAATGACCATACAGCAGTATAAGAGCCGATGCCCAAAAATGCCGCATGACCAAAAGATAAATAACCGGTTAAACCAAATAAAATATTGTAGCCCACGGCAAAAATGCCGAAGATGGCAAGTTTTTGTAAGAGATCAGGATAGCCTGCCCCTAAAGGTGCTAGCCAATAGGGCATGCTTAGAATTACGGCTGAAAAAATCAGCATAACAATCATATCGTTTTTTATAGTAGGTGCTTTCATGTTAGTCCTCCATTACCCCTTCGCGTCCTAGTAAACCACGCGGTCTGACTAATAGGATAACAACGGCAACAAGATAAATAATAATTTGGTCAATACCGGGAATAATGGCTTTCACTTCATTCATGGAAGCAAAGGATTGTAAGATGCCGAGCAAAAAGCCTGCAGCAACTGCTCCACCAAGAGAGCCCATTCCCCCCACAACCACGACCACAAAGGATAGGACTAAAAAGTCCATACCCATGTGATAATCCGGCGGTAAAATGGGTGCATACATCACGCCAGCCAAACCAGTGACGACAGCGGCCAAACCAAAGACTACAGTGAAACGGCGTTCCACATCAATGCCTAACAGACCTACGGTTTCTCGGTCCATCATACCGGCACGAACAACCATGCCAAAGGTGGTCAGGTTGAGGAATGCAAAAACACCACCAATGATAAGCCCTGCAAAGGCGAGGTAAATTAATCGCCACCAAGGATAAACAACCGATTCACTCAGACCTAATAACACACCAATGGGTGCGCTACCAGAGACAATATCGGGTGGTGGCATAGGAATAGGATTAGCGCCAAAGAATGATTTAATAAGTTCTTGTATTACAATGGCAAGACCAAAAGTGACTAGAATTTGTTCAGCATGTGTACGCTTATAAAAATGTCTGATAAGACCACGTTCCATAATTAAACCAATAAGCAACATCATGGGGATGGCAAATAATATGGATAAGGGGACGGCATAATCAATAATAGCAGTGCCAAAATCGCCAAACCAGATTTCTAGATAAGGCTGTTCTTTAAACGCATCAAAAAAGGTAATGCTTTCATCTTTGACTTGTTTGGAAATCGTAAGCAACTTATAAAAGCTGACCGAACAAAAGGCACCCAACATAAATAAAGCACCATGGGCAAAGTTGACCACCCCCAGGGTACCAAAAACGAGGGTCAGGCCAAGAGCAATCAATGCATAAGCACCGCCTTTGTCTAGCCCATTGAGAATCTGGAGAAAAATTGCATCCATTTTGATTACTTCGCTATGATTAAAGGTTATTAAAAAACATTGGTTCATAATGGCTTTTTGTTATACAAAAAAACAATTATGAACAAATATTCACTATTTTATTTAGGTTTAAAGCGACTCATATAAAAAAGCAGTACCGAATAAAAATGAGTACTGCTTTTTAGAACAGAGTAAGGTGTTAGACCTTATAAGGACCTAATTCACCACCAAAGATCTTGGCATCGTATTCAACCTGTGAACGAGGCACTTCTTGAACAATTTCCAATAAATCAAATTGGCTAGTTGGGTTTTCATTACCACGAACCACCAAGACATCTTTGAAGCACTGGTGATCTTCAGCGCGGTACTCAGTTGCACCATTACCCATGCCATCAAACTTGAAACCTTCTAATTGTTTGATCACTTCAGGTGGGTAGAAGGTACCAGCCATTTCACAGGCATTGGCATATAAAAGTGTTTGTACATAACAAGTATGTGCTGCTTGTGAAGGTGGGAATCCATATTCACTACCGAATGATTTAACAAAGGCTTGTGAACCCTTATCTTTGAGTGCCCAGTTCCAGTTAGTTGTACCTAAAATACCTTTTAGGTTTTTACCAGCACCCTGCGCCATCAGACGTGAGTATAAAGGCACGATGATTTCAAAATCTTTACCATTGACTTGCTTGTCTTTCAAACCAAACTGAATCGCCTGAGTTAAAGAGTTGATCATATCCTTACCATAGTGGTTAAGAATAAGTGTATCAGCACCGGAGTTCAAAATAGGCGTAATGTATTGTGAGAAATCACCTGCGCCAACAGGTGTTCTAACGGTCTTAACTGTTTTCCAACCCAGACCTTCAGTGGTTTCCTTGATGGATTCTTCCTGTGTCCAACCCCAGGTGTAATCAGCAGTTAAGTGATAAGCAGCACGATCAGTGCCCATTTCTTTTTTCAGTACGGGACCCAGAGCTGCGCCAGACATTTTAGCATTGAAGAAATGACGGAAACCATAACGACGCTTATCTTTACCTGTTGTATCATTGGAGTGAGTCAGACCCGCCATGAAAATAACACCCATTTCCTGTGCTAGAGATTGCACTGCAATCGCCACACCTGAAGATGAACCACCAGAGAACATGATAACACCGTCTCTTTCGATCATACGCTTAGCGGAAGCACGTGCTGCGTCAGATTTTGTCTGTGTGTCACCGGTTACATAGTCAACTTTCTTACCTAAAATACCATTACCTTTTAGGCTTAATGGCTTCATGGTATTCATTAAACCGCCATCACCTTCACCATTAAGGTGTTTAACGGCCAGTTTGAAGGCACGTAATTCATCGGCACCTTCATCTGCATAGGCTCCAGTCTGTGGTACGTTGAAGCCTATTTTTACAGTGGCTGCTTTACCAGGATTGTTTAAAAAATTGTTCTCTGCCCACGCGCCACGGCTGAAAAACAATGGCATCGCCCCTGCTGCTGAAAAAGCGCCTGCTGCTTTGATAATGTCACGACGTGACCAGCCTGATGAATTTTTCTTATCAGTCATTATTTACTTCCCTTGTCATTATTAAGATTGCTCTTATGATTGAGCGAACTTTTCTTGGTTATTATTATGGATGATGGTTTATCCAGTGCTTGTATAAACTGTTTGTGTGATTGCTTTATATCTAAGTTCTAGCTCTTAACACCTAAGCTAAAATCTTGTGCGATATCCATGCCATTTTAACTTTGTCATTTAAAACAGTCTGTTAGCCTTTATCTTTAATGAAATCATTGAAAAGTGTTACCTTGGGTAACACTCACTGGGTAAAAAAGTAACACTATTTTCCAGTGTTGGGATATATAAAGACCTATTGAGTGATAAATTCATGAAAAATCTGGCTGTATTGCATTAAATATTCAAAGTGAGATTGTCTTAGTCGATAGCAAATGGTACTTTTTATGGCTAGGTAGGGCGTATTGACTGATCTTTTCTCCAATAATGCCACAATGGGAAAACAGCTACCAGCTTCAAGCTTACTACTGACACAGCCATTTTTTACTATATACAAATACTCAACCACGCCGTCGATGGGTTGAATAATAGACTCTTTTTCGGCAAAAAATACCTGTTCCAGATGCATAGCAAGGTATTCCTGATGCGTTGCTGACATTTGCTTAAAGGGAATGTGGCGTTGTAAAAAAGTTAAAGCAGGCTTCAATGCCTTAGTCGTATCAGTCATTTCGTATGATTGCTTATGTAATTAGAGTATTGCCATAAGCAGAGCAATATTAAGACCAAAAAGAAAAAATCAAATAAAAACAATTATTTAATGTTGTTTTCTTTGTCAGGAAATGATTTTGTTGTTGTTGTTGAGTGGTGTAAAGTGTTACTTAATGTAACAAAAATCTTCCAAGCTAAATTACTCGTTATTTATCGGTGCGGGTTTCTTGCTCAGGACAGCCCAGAGATCTTTAAGATTAAAACGGGTAATCACTAGACGGGCAGCCACCATTTTGGTGATTTTTTTAATATCTTGCCAAGCTTGAAAATGACTAGGGCGGCGATTTTTATGGTAAATACTCGGAATGTTAACAATACTGGTATAGTACCCCTGCCAGGCTGCTTCAATAATCACTTCACTTTCAAACACAAAGCCGGGGCTGTTTTTTAAACACGGTATTTTTTTCAGTAAAGAAACTGGATAGAGGCGAAAACCAGACTGACTGTCACTGACGCTATAACCGGCAGCCCAGGAAATCCAGAAATTGGCAAAGCGATTCGCTAAAAAACGTCCTATAGGCTGATTTTTTAGATTTCTTTCTCGCGCGCCAATAATAATATGCTCAGGCTGTTCTAAGTGACTCTTCAATAATGCGGGAATATCTTCTGCAGGATGTTGGCCATCGCCATCCATCGTGATCACGACATCCATACCCTGAGCAATGGCTTGCTCAAAGGCAAGCCAAAGACTCGCTGCTTTGCCTAAATTTTCGGTATTATGAATGACCTTTACAGGCTGTGTGCTGTGACTGTTTATAAAATTATCCACAATCTTTCCAGTGTCATCATTAGAGGCATCATTGATAAGTAATAATTGCTTTGGCTTTTGCGCTAGGACTTGCTCTAATAATTCATGAATAGTGGCTGCTTCATTATAGGCCGGGATAACAAGCATATATTGCAGTGCTTCAGCATGAATGGCACTCATGCCATACCACCATTAATTGATATTACCTGACCGGAGATATAAGCCGCTTCATCGGAAGCAAGAAAACTGACCAGAGAAGCGACTTCACTGGCTTCACCGGCACGTTGCATGGGTACTAATTGACGTATTTTATCAATGGGAAAATTAGCTTCACTCATGCTGGTATTGATGATCCCCGGTGCAACGACATTGGCCGTAATGCCACGTGATGCCAACTCGATGGAGAGTGATTTACAAGCGCCGCTTAAGCCTGCTTTTGCGGCGGCATAATTGGCCTGACCTCGATTCCCAGTGATACCTGCGATAGAACTAATGGCAATAACACGCCCCCAACGCGTTTTCATCATTGGTAACATCGCTGGTTGGGTAACATTAAAAAAACCGTGCAGAGAAACATCAATAACATTATCCCATTGATGCTTACTCATGCCTGCTAAGGGTGCATCTTGATGAATACCGGCATTATGAACGATAATTTGAATGGGCTGTAGTTGATTCAAAGCTTCGATTTTAGCTGTAGTTTGGGCAAAGTCAGTGATATCAAATTGTATCGCTTGGGCTGAACCGCCCTGACTAATGATCTGAGCGACTAATACTTGCGCCGCTTGAAAATTTTTATTGGCATGGACTATCACATGATGGCCATCAGCGGCTAGTCGTTGGCAAATAGCCTGACCGATTTCACCACTGCCACCGGTTACTAAAGCATACTTCATGGGCAACCAAATAAGAGAGATTATAAAAAAATAGTTATTTTACCAGAAATAACTATTGTCTGATCACAGCTTAGTTGAAACTCATAGGTAAAACCATGACCATCGCTCATGAGCTGTGTGACAAGGATGCTAAGAGGGCCGGAATTTTCCGGTAAATAAGGCGTTTTGATACAAATATTACGCACAGTCGCTAAATAGCCCATTGCTACCGTATCATCATTGCTTGTCTTCTCAGCGATAAGTGAGGCATGTATCGCCATTGCTTGTGCGGCATATTCGATGCCATTAATCGTAGCGATTTTATTGCCCACACGTAATGGATTGTCATTGCTCTGATGACTCGTCGCCAAGGCCGTTAAATTGAGGGTATCATATTGGACAACGCAGTCTAATAAACACATTTTGCCAGAGTGGGGCAGTCGTTGGGCAATGTCATAACGAGATAATAGAATGTCATAACGAGATAATAGAATGTCAGAATGGTTTAAATGCATAAGCGGAATAAGTCTAAGGTGGAGAGACGATAATATTTAAACCTTGTTCAAAATAAGGCAGGCTAATTGTTTGTGATTGGTGAAAATTACGAGCCAGTATTTCTAACAAGGGTAATATCATAGCCTGTGGATTAGCACAGCGCAATTGCTCAAGTTTGGGATGAGAACAGTGGTTAATTATTTCTGAGCCATTACCCAGACTCAGCTCAATTTTGGCCAGCGCATTATCTGCCTTAGTGCTCAATATTAATGCACAGGAAAATTCATCAGTGATAGGAAATTGTGGCAAAAAAAACGCTGGAGGAATTTCATCATAACAGACCAATAAAGCATCATCTTGATTGTAATTATCACTACTCGATAATTGTACGGCGGCTTCTAGCAAGCCTGCCGCTAAACTATCAGTATAAGCTGTAATACTGGTACTCGCAGTTTGTGAGTCAGTAGCAATAGACCAGTATCCAGCCGGGGCATTATGAACAGAATTATGAAACAAGGTGGGTGATACTGGACGACCCGGCATTGAGAGTGCCAGACTAATACGATGAAAAATATTCAAATCACCATTGCTGCTGGAGAAAATCTGTAAATAATTTTGCAAGTCTTCACTGCTGGCAATTTGCTGTGCTGCTGAGATTGCCAACTGAGTCACTCGACTCGCTCGACGACTCTCATTGGCAGCTAATAATGTTGGCAGTTTTTTTGCCAGTAATTGCGGTGAGTATTGTTCAGACTCACAAAAAACCTGTTGTGCCTCTTGCCAATTATTCATGCCCGGTGCAGTGATACCAATGGCTTTTATATAGACGGCTAACATGGTGTGCTGCTCAAAATAAGGCAACAATTATTACCACCAAAACCAAATGAATTAGTTGCAACTGTATTAATGTTTGCCGACTTGGTTTGCATTAAAACAGTTTGTGAAAAATAAGGGTCAGGTTCAAGCGTATGTAAGCTTTGGGGGACAAAATCATGCTGGATGCATAAAGCGCTATAGATAGCTTCAACTGCACCCGCCGCACCCAAAGTATGCCCTGTCCAGCCCTTAGTTGAACTACAGGCTATTGGTGTTGAAAAAATCTTTGCCAGTGCTTTGTCTTCCATCTGATCATTCATCACCGTGGCGGTACCATGTAAATTGACATAATCAACCCTTTGCGCACTCATGTTTGCTCGTTGCAATGCACTTTGCATGGCCTGAAATGCCCCTCGTCCTTCAGGATGAGGGGATGACATGTGGTAGGCATCGGAGCTTTCGCCATAACCATTAAGATAAACGGGCGATGAAGGCTGGTTTGCTTTGTCCGTTTTTTCCAGCAAAACAAAGGCGGCTGCTTCGCCTAAGGATAATCCATTGCGTTGCTTGTCAGCAGGCCGACAAACCTCCTTTGAGAGGAGCTCCAAAGAGTTGAAACCATAGAGTGTTGTCAGACACAGACTGTCAACGCCACCGACAATCGCGGCATCACATAAACCCAGCTCAATATACCGAGCAGCACTGGCAAAAACTTTGGCACTGGAAGAGCAAGCCGTTGAAATTACCTGTGCAGGGCCTTTAAGTTGCAATAGCTTGCGAATAAACTCAGCAACAGAAAAACCATTATGTTGTTCTCGTAAATGAATATCAGCAGGTAAGATACCATCTTGAAGAAAACACTCACTTTGATAGGCCAGTTCAGTGCTGAGTATACCTGAGCTTGATGTGCCTAAAAACACACCTAGACGTTCAGCACCATAATTTTTTTTTGCCTGCTCAATGGCAGCTATAAAATCATCCTGCTGTAATGCCATATAGGCTAATTGATTATTACGACAATGATAAGCAGTGAATCTATCAGGAAGTTTTTGTTCTTCCACGCCTGCAACTCGCCCAATCCAAGTGTCCAGTTCAATATCTAGGAAATCATTTTTTTGCAAGCCACTGATGCCATTTTTTAAAGCATGAAGATTTGCTTGATTAGCAGTGCCTGCAGCAGTGGTGACAGTAAAATGAGAGAGTAATAAAGAAATGGTAGCTTGTCCCTATTGATTATAAATTTTAAGTTGTTGATGGCTGAAAATATGAGCAATGATAAAGGCATAAAATGCACCCAAAGAGGCAGTTAAACCAATGGCTTTGAGAATCGGCAACTCAGAAAAACTTAATGCACCAAACATAATAATAGTCGATATCAGGCAAATTATAACAGAAACCTGAGAGACTGCCGTATTGTTTGCAGTAAAAATACTATAGTCAATGGCCAGACCGATGACCAATAATAAGGTGACAAGGTGAAAAATAGATAAACGATAATCCATGACTAATAAGCTGGCAATCGTTAAAACTACTGCCGCACTAAAGGGCCAAATCATCAAGAACAAGGTATTAGCATTGTGCGTGTGAATAAACAATATGACAACAATTAACAAAGCACCCAAAACAAACCAAAGCAAAGCCTCATTACGATAGTCACTTAACATGCTTTCTGTCTGTTTTTTTAAATCCATCAGCAATAAAGGAAAACTAAGCTGTTGTTGTATGGCTTTTAATTCAATAGTTTGATTTACGCCTTGTAGAGGAATAATTCCAGTCCATTGATTGTCTTTTTGCAATAGTAAAGCGTTTACTTTATGGGTGATTATATTATGTGTGTTGCTATTGGTATCATCAGCCATAAGTTTCTGGAAATTTATTGGCGTCAATAATTTACTGTTTTCAACAGCCTGCAAAAAACTAGAAAAAGCAGCAATAGATAAAGGGCTTTGAGAAAGTGCAGCATTCAAATGCGTAAGCAATACTTTTTTATCTGGTAAATTTTGTTGTTGTTCTAATTGAAATTTAATGCTGGGTAAATAATGATTTGCCATATCATAACCAGAAATAATACCCTGTTTTTTTAACTGGTTTAAATGGGGTTTTAATACTTCTGAGCGCTGTAATAACTGCTCTATTGTATCAGCTTGTAAAATAATTGCATGACGTAACTCCGGCAAACCCATGGCCTCGCGTAAATTAAAATCCTGACGTTTAAGCTCTTCTGGTATAGGGCTTAAAGCTGATAAATCCTGTTGCCATAAGCGATCACTTTGACTATAAATATAGCCTGATGCGAGTAGCGGTAAAAAAATGGCAAGTGGATATAAAATTGCTGGGAGTGGACGTTTTAATAACTTGAGTAAATAATTAAAGCTACTAATTGATGGAGTAGGGTGTTTTATTGGAACCAAGGGTAAAATAAAGCGAGTAAACATTGCTGCAGCAAATAATCCACTGATAGCAAAAACACCTAATTGTTGTAGCCCGGAAAAATCGGATAGCACAAGCGCAGAAAACCCCACTAAAGTTGTTAATAAGCCGAGTCGTAATAAAGGCCAAATGGATTTAATGGCATTATTAGGATTAGGCGGCTGTTTGTTTTTATCTACAGCGTATAAAAGGTGTGAATAAAAGTGTACGGGGTAATCTACCGCAATACCAATAAGAGTAATGCCAAAGGCAATGCTGATGCCATGAATAAAACCATCCAGAAGTATGACGCAGGTCATACTGCTTAAGATGGCAAAGCCAAGGGGTAAGAACGTGAGGACAATTAATTTGCTTGAGCGAAAAAACCAATAAAGAAAAATGAATAATAATAAAGAAGCCAGTAGGGAAATGTATTTAATTTGACTGCTGATCGCATGTTTAGAGGCTAGAGCAAAGACAGGAGCACCTGTGATGATGTAATCAATATTTTCTGTGGCTAAATATTTATCTATGCTAATAGTGAGCATGTCAATATTGACTAGTTGTTTGTCCAACTCAAAAGCTTCAGCCTGTGTTTTAACAAAGAGTAAACTCTGCTTGCCAGATTGATCGAACCAGACACCCTGTTGTTTTTTAAGTGTTTGAGCATGCCATTGTTTAAGCAGTCCAAGCCAGATCATTTGTGGATCTTCTGCAAATAATTTTTGTTCCAGTGCCGAGGGGATTTGTTGTAGACGTTGTTGTATTTGTGTAAAACTTTGTTTTAAACTTTCCGTACTAAAATTGGCATCAGATTGTCGGTCTAATAAATATCGATATTCATAATAAGGTTGAATTAATAGCTCATTAGCTAATAAAAAACCATTTTGAACGGTAGAAAAATGCTTATTGCTTTTTAGTTCACTGGCTAATTGCTTATTGATTTCAGCTAATTTTAAAGTAGAATTGCTTTTTGTAGGCTTATGGCTCGATAGGGCAATAATGATGATTTTCCCTGCCTCACCCTGAGTGAGTTGATGCTTCATAATACGATCAAGTATACTTTTATCATGGGGAAGAAAAAAACTAATGTCAGAGCGAATGTGCAGTGCTTGGGACAAAAATAACAGCATCAATAGACTGAGAGATGCGAATATAAAAATACTATAAATTGCCTGCCTATTCATAGTTAAAAATAACTTCAGAACGTTCACCGCCCAAGCCTTTCATCAAGATCTTTATAATGCGTTGATGCTGAAAAACAATATCAATTTGTTGCTTGCTCAATGATGAAGGAATATCGTCAATAAGCGGATTGTTGAGTAATGATTTTAAAACCAAGCGTGTTGTGTTGTTTGCTAAGTGATGAATTTTATACTGATAAAATTTAACTAATTGATCAGTATCGCCCTGAAATAAAGCAATAAAAAGCGTCTTAAGTTGCTTCAATTGTGGATAGTCATCCAAGGATACCTTGTTAATAGGGTCAGAAGTGTCGTCTGGTTCTATATTGTGTTCATAAATGCTTAAGGTATTTTGTTGTAGTACAAATTTTTTTCTATCGGGTGTCTCTACTGACTTAATCAGCGTATCAGGGCTAATGTACTCAATCGTACCCTGATATAAGCGAGGCTGTTTAAAAAATATAGAAAAACGTTTTTCCTGATAAGCTAATTTAATATGAGGGATACCGCTAAAGGGTGATAGCAATTGTTGTAATTGGCTATGATCCTGTGCCTGGCTGGGGATAGAAAAAAGTATTAACAATAGCAGTAGACTATTTAGCTTTATTTTGAGAGATATTAGTTTACGATGGCTCATAAGGTTAATTATCATGCCAGAAGTTATAGAAATTGTACCAATTATACGGATACTTAAGGGCATATAGCTCAAGTATATTGACATATTCTTGCATTAACTCTTGTAATTCCTGATCACGATTGTCGCGTGGTAAAACAAGCTGTTCACTCAATTGATGAAAATAAATATCGTATTGTTTGCCTCCACGATGTAACGCAAAACATATAACAATCGGTGCTTTGAGTAAATGAGCGACAATCAACGGCCCGCTTGGAAAGCTTGCCTCATCTCCTAAAAACTGACAAGAGACACTCCGAACATCCTGTTCAATTCTATCGGCCAGAATGCCAATAATATAACCATTATTAATATCTTCTTGTACCTGCAGCATGGATTCTGGTGTATCAATATGAATGACATCATTTTTTAATTGTGGATTTAAACGCTCAAAGGCTCGATTTATATTTTGTTGCGAATTATCATGCATCAGAGCACGAATTTTAATATCCTTTTTTTCATTAGCCAAAGCTCTCAAAGCGTCAAAATTACCCAAATGAGAACCTAGGAGCACCACACCTTTACCCTGAGAAATTAGCTCAGTGAGTAAATGTTCATTGTGCAATTGTATGGAAAACTGCTGAGTTTGCCCAGTAAGAAAAAAAACTCTATCTAACAACATATTGGCAAAACTATAAAAGTGACTAAAAAGAGCGGTAAAACCAGGGCTTTTTTTACCTGCAGTTTTGAAGTTGCGTTGTAAATAACGCATCGAATAACGACGTGTTTTTGAACTAAGGACAAAATAAAGCACAATGGGAAATAACAATAAGCGCCCAGTCGTTCTGCCCAAGTTTAAAATAATCCAGATAATTAAATTAATTAACCAGGGACTGCCACGATCCCGGCTGGTTTTCCATTGAGCATCAGATTGCTTATGAGTCATAATAAAACTGGCCTTTACTGATGATGTTCTGTGCCCTATCCTGAATTAAAAAAGTGACTTTTTTTGTTTCTTTTTCCAAATAATGAATGCTACAAGCTATGTCTGCACGTAAAATTTGTACAAATTTAGCATGATTAATCGTCAACACCTTTTTACCCGTGTGCTTTTGCCAAAGTCGAATCATCTGATCCAGTATGA